>JBKKBD010000042.1:0-14037 GCA_046714315.1 Specibacter sp.
AGATCCTGTTTCAGGTCATCCAGATCTTCCAAGCCCACGGACAAACGCAGGAAACCATCGCTCAAACCGATCGCCGCACGAGCGTCCGGTCCCATGGCGCGGTGCGTTGTTGTGGCCGGATGCGTGATGAGTGACTTCGCATCGCCCAAGTTATTGGAGATGTCGATGATCTTCAATGCGTTCAACAGTGCAAAGGCGGCGTCCTTGGTGGTTCTGCCAGCGGGCTCGGCCAGCTCGAAGGTCAGCACCGTGCCGCCAGCCTTCATCTGCTTCCTGGCCAGCTCATACTGCGGGTGCGAGGGCAGGTGCGGGTACAGCACTCGGCTGATCTGAGGCTGTGTCTCGAGAAATTCACCCAACGCCAGCGCGCTGTTGCATGAGTGGGTGACGCGCAAATTCATGGTCTCCAAGCCCTTGGTCAGCACCCAGGCGTTGAAGGCTGACAGGGCAGGGCCGGTATGGCGCATAAGGTTTTTGACCGGCCCGTCAATGAACTCCTTGGTGCCGAGGATGGCCCCGCCCAAGACGCGGCCCTGTCCGTCAATGTGCTTGGTGCCCGAGTAGACAACAATGTCGGCACCAAAGTCGCCGCAGCGCTGCAGCAGGGGAGTCGCGAAAACGTTGTCGGCCACCACTTGCGCACCGGCCGCATGGGCCAGATCGCACACGGCCTGTACATCGATGATTTCCTGCATGGGGTTTGACGGCGATTCAAAGAATACGGCCGTGGTCGGAACGGATAACGCTTCTCGCCACTGGTCCAGATCCGGACCGTCCACAAAAACGGTCTCCACACCCCAGCGCGGCAGCAGCTCGTTCAGGATGACGAAGCAGGAGCCAAAGAGGGAGCGCGAGGCGACCACCCTGTCACCGGCAGCCAGCAATGCGCCGAGAGCCGTGAAGACGGCGGACATGCCGGAGGCGGTCGCAAAGCAGGCTTCCTTCCCCTCCAACAGCCGCAGCCGTTCCTGGAACGTGGACACGGACGGGTTGCCATACCGCGAGTAGACGAAGCGGTCCACCTCGCCCGTGAACGCCTGCTCGGCTGCTTCGGCCGATTCATAGACAAAGCCGGAGTTCAGGAAGAGGGCCTCGGAGGTCTCCTGGAAATTGCTGCGGTCGAGCCCGCCGCGCACGGCCTGGGTGTCCTCTGCCCACGTGGCTGCGTGCTCGTTAAAGTTACTCAATTGCTTGTCCTTGGCTTTCGCTGGTGCTGCTATGTGTTTAGAACGGGTGCGTGGCGGTTAGTGCCAGGGCAGCTTCCGATTTTTCCAACCGTTGATCACCCTGTCGCCATAGCGATCGGGTTCACCTTCAAAACCTTCCAAGACGTTGTACGCCGTGTACCCGGCGGCCGTGGCGGCAGTAGCGGCGGCGATGGAGCGCGCTCCCGAACGACACAGCACCACCAGCTGCTTCTCCGTTGGAACCGTGGCCAAGAGCTGGGCCAAAAACTCAGGATTGTTGCTGCCGTTGGCAAGATTCCACTGGATAAACACAGGCTCGGTACTCAGTGAGGACGTGTCCGGAACGCCAATGTGGGCCCATTCCCCGTCCGTACGCACGTCAACCAGGACGGCACCTGCCGCTACGTGCTCCCACGCTATTGCCGGAGCGAGATCGCCTGCATAGCTCACGCGATTCCCTCGCCATCAAATTCAAGTTCGGAATCGAGCTCGTCAAGGGCGTTTGCCACTGCCACGTCGCTGCTGGCCACGGCTTGCGGGAGGATGACGGCCTGAGCGCAAATGACGGTGGTTCCATTGAACGTCACGGCGGGCCCGCCGTGCAGGACGTAGCCCTCGGCAAGCGCGGCTGAGATGCGCTCACAAAACGATCGGTCGTCGGGGCCGGTGATCAGGCGGTAGGCCAGGGGGGATTCGTCCGCGGACATGGGTCTCCTCATTGCAAGTGACCGGCAGGTGCAAGCGGGATTTGGCTGCGGCGCTTAAACGATATTGGTGGCGCTGCCGAAGGGTTCACGCTTGCAAATGTCAGCCGTTGGTAGCTGGGTTTGCCGAGTATTCACCTGAGGCACCCCGCCGGGAAGAGGGTTGCCGGCCAGCAAGTCAGGGCTTGATACTGGCACTCATTACTCACTTCGAAAATAACACACGCGGCATCAGTGCTGCCCGAAATTATGCGTGTGTGGCGCAACATGACGATCAGGGCAAAAGTGGTGGCGCTACGCCGGTACAGTGCAGGCTGCTGGCAAGATAGAGCCATGACACCCAGCCGCACCTTTGCCGCCGTCCGCTTCCTCTTCGGGGCGGTGACTCTCATCGCCGTGGGCACCCAGTTGGGCATCCACCTTGGCCAAGGCTATGACCTGGTGAACTTCTTCAGCTATTTCACGAACCTCTCCAACATTTTCGCCGCCGTGGTGCTGATCGTCGAGTCCGTGCTTACCTGGCGCGGCAAGGAGGGCGGCCCTGTCTGGGCGTTGCTGCGCTGCATCTCGGTGGTGTGTATGGCGCTCGTGGGTGTTGTCTTCAACACGCTGCTGCGCGACGTGGACCTAGGCTCGCTGCTGCCCTGGATCAACACGTGGCTGCATTACGTAATGCCGGTTGCCGTGGTGGCAGACTGGCTCATCCAGTCCCCGCGCCACACCATCCCACTCAAGCGGGTAGGCGTTGCTGCGCTGTTCCCGTTGGGCTACCTGGCCTACTCCCTGATCCGCGGGGCTGTCATCAATTGGTACGCCTACCCGTTCATTAACCCGGCCAATGGCGGCTACGGCACAGTGGCGGTGACGTGCGTGTTCATTGCAGTTGGATTCGTTGCGATGACCCTGCTCATCATGTTCCTGGGCAACAAGCTCCGCCCGCTGGTCCCTACAGCGTTGTTGCCAGTATCGCGCTGAGCTCGCGGCTGAGCTGGTCCCGGATGGCGGCCGTGCCAATGTCCGTGCCGTCGATCGTGTTTACGGGCGCCAACAGCCGCAGGCTTGAAATCAGCCAGACAGCGTCCGCGTCGAGCAGATCAGCGGGCGTGACAGGGCCGTAGCCGAGTTCCCACCCAGCCTCCTTGGCCGCGGCAAACAAGGCGCCTTGGGTGGTGCCGGGCAAAATGCCCGTGTCCAGATGCGGTGTTATAAGCCGTTTCACGGGAACGCCCGAATCGTCAGAGATATGCGCCAGGAGAACGGACGACGTCGGCCCCTCCAGCACCAGCGAGTCGCCACTGGTGAAGATCACGTCATCTGCGCCCTGTTCATGTGCGTGCCGCAGGGCCGCCATGTTGACCGCATAGGAGAGGGTTTTGGCGCCAAGGAGCAGCCACGGGGCGCGGACGGCAATGTCGCTGTCGTAGCCGCGCTCAAGCAAAATGACGTCCAAGCCCTTGGCCCGCTGTTCGGCTAGCGCCGGTGAGATGGCCGAAACCTGCACCCATGCCGTGGGGGTGTTGGCGCCCTCGGGTCCGCGGGTTGCAATGAGTTTGACGACGCACTGGCGTGCCGCGTCACCTGCTGCGCGGGAATCCTGGGGTTCGGCAGCGGCGAAGGCGGCGACCGCCGTCGTAATGGCGCCCTGCCACGCTTCCGCCGCCGGGATGGCAAGGTCCATGGTCCGGGCTGATCCGGCAAGTCGGTCAAGGTGAGCCTGGATTTTTCGCGGCACGCCATCAACGGCCAGCATGGATTCGAAGATTCCATCACCACGCGTGACACCCTGGTCCGTGGCCAAGATGGCGGGGGTGGAGGCGTCCACCAAGCGGCCGGCGAGGTTGGTGGGGTCAAGGAAAACCAAAACTGTCATGCGATAGAGCTTAGCGGCCCGCCAGCAGTTGCTTGCCAAAAGTGAAGGCCCGCACCAGGCCCACGATTCCCAAAACGATCAGCATGATGGCCGTCATGAGCAACAGCCACGCGGCCGTCCATCCGGGAACTGCCAAGACCACGATGCCGGCAACGACGCTGAGCGCGCCGAAGACGATGGCCCACAGACGGGTGGAGCCCTTGCCTGCCTCAGCCATGGCGACGATGCCCTCGATGATCCAGCCGATGCCGATCATGATGACCGTGAATATCAACAGGGCCTCACCGGTTGCCGCCGAGTTACGCAGGGCGATGATGCCGGCCACCAAAATGAACAGGCCAAGCAGCACGTCGAGAATTCGCATGCCCGTTGAGAGGCTGTGGCTAAAAATTCCCACGGCAACCTTCACGGCGCCCGTGATGAGAAAGTTGATGCCAAGGAACACGGCAACCACTGCCAAGGTTTTGGTGGGCCACAGCAGAAGGACGACGCCAAGTCCCAGAGCGGCAATACCACTAACGGCAAACGCCAGGCGCAGCCCCTTGAGGGCTTGTTGCGTGAGTTTGTGCGGATCAAGGGCAAAGGAGTCGATGGTGACGTGAGGGGTGCTCATTGTTTTGTCCTTAGTGTCAGCCGGTGGGATTTATGCCCAGCCTAACCGGAGGATACCGTTCGGTGTGACGTGTGACAGGAGTCGGGTTGAACGCCGCTACCGCTGCACAATGCCTATAGGCTGTTGTTATTTGCGGCGCCATGATCCGGTGGCCACCGTACCGGCGAAAAAGGGGTGGCTGGATGTTCTGGACCGCATTTAGTCTGCCAACTGGCAGCGTCTGGCTGTCGGCGCTTCTCTTGATCGTGGATTTGGGTATTCGCGTTGCCGTGTTGGGCATCATTCCCGGAAACCGGCGTCCGACCACGGCCATGGCGTGGCTCTTGTGCATCTTCTTCCTGCCCTATGTTGGCCTGATCCTGTTCCTGATGTTTGGAAACTTCCGGCTCTCACGACGACGGCGGGAATCACAGGACGCCGTCAACCAGCGCGTGGTGGAAGGGACCCGCGGGGTCGCGGATCTGGTTCCCGAGTATGAAGGCCCGGCCTGGGTGAAATCCGCCATTGAGTTGAATCGAAACTTGGGATCCTTCCCCGCTTTGGGGGCCAATACCGTCCAGCTGATCGAGGGCTACCAGGAGTCCCTGGACGCCATGGCCGATGAAGTCAGCCTGGCCAAGAACTTCGTCAACGCCGAGTTCTACATCATGAGCGCCGATGTTTGCACCGACCGGCTGTTCACGGAGCTCGAAGCTGCCGCCGAGCGTGGTGTGCGGGTGCGCGTGCTTTTTGACCACATTGGCTCGATCCGGGTGCCCGGTTATCGGGGCATGATTCGTCGGCTCAAGGCCAGCCAAATCCAGTGGCGCCGTATGCTGCCGCTGCTGCCTGTCAAAGGTCAATGGCGCAGACCCGATCTTAGGAACCACCGAAAGATCCTGGTGGTCGATGGGCGCGTGGCATTCACCGGATCCCAGAACATCATCGAACCGTCGTACCGGAAGAAGAAGAACCAAAAGGTTGGCCGGAAATGGGTGGAGCTCATGTCCCGGTTGGAGGGGCCCATTGTTGGCACGCTCAACGTCATGTTTGCTACCGATTGGTCCGCCGAGACTGAAGAGAACCTAGAAGACCAGCTGGCAACCTACCACTGGGATTCATTTGCTGGCGGATCCCTGTGTCAGGTGGTGCCCAGCGGTCCGGGATTTGTCACCGAGAACAACCTTCGCCTGTTCAACACCCTGCTCTACTCCGCTGAAGAGCGCATCACCATCTCCAGCCCGTATTTTGTGCCCGACGATTCGCTGCTGTACGCCATCACCACGGCGGCCCAGCGTGGCATTGTGGTGGAGCTCTTCGTTTCGGAGGCCGGCGACCAGTTCTTGGTCCATCACGCCCAGCGCTCCTATTACGAAGCACTGCTCAAGGCTGGCGTCCGGATCTATTTGTATCCCAAGCCGTTCGTCCTGCACGCGAAGCACTTCACCGTGGATTCGGATGTGGCCGTGATCGGCTCCTCCAACATGGATATGCGCAGCTTCTCACTCAACCTTGAAGTCACTGTCATGATGATTGACCGCGAGGTGGTTCATCAGATGCGCGCCGTGGAAGACCACTACCGCGCAATCTCACGCGAACTGAAGCTCGACGAATGGGTCAACCGGCCCGTCCTAGCGCGCTACGTGGACAACGTGGCTAGGCTGACCGCAACGCTGCAGTAGCGGTGGTCGGTTGGCAGCCGATCCGGCATTCCCTCGGTCACTATCCGACACGTCGGCCGCCGCCGATTACACCGGGAACTCTGAGCCCAGGGTGGACAGGACGCCGTAAGCCTTGGCCTGGATCTCCTGCCACTCCGCCTCGTCCTCGGAGTCGGCCGTGATGGCGCCGCCGATTCCCAAGGAAAGGTGCGTGCCGCCGTCGTGCTTGTCCTGGAGGACCAGAGTGCGGATCACTACGGAGAGATCGGTGGCGGCATTGAGTGAAAAGTAGCCGATCGCGCCGGAATAGATGCCGCGCGGGCCGGCCTCGAGGGTGTCGAGGATGGCCATGGTGCTGATCTTCGGCGCGCCCGTCATGGAACCGGCCGGGAAGGCCGCGGCTACGGCCTGCGCGCGGGAGCTGCCCGGAGCCAGCTGCGCCTCGATGGTGCTGACCATCTGGTGCACGGTGGCGTAACTTTCGATCGCGCATAACCGCGGGACAGTGAGTGATTCCGGCAGGGCAAAGTGAGAGAGGTCGTTGCGCAGCAGGTCAACGATCATCACGTTTTCCGCCCGATCCTTGAGGGACGTCACCAGATCGGCCTTGAGTGCGGCATCCGTGGCGGGGTCGGCATCGCGGCGCCGGGTGCCCTTAATGGGTTCGGCGCGCATGAGCCCGGCAGCATCGATGCGCAGGAAACGTTCGGGCGATGTGCTGCAAACACTCAGCTCGCCCAGGCGCAGGAACGCCGCAAAGGGGGCCGGATTTCGCTTGCGCAAGGCGCGGTAGGCCGCCCACTCATCGACGTGTTCCGGTGTGTGCGATTCCAGCTGGGTGGTCAGGCAGATTTCATAGCTGTTGCCGTCATGGATTTGCGCCTGTGCCGCCGCGATCATGTCCTTGTAGCGGCGCTCGCCGTCCCATGCCGTAAAGCGCGGCGGAGTGGTGTCCAGTGCCTCGCCATGAACGTCCGACTCCGGATGGCCCGGATTGCCAGTTGCGGCCACTTGGGTGCTGGCGTGCGCCGTGCGGACTGCCGTGCGGAATTCCTCGGCCTCCAGGCGTGAGCCGGGCTGGTGCGGACCACTCAATGTCAAGGCGTAGAGGCATTTTTCCTGATGATCCAGGACCACTGCGCGGCCAGCAAAAAGAAGTGCAGCATCGGGGATCGTACCCGCGGGTGCAAAGGCTGTGCCGCCGGTTTCCGACTTGAGTCCATAGCCGAGGTAGCCCAGCCATCCAAGAGTGAAATCGCCAGGGTAGTGGCGCGGTGCCCGCACTGCCTTCCTGCCCCACACGGAATCGAGCCACCGGAAGAACGGTCCTCGGATGCGTGTGGTGACCTGCCCCGAGCTCACCGTTGTCACGCCATTAGTGTGGCGGGCCAGTTGTCCGAATCGGCCAGAGTCATCGGCCATGATGGAGAACCTGGATCTGGCCGCAGCTTCGGTGCCTGGTGACTGAGCTCCCGCTGTTGCCGTGCCCGCGATGGAGCTGTCCAGCCAGACCACATTCTTGGACTGCCCGTAGAGCGCGCGGAAGAGTTCCTCGGCAGCAGGTGACCCCTCTAGGCGAACGGCCGAAAATTCCAGTCCGCGGCGTCGGGCCAACTCGGGGCCCAGCACGTGCTCCAAGGCAGGGAGTTGAGTCAGTGAGTCCAGAACGGATTCTGGGGCGTTGGCCACGCCGTGCGTGCCGTCCACCAAAATGTCGGCATGTTCGGCCGAGGCCTTGCCGGCCAGCAACCGTTCCTCCTGTTCCGCCCAGGCGTCCCAGAATGGTGCGTACGTTTCACCGTCGCGGTCAAGAGCCCGCTTCTTGCGGGCCTGGCTGGGGGCGTCCACCCAAATCACGGCGTCAAGGAAGTCGGCAGCGCGACCATGGGATGACCCAACACCCTCCACGAGCACCACGGGGGCAACGGCGGTGGTGCGGGGGGCGCCGTCGTTCGCTGCCTCCCAATCCCACGCGGTCCAAGTGGCGGGCAGACCCTCGCGCAGAGGCTGCAAAACGGAATCGATGTAGCGCTCCACCCCGCCCGCCAAGCCATCCCAGCCGGGGTAAATATCCTCGAGATGAAACAGCGAAACCGTGCGGTGGCGGCGCAGCAAGGCGGCGAGCTCCACGGCGACAGTGGTTTTTCCTGCGCCCGAGCGGCCGTCGACGGCGATGATGACCGGGCGCTCAGCCACGGGCGTGCGCCAAAATGCCGGGAATGGCTGCGGCGATCAGATCCCAGCTGACCTCAAAATCCTTCGCGTTGCCGTACCAGGGATCGTAAATTCCCTGCTGTTCGGCAGCTGCGTCGGCCACGGCAGGATCGAAGGAACGCAACATGCGCACCTTGGCGGCAGCGGCGGCGTCGGGCGCAAGAGCGATCAGGGCGTCGTGATGATCGGTGTCCAGTGCCAAGATGAGGTCCCGTTCGGCAAACCAGGCAGGCTGGAATTCGCGCGCGGCGTGCTTGGCGGCGACCACTCCGTGACGCGCCAGGACAGCCTTGGCTCGCGGGTCGATCGGGTTCCCAATTTCCCAGGCCGTGGTGCCCGCGGAATCGACCTCCACCTCAAGGCCGGATTCAGCCGCGGCGCTCGCCAACATGAATTCGGCCATGGGGGAGCGGCAGATATTGCCGGTGCAAACGGTCATGATCCGGTAAGGATTGCTCATGGGGGCCATTCTATCGGCGGCACATAGGCACCCTAGACGAGAGCCAGCAGGATGCCCACCACGATGAACAGGATGCCGAAGATGCGGTTGAGGATCAGCTGCCCGCGCTCGCTGGCCGTGAGGTGTTTGAGTTGCTTGGCGCCCGCGGCAAAAATGAACCACATGACGATGATGTCAATGACAACAACCGTGGCCGTCAGGACCGCGTATTGCGGCAGCAGCGACTCATCGGGGCGGATGAACTGAGGCATAAACGCCAGGAAAAACACGATCGCCTTGGGGTTGAGCAGGTTGACCCACAGCCCGCGGCGGAACATCGAGAACCCGGACTCAGCAGCGGCAGGGGAGTCGCCGGCGTCGGACGTTTCTGCCTTGGCCAGCAGCTTCCGGATACCCAAATACACCAGATAGGCGGCGCCAACATAGCGGATCATCATGAACAGGAAAGGGGAATTGGAGACAATGATGCCCACGCCCGCCGCAACGATGACCACGTGGATCACGAGCGCCAGCTGCTGGCCAAGGATGCCCCAGAACGAGCGACGGAACCCGGAAGTCAGTGCGTTGGACATGGTGTTGATGGCGCCTGCGCCGGGAGTCAGGCTAATCATGGCGCCGGCACCCGCGAGGGCAAGCCACAGTGAGAATTGCACCCGCCTAGTTTACGGGCTAACGGTCCGTTCCTGCGGCGGAGGGGCTGTCCCAGCTACGCCCGGGCGATGATCTCCCCATTAGGCATCAGGAACCAACCGTCTTTGGCTGCGCCCCATGCCCGCCAACCGGCAGAGATCCTGGTCAGTGTGGCCGCATCCGCGAAGCCGTAAGCGAGGGCCTGTTCGGCAAACGCCGAGCCCACGGTCCGGTCCGCCCAGACGCCAGCCAACCAGGCACGCTGCTCCGCTGTGGCATACAACCAATTGGCGCTCGACGGCGTGACGTCGGTGAATTCCGCGGCCAGGGCCCAGTGGAGCAAGCGTCGACCGGCATCCGGCTCCGCCTGATTGTGCCGGGCCACCTGCTGATATAGCGCCATCCACTCGTCGAGTTCGGGCAGCTGCGGATACCAAGACATGCCATGAAAATCGGCGTCGCGGACGGCCACTATGCCGCCGGGTTTCGTGACGCGGCGCATTTCACGCAACGCCTCCACCGGATCCGTCAGGTGCTGCAAGACCTGGTGTGCGTGTGCCAGATCAAAGCTGTCATCGGAGAAGTCCAGGTTGTAGACATCGCCGGTCTCAAAGCTGAGGTTGTGCAAGTGGCGTTCTCTGGCCAGTACCGTTGCCGCGGCCACCACTTCGGGTGCACGGTCCAGCCCCACGACCTCGCCGGGAGCAACCAGTTGGGCGAAATCGGCGGTAATGGTGCCGGGCCCTGAACCCACATCCAGCACCTTGAGCCCATGACTCAGGTGCGGAATCAGATATGCCGCGGAATTTGCGGCCGTCCGTGAAGCGTGCGATCGCAGCACGCTCTCGTGGTGTCCATGGGTGTAGACGTCGTCCTGGTCCTGGTCCTGGTCTTCGGTGCTGGATTGCTCGCTCATAAGTGGAGCGTACGCCTTCGGCCGTTTGCGTGGCCAGAGCTTCCGGCATGTGAACGCTTGGTAGGTACTTAGTCGCACGGTAGGTAGTTACAACGCGATTTCTATTGCTAACTACCTACCAAGTTTTCGGTAACCGGAAACGGTCCGGTGTCACTCTCTGGGCTCCGGGGGAACTCTGTCTCAGAGGAGCACTGCGTCCGTCTCGAGTTCAACGAGCACGTCGGCTTCAAACAAAATATCGACTCCGATGAGCGAGGCCGGCGGCATCGGCTGAGGCAAGCCGAGTTCTAGGGCCACGAGTTCGATGCCTGCCATAAGATCGCCCATCTTCTCCGGCGACCACTGTGTGACGAAGAAGCGCAGGCGTACGACGTCGGCGAACGTGGCACCCGCAGCGGCGAGACCGCGGGCGGTATTGCGCAGCGACTGGGCGACCTGACCGGCCAGATCGCCTGACAGATAGCCGGTGTAGGCATCGCGGCCAATCTGTCCGGCGATGTGCACATGGCGGTTGCCCGTGGCGACGGAAACGTGGGCATAGGGTACGGGCTGGATCATACCCTCGGGGGAAAGTAGCTCAACGGTCATGGATTTTCCTTGCTTCGAGTTGGTAAGTATCCCATGTCTACCTGGTGCATGAAGGGAACTTCAACGAGACTAGGTGTCATGAATGAAACCTCCCACCTCGATACAGCCCTGCTCCAGGTTGATGCACCGCACCGTGAACTGCTCGACCAGGTGCTCGACAAGTGGTCGCTGCAGGTGCTTGATGTACTGTGCGGCAGTCCGCTGCGCTTCAACGAACTGCGACGCAAGATCCCAGCCGTCGGGCAGAAGTCACTCACCGCGGCACTGCGCCGCCTCGAACGCAACGGCATGGTTGAACGCGTCGTTATCACCACGCGTCCGCTCGCCGTCGAGTATCGGGTGGCCCCGCTCGGCGACACACTCAACGGGCTCATCGACGCGCTGCTGCGTTGGACGACGACGAACATGCCGGAGGTGGAGCGGGCGCGGACTCGGTTCGACGAGGCGGAGTAATCGTCACGCCGAATCGTCCCGCCAGTAGCCCGGCAAAGGTGGCCCAGCTCGCACAAAGGGGCCCTCCGGCGTCGTTCTTGTTCGCCCAACGTGAAAGTTGAGTCAACTACGCTCAACTTCATTTGACAACAAAACGAGCCTGAGTAAAGTTGAGTGCAGAACGCTCAATACCGCTGGTTGAGCGACCCGATCACCATTCCGGTGGCGGACAAGTTCACGCAGCGGCTCATGAAAGGAACCACTTATGTCACGTGCCGTAGGTATTGACCTCGGAACCACCAACTCTGTTGTATCCGTCTTGGAAGGTGGCGAGCCCACCGTTATCGCCAACGCCGAAGGTGGCCGCACCACCCCCTCGATCGTTGCCTTCTCCAAGTCCGGCGAAGTTCTGGTTGGCGAAATCGCCAAGCGCCAGGCAGTCAACAACATCGACCGCACCATCGCTTCCGTCAAGCGCCACATGGGCACCGACTGGAACGTCGACATTGACGGCAAGAAGTACACGGCTCAGGAAATCTCCGCACGTATCTTGATGAAGCTCAAGAACGACGCCGAAGCATACTTGGGCGAGAAGGTCACCGACGCTGTTATCACCGTCCCTGCCTACTTCAACGATGCTGAGCGCCAGGCCACGAAGGAAGCCGGCGAAATTGCAGGCTTGAAGGTGCTGCGTATTGTCAACGAGCCCACCGCGGCTGCTTTGGCTTACGGCCTTGAAAAGGGCAAAGAAGACGAGCTCATCTTGGTATTCGACCTCGGTGGCGGAACGTTTGACGTTTCCCTGCTCGAAGTTGGCAAGGATGAAGACGACTTCTCCACCATCCAGGTTCGCTCCACCTCCGGTGACAACCGCCTCGGCGGCGACGACTGGGACCAGCGCATTGTTGACTACCTGTTGAAGCAGCTCAAGGTCAAGGGAATCGACCTGTCCAAGGACAAGATTGCCCTGCAGCGTCTGAAGGAAGCTGCCGAGCAGGCCAAGAAGGAACTCTCCTCGGCCTCCAGCACCAGCGTTTCCCTGCAGTACCTGTCCGTGACCGCCGACGGTCCGGTTCACTTGGACGAGCAGCTGACCCGCGCCAAGTTCCAGGAACTGACCTCCGATCTGCTCGAGCGCACCAAGAAGCCGTTCACGGACGTCATCAAGGAAGCTGGCATCAAGGTTTCAGACATCGATCACATTGTGCTCGTTGGCGGATCCACCCGTATGCCCGCCGTTTCCGAACTGGTCAAGGAATTGGCTGGCGGCCAGGAGCCCAACAAGGGTGTCAACCCGGATGAGGTTGTGGCCGTTGGTGCCGCACTGCAGGCTGGCGTTTTGAAGGGCGAACGCAAGGACGTTCTGCTCATCGACGTCACCCCGCTGTCCTTGGGTATTGAAACCAAGGGTGGTGTCATGACGCACCTGATCGAGCGCAACACCGCTATCCCCACGAAGCGTAGCGAGACCTTCACCACAGCTGATGACAACCAGCCGTCAGTGGCCATCCAGGTCTTCCAGGGCGAGCGTCAGTTCACCCGCGACAACAAGCCGCTGGGCACGTTCGAGCTGACAGGCATTGCGCCTGCTCCTCGCGGCGTCCCGCAGGTTGAGGTCACCTTCGACATCGATGCCAACGGCATTGTGCACGTTTCCGCCAAGGACAAGGGCACAGGTGTTGAGCAGTCCATGACCATCACCGGTGGTTCCTCGCTCTCCAAGGAAGACATCGAGCGCATGGTTCGCGACGCTGAAGAGCACGCTTCCGAGGACAAGGCCCGCCGCGAGGCAGCAGATCTGCGCAACTCCGCAGAGCAGCTGCACTACTCGGTGGACAAGGTTTTGGCCGACAACGACGACAAGCTCTCCGACGAGGTCAAGAACCCCGTCAAGGAAGATGTCACAGCGCTCAAGACCGCTCTTGCGGGCGATGACGACGACGCCGTAAAGGTTGCCTTCGAGAAGCTGCAGGCTTCACAGTCCACGTTGGGTGAGGCTATCTACGCCGCAGCCCAGGCTGAGGGTGCAACGGCCGACGCCGGTGCCTCCGAAGGTGCCGACGCGGAAGCTGGCACCGACGAGGACATCGTTGACGCCGAGGTTGTCGACGAAGACGCAGACGAGAAGAAGTAAGCATGTCTGAGTCCGTAAACCCCGAAGAGGGCAAGCCGGTGGATCCAGTGGATCCTTTGGCCGAGCCTGCCGAGACCAATGGTGATGCACTGTCCCAGGCCGAGGAAATTCTCAACGGTGTTGAGGTTCCGGCCGACGAGTCAGTAGCTCAAGGTGTTGATGTCGATGAGGCCGCCGAGTTGAAGAATGACCTTCTTCGCTTGCAGGCCGAGTACGTCAACTACCGCAAGCGTGTTGAACGGGACCGTGCAGTGGCCGGGCAGATGGCCGTCATTGGCGTCCTGAACTCGCTACTTCCCGTCCTGGACGGCATTGATGCCGGGCGTACCCATGGCGACATTGTCGATGGTCCGTTCGCGGCAATTGCCACCAAGCTGGAAGCAGCCTTGGCCACCTATGGTCTGGAAAAGATCGACGCCACAGGCGTTCCTTTCGATCCGACCGTGCACGAGGCGCTCATCCAGCAGCCGTCGGCCGAGGTGGAGATTGATACCGTCAGTCAGGTGCTGCGCAATGGTTACAAGTCCGGTGAGCGTATTCTGCGCGCCGCACAGGTAATCGTGGCCGTACCCGAGTAACAAGACCTTCGGTCGGGGGGGGGGGGGGGGGGGGGGGGGGGGGGGGGGGGGGGCGGGCCGACGGCAAGAAA
>JBKKBD010000043.1:0-17411 GCA_046714315.1 Specibacter sp.
ACCTGTACCTGTCCATCGTGCGAAACGTCCTCGGCTTTATCGTCTCCGCTGTTTCGGGCGGGCTGTCCACGGCCCGGTCGGTTGTGTCCGGTGCGCTCGGTGCTATCGCCGGGGTTTTCTCCGGTGCGTGGAACGGAATCATCAACGGCGTGAACGGGGCTATCGGCTCTATCGTCGGGTTCTTTGCAGGCATCGGCGGCCGAATCCTTGGGGCCATTGGCAACCTTGGCGGGCTACTCAGTGGGATCGGTGCCTCGATCATGCAAAGCCTCTACGACGGGCTGCTGTCCTCGTGGGGCAAGATCACCGATTTTGTTGGTGGCATCGCCTCATGGATTGCTGCCAATAAAGGCCCTGAGTCTTTGGACCGTGTTCTGTTGCGGCCTGCCGGTCAGTGGATCATGGGCGGCTTGGGTGACTCTATCGAGGGTGAACTTCCGAACCTCGAGGCGTCTCTCAACAAGGTGACGGCTACGGTTTCACGGCAACGTTTCGGTGCTGCTTCCGCGAAGATGTTCGACTCGGTGAAGCCTGACCGGATGTCCAGTATTAGCGAGCAACTTGTTGCAGCTGGTGCTGGTACTCAAGGCCCGCAGGTGAACTACAACGCGCCGGTCTACGGTTTCGATCCTGAGGAAGCACCACGCAAGTGGGAACGGGACTTAGCCGACGCCTCGGCCGTTGCCGGTCTACGTAACGAAGGGAAGGATCTCTGATGGGTGTCCCGGCTCTTGCGATCCAGCTAGAGACCACCGGCGTCCACGTCACGATCCAGGCCCGGCTACCCGGGCCGTGGGCAGCCGACAAGACGGCACTGGTCACCCGGCACCCAGATGACTCGTGGGACGCGCAGGTCGCCGCGACAGCCCCACAGGCGGCCGTCGTGGCCACCCTAGCCACCGTGGCGACGTTGCGCCGCTACGGGGCAGGGAACACCGGTTGGAAACCAGGCCCGGACGGCACGCTATGGGCGTACTTCTAAACGGTGGCGAATAGGCCGCTAATGGCATCCCGGCGCTGAACATCTGAAATTTCGGTGTACAGCGCCGTCGTCGCCAATGACTCATGACGCATCAATTCCTGAACCGTCCGCAGATCTACACCGTTACGAACCAGAGCCGTCCCAAAGTAATGGCGCAGCTGGTGCGAGGTGGCATCAATGCCAGCTCGATCCATGGTCCGCGTGATCGAGTACATGACGGCGTGGGCGCTAATATGCGGGCTGCCAGGATCTTGACTCTCATAAGAAGGGAACCACCAGCCACGTTCAGGGAAGTTGCTGGCTTCGGCCAAGATCAGAGAGTGCAGCGGCACGACTGCCCGCTTAGACCCCTTGCCCACGATGTATAACAGTCCCGCAGAGAGGTCGAAATCCTCGCCGCGTACCTTAGCCACCTCATGCACTCGCAGACCAGCAAACGCCGCCAGCAGAATCATCATGCGTGTCCGCTTCCGTTTTGCCGCCGCCAGCAGCTTGGTCACCTGCTCTGGCGTGACGGGGCGCGGGACGCCCTTGGTGCGGCGCGGCTTCGGTGTCCGCAAAGCTGGATTGTCATCTCGTTGCCCCGACATGACCAAATAGTCAGAAAATACCCTGATGTTGGCGTGATACGTGGCCTTGGTTGTGTTGGTGATGCCCGGCCTCGTCAGAAACGCAATAATGTCGGGCGGGGTCAAGTCCAAAGGGCCGCGCCCACAGAACATCATCAAGTTTCGAATTAGGCCCGCCCGGTCGGCAATGGTTCGTTCGGACAGGTTGGCCGATTCTTGCCATAGTCGCCACCCAGCCAACACTTGGTCTAAGTCTGCGAACGTGTCCGTGCTGACCAATCTGAGCGGCATGGGTCGAGGGGAAGGCCGCCGCCATGCTGGGGCCGCGCTCATGACTGTTCCGCCTCGGCAGCAATCTCATACAGCAGGTCCGCGAGTTTGCGTGCGGCCCACGGAGACGGCAACGTTATTTCCTGGCCGTTCTGCACGACTTCGATTCCGAGTCCGTCGACGGCGTTCCACCATCCGTAAACTTCGGTCTCGCCGTCCTTTGTCAGATGCTTGGACTCGTAAGTGTCCGCCATCCCATCTGTGATGTCGAAATCTTCCGGGCCGAAGTCTGGGACCACGACTTGAAGTTCCCATCCGAGTGGGGGTCTGATTGTGTTGTCGTCCATGACAGCCATCCTAACTATGTCTTAACTTGAACTTTGACCTGGCCATTGTGATGGCGGCACTGGACGCCGCCGGCGACGTGCGGGGGACAGGCAGGACGGTCTTCATTGCGGAGTTGGGCCTCGACGGGAGGTTGCGCCCTGTTCGCGGCATGCTCCCTGCCGTGCTGGCCGCGTTGTCGGCAGGACGCTCCGATTTCGTGGTGGCGGCCGCCAACCTTGCCGAGGCGCAGCTCGTCAAGGGCGCCAGGGTTCGTGGCTATGAAAGTCTTGCGGAGGTGGCTGTGGATTTTGGGGCCGACCCCAAGGACTTGCCTGGTCTGGACAGTGAGTGGGTGGCTGGGCCCGAAACGCTCGAAACCACGCACGGGCAGCCCGAAGTGCGGGAGAGCGTCGACCTGGCTGATGTGGCCGGCCAATCGGTGGCGCGTCTCGCCTTGGAAATCGCGGCCGCCGGAGGGCATCATCTGATGATGGTGGGCCCGCCGGGATCCGGGAAAACCATGTTGGCAGAAAGGCTGCCGGGTCTTCTGCCTGATCTCAACGATGCTGAGGCCATGGAGGTCACCGCCATCCACTCGCTCGAACACCGGGCGTCAGGCCTAGTTGCCCTGATCCATCGTCCTCCCTACGAACGCCCGCATCATTCCGCCAGCACGGCAGCCATCATTGGCGGAGGTAGTGGCATACCACGCCCAGGTGCGGCGTCGCGGGCACATCGGGGCGTGCTATTCCTCGACGAGGCGCCCGAGTTCGACAAAAGGGTTCTGGACGCCCTGCGTCAGCCGTTGGAAAACGGCGAGCTGGTGCTGCACCGCTCGGCTGGCACCGCGTCCTACCCGGCACGTTTCCAGCTGGTCCTTGCCGCCAATCCTTGTCCGTGCGGCAAGGCCACCGGCAAGGGCATGAACTGCGAATGCACTCCCATGGCACGAAAGCGATATTTCGGTAAGTTGTCGGGTCCGTTGCTGGACAGGGTGGACATTCAATTGCAGGTCAACAAGGTCCAGCTGTCACAGCTGGCCGACTCGGACCCTCGTGAATCCACCGCCCAGGTGGCTGCGCGCGTGAGACATGCCCGGGACATTGCCGGCGAACGGCTCAAGAAATGGGGCCTGGTGCACAACGCCGATTTGACGGGCAGACTATTGCGTGGGCCATTGCGCTTAGGCGGACATGACACTGCGCTATTGGACAAGGCCATGGGCCTCGGTGTGCTCAGTGCCCGGGGGTATGACAGGGTCCTTCGCCTGGCCTGGACCGTGGCCGATCTACAAGGGCTGGAGCACCCGGGCAGCGACGAGGTGGGGCTGGCCCTGACATTGAGACAGCGAGGAGAAGGACTATGAGCTTCATGAATGCCCGTACTTCAAGCGCATGGTCCGGCAAGGGCCTCCGTGTTGTGCGGGCAGCGCTAACACGGTTGATGGAGCCCTCAGACCTGCCCGGATTGGCCTTGATCGAGGCCCTTGGGCCGGAGGAAGCGCTCGCGCTGATTGAGGGCGGTGTCGCCACAGACGCCAAGGTCGAGCAAGAAATGACCCATGTCTTGACCTCGGCGGGGACTGAACGGTGGGTAGGACTGGCAGAGGCGTTGGGTCGTTGGCGGCCAAGGCTGGTTGACCTTGCCCCGGAGCGTGACCTGGAGACTGTAAAAAGGTTGGGTGGCCGGCTCCTGATTCCGGAGGACGCCACATGGCCGCAGGCTCTTGCTGACTTGGAGCTCGGAGCCCCGATTGCACTGTGGTGCCGCGGCACCCACGCACTAATTCCGCCCCAGACTCGGTGCATCGCAGTGGTCGGCTCCCGAGACAGTACCAGTTATGGGGCCAATGTCACCGCGGAGATTGCCAGTTCCCTGGTTCAACGGGGCTTCACGGTGGTTAGTGGAGGTGCCTATGGGGTCGATGCACATGCCCACCGAGGAGCCCTGGGTGCCGTCGTGGCCGTCGATGGACCTTTCGGTGGAGCACGGGCCGCCATGCCTGCTGGCTCAGCGGATACGGCGCCGGTGGAGGATCCGCCGGCAACGCTGGCCGTTATGGCCGGGGGAGTGGACAGGTTCTACCCCTCAGGCAACGATGATCTGCTGCATATCATCGCCGAAAGGGGACTAGTAGTTGCGGAGGTACCACCCGGAACCAACCCCACGCGCTATAGATTCTTGCAGCGGAACCGCCTCATCGCTGCCCTGTGCTCCGTGACAGTAGTGGTGGAGGCTCGGTGGAGATCCGGGGCTCTCAACACCGCACACCACGCAGAATCGCTCAGCAGAATGGTGGGTGCCGTTCCGGGGTCCGTATACTCGGCGAATTCGGCCGGCTGTCACAGGCTTCTGAAGGAAGGAGCCGCGGTTTGCGTCACCGATGCCGCAGATATTGCCGAGCTCGCTGGCGCCATGGGTGAGCACCTCGTGGAGGAGCCAAGCACCGCGACGGCGCTCCATGACGGTCTGGGTACTTCGGACTTGCTCCTTCTTGACGCCCTGCCACTGCGCACAGCAACAACCCTGGAAAAACTATGTGTGGTTGCGGGTTTGAGCGCTCAGACGGTGTTATCGGGGTTAGGCCGGCTGGAAGCCTTGGGCCTCGCGGAGCGGCTGGCGGGCGGTTGGAAACGTCGTGCCAAGTAGTTGCCGCGCATGAATCGCTTCACCGGAATGGTGTAGGGCACAGACAAGCATGGCTGGCAGTGGCAGGATGGCGGGTATGAGTAATGCCGATGGCCAAGCTGTTCCGGCGCGACGCCGCCGCAACAGGACCAGAAATGTGCTGTTTTTGTTCCTTGGCGTGTTTCTGGTGGCGGCCATCGCCAGCGTCGCTTTCCTTGGAAACCTCGCCACTAGTTTTGATGACAAAACCCAGACGATTCCCGAGGCATTTCCGAGTGAAACTCTGCGTCCTGTGAAACCAACACAGGGGCCGGCCGCCGAAGCTCTCAACATTCTGCTTCTGGGTAGCGATAGCAGGGGTGACGCGCTGGATTTGGCCGAGACGGGGGAGCCCTCAAATCAGCGCTCAGACACCATCATGCTGGCTCACATCCCTGCGGACCGCAAGAACATCTACCTGATGTCCATCATGCGTGACACATGGGTGGACATTCCTGGGTATGGCGAAGCGAAGATTAATGCCGCCATGGCCTTTGGTGGGGTGCCTCTCGTGGTGCAAACTCTTGAAGGTATGTTTAAGAACCGCATTGACCATGTGGCCATCGTGGATTTTGAGGGCTTCAAGGCCATCACGGATGCGTTGGGCGGGGTGAGCGTGGATGTGCCGTTGCCCTTCACCTCCACACATGGGAATTTCACCTTTATCGCGGGACCGCAGACACTCAACGGGGACCAAGCGTTGGGTTTTGTCCGCGAACGGTATTCGTTTGTTGACGGCGACTATCAGCGCGTGAAGAATCAGCAGATCTTTCTGAAGTCCCTGCTCGGTGCAGTACTTACACCAGCTACCTTGGCCAACCCTCTCAAAGTCACCGAGCTGGTGGATAAGGTTTCCCCCTACGTCAGCGTGGATTCAGGACTTGATGCCAAAGCAGTTGGTGCACTGGCCCTGAGTCTCAATAGCGTCAGGGGCAGCAACGTGTCCTCGTTTACCTTGCCAACTTTGGGTACGGGGACAAGCGCGGACGGGCAATCCATTGTCATTCTGGATCAAGACGCTGTCACCGCCATCGCCCAAGCGCTCACCGAGGATTCCCTCGGGACCTATGTTTCGGGCGCGGGCTTGGGGTAGCCGGCCAGCTATTGCGGCCGGATTGGATCTGTCACGGCGAGGGAACTTGCCCTGCGCGGCGCAACAGCGCACAGTGGGTGTGTGGATTCCGACGAACGCTCAGCACTGCCTGCCGCTCTGGCTCAAGCTGCCGACGCTTTCGAGCGGTACCTGCGCTCTGAACGGGGCCGGTCTGAACACACCATCCGTGCCTACCGTGGCGATATTGACGCTCTCCTAATCCATGCTGTCGCCGAGGGCAACACAATCCTGAGTGAACTTGACCTCGGACAACTGCGTCGCTGGCTCGGTGAACAAAGCGCGTCCGGGCTGGCTCGATCCACCCTTGCCCGCCGGGCGGCCACTGTACGCAGCTTCACTGCATGGGCCCTGCGGGAGGAAATTATCCCGGTGGATCCCTCGCTGCGGCTCAAGGCTCCCAAGCGGGAGAAGACGTTGCCGGCCGTCTTGCAGCAGCAGCAGCTGGGCAGGCTCCTGGCGAATTTGGCCGTTATGGCAGAAGAACAGGACCCCATCGCCCTGCGGGATCTGGCCATGGTTGAGCTTCTCTATGGGACCGGTATCCGTGTGGGCGAGCTGACAGGTCTTGACGTACAAGATGCCAACCGGGAGCGGCGTACTGTGAGGGTTTTGGGCAAGGGCAACAAGGAGCGCGTGGTTCCATTTGGTGTTCCGGCAGACACGGCGTTGGGCCGGTGGCTGGACAGCGGCCGTCAT
The DNA here is from genome assembly GCA_046714315.1 of Specibacter sp. GTDB lineage: Bacteria > Actinomycetota > Actinomycetes > Actinomycetales > Micrococcaceae > Specibacter. The sequence continues at coordinate 6,626 of JBKKBD010000043.1, forward strand.
ATCTTGATCAAACCGCAGAGTGGAAGTGCGCTCTTTCTCGGCCAGCGGGGCGGGCGCATCGATCAACGCACAGTACGTTCGGTGGTGGACAAGTTATTTGCGTCGCTGGGTGACACCTCGGCCACGGGTCCGCACACCTTGCGGCATTCGGCCGCCACGCACCTTCTCGACGGCGGTGCAGACTTACGTTCCGTGCAAGAAATCCTAGGCCATAGTTCCCTTGCTACAACCCAGCTGTACACGCACGTCTCGGTGGAACGCCTGCGGGACAGCTATCGAACGGCACACCCGCGAGCCTGAGAATGTTCATGAATTACGTCACAGACAACAGTGGATTGTCCTGACGGTGGCGTTATCGGCTCTGCTACGGCACAATGATAGAGAGCCATCGCTCAAGAACTAAAGGTCGGGTTCAAAACCCGGATAATCAGGGCCGGTATATGCCAAGCTCTGCGCAATGCCAAGTTTCATCCTAAGAAGGTCGTTGGGGAAGACGCACCTACTGCAATGGAGGATGGAATGAAGGCAGAAACCACGCGCGGCGTTTTGTTCGTACACTCAGCCCCGGCTGTCATGTGCCCGCATATTGAATCGTCCATTGCAGCCGTAATGGATCAGCGCTCGGACTTGCACTGGACTGCACAGCCCGCGGCGCGCAATGTGCTGCGCACTGAACTCGCCTGGCGCGGGCCGGCTGGCACGGGAGCCCGGCTTGCCTCGGCGCTTCGCGGCTGGGCAAACGTCCGCTACGAGGTGACCGAAGACCCTAGCGCAGGTGTCGACGGATCACGTTGGTCCCATACCCCGGAACTGGGCATTTTCCATGCCGTCACAGATGTTCACGGCAACATCATGGTCTCTGAGGACCGCATCCGCTACGCATATGAAACCGGCAAGGGCGATCCCTCCGTGGTTTACCAGGAGCTCTCGCTCGCACTAGGTGAGGCATGGGACGAGGAACTTGAACCGTTCCGCCATGCTGCGGCCGGTGCTCCCGTCCGTTGGCTCCACCACGTAGGCTGAACCGGCCGTCATAAACAACTGACCCGCAGTAGTGGTCGAGAAACGCCGAATATTCGGTGTATTTCAGCCACTACTGCGGGTCAGTTGTCAAAAAGGGAGAGCTAGGCCATTTCAACCTTGGGGCCCGTGCTGCGGATGGCAACAACAGCGTTGTGACCACCGAAGCCGAATGAGTTGTTCAAAGCCAAGATCTCGCCCTCGGGCAGTTCGCGGGGGGTCCCGGTGATTACGTCGAGCGGGATCTCCGGATCCTGGTTTTCCAGGTTGATCGTGACCGGGGCCAGTCGGTGGTAAACAGCCAGGACCGTCATGACGGACTCAACGGCACCGGAAGCGCCCAACAGGTGGCCGGTCTGCGACTTGGTAGCCGAGACGCAGACGTTGTCCAGATGCTCACCCAGAGCGGCCCTGAGAGCCGTGTATTCGGGGCGGTCACCGACGGGGGTGGACGTTGCGTGCGCGTTGACGTGAACGACGTCCTCGGGCAATGCGCGGGCGTCGAAGAGGGCCGCCTTCAAAGCACGGGTGGCGCCAAGGCCCTTCGGGTCCGGTGCCGTGATGTGGTACGCGTCTGCCGTCACAGAGGTGCCAGCAAGCTCGCCGTAGATTCGTGCGCCGCGGGCAATGGCGTGCTCTTCAGCTTCCAGTACCAGGGCGCCGGCACCTTCACCCATGACGAAACCGTCGCGGTCCACGTCGTACGGGCGTGAGGCCGTCTCCGGAGAGTCATTGCGCTTGGACAATGCCTGCATGGCGGAGAAGGAAGCCATCGGCAGCGGGTGAATGGCAGCCTCAGCGCCACCGGCCATGACAACATCAGCCTTGCCCGAGCGAATCAGTTCCAGGGCGATATGCAAAGCTTCCGTGCCTGATGCGCAGGCGGAAACCGGAGTATGCGCACCGGCTCGGGCACCGAGGTCCAGGCTGACTGCTGCGGCAGGGCCGTTGGGCATCAACATGGGAACCGTCATGGGCAAAACGCGGCGGGGTCCCTTTTCGCGCAGGGTGTCCCATGCGTCTAGGAGGGTCCAAACACCGCCAATGCCAGTCGCGAAGGCAACAGCGAGGCGGTCGTGGTCGATCTCCTCGATGCCGGAGTCCTTCCAGGCCTCGCGGGCGGCTACAACGGCGAACTGGGTTGAGGGGTCCATGCGCTTGGCTTCTACGCGGCTCAGGACCTCTGTTGCGGGAGTTGTAACCTTGGCTGCGAAGTGAACGGGCAGATCATACTTTTCCACCCAATCATCGGTCAGCGTGTGGGCGCCGGAAACACCCTTCAGGGCGTTCCTCCACATGGTCGGAACGTCGCCGCCGATGGGCGTCGTTGCACCGAGACCGGTGATGACTACTTTGCGGGCCATGATTCAACTCTCTAAAAATTTATGGGTCAGGGCTAAAGGATGGTGATGTGGTTGGCCGGAGTCCTGCTTTCCGGCCAACCACCATGCCCTGGACCGCTTGCGCGGACAGGGAAGAAGACACTTGGGCTGCTTAAGCCTGTGCGCCTGCGATGAAGCTGACAGCGTCGCCAACGGTCTTGAGGTTCTTGACTTCCTCGTCCGGGATCTTCACGTCGAACTTCTCTTCAGCGTTGACGACGATCGTCATCATGGAGATGGAATCGATGTCCAAATCATCCGTGAAGGACTTGTCCAGCTCAACAGCCTCGGGGGCAAGGCCGGTCTCTTCGTTGACGATTTCGGCCAAACCAGCCAGGATTTCTTCGTTGCTAGCCATTGACGGCTCCTTTTCTTCTTTTGCTGTGATCAAGTAATTGATCATTTCAGGCATGCTGATCAAGCCACGGTTGTGGCTAGATGCGATTAGGGAAGGCGCACCACTTGGGCGCCAAACACCAGTCCGGCGCCAAAGCCGATCTGAAGCGAAAGTTTACCGGAGAGCTCCGGGTTCTCTGCCAGCAGGCGGTGTGTTGCCAACGGAATGGAGGCCGCGGAGGTATTGCCGGCATCGGCGATGTCGCGGCCAATGATGACGTGTTCGGGCAATTTGAGCTGCTTGGCCAATTCGTCGATGATACGCATGTTGGCCTGGTGAGGCACAAAGGCGCCCAGGTCATCGGCCGTGATTCCGGCGACTTCGAGGGCCTTCTTGGCCATCTTTGCCATCTCCCAAACGGCCCAGCGGAACACGGTCTGGCCGTCCTGGCGCAGCGTGGGCCACAGCGTGGCATGGGCCTCGTCGGCGGCGGCCTGGGCAACGTCGTCGCCCTTCATGGCCTGTTCGCTGAAATCGCGGACGTCGTTGAGGGAGTGGGTCATTCCGATCGTGTCCCACTTACTTCCGTCCGAACCCCACACGGCCGGGCTGATGCCGGGCTCGTCCGAGGGGCCAATCACCACAGCGCCGGCGCCGTCGCCGAGCAGGAACGAGATGGTGCGCTCGTGGTTGTCGATAACGTCGGAGAGCTTCTCGGCACCGATGACCAGAACGTAATCTGCCGTGCCTGAACGAACCAGCGCGTCAGCCTGAGCCACGCCGTAGCAGTAGCCGGCACATGCAGCGGAGATGTCAAAGGCCGGAGCCGGGTTTGCGCCGATTTTTTCGGCGATCAAGGTCGCGGCCGACGGTGTCGCGTAGGGGTGCGTGACCGTGGACACCAGAACCGCGCCGATCTGGGACGGTTCGATGCCTGCGTTCTTGATGGCTTCGGCGCCTGCTCCAACGGCCATGTCCACCACGGAAACGTCCTTGGGGGCGCGGTGGCGGGTGATGATGCCCGTGCGCTGCTGGATCCACTCGTCAGAGGAATCAATCCACTGGCACACGTCGTCATTGGTCACGATCACGGACGGGCGGTATGCGCCAATGCCCATGATGCGGGAGCCTGTATGGATCGGATTCTGCTTCAGGGTAGGAGTGCTCACAGTGTTCCTGCTTCCAGCGAGGAGTGTGCTGCCAGTAGTTCCTGGGCAGCTTGAAGATCATCGGGTGTTTTGACTGCGACGGTGGCAATGCCACTCATCCCGCGCTTGGCCAGGCCGGTCAGGGTGCCCGCCGGTGCCAGCTCAATCAGCCCGGTCACGCCCATGGCGCTCATGGTTTCCATGCACAGATCCCAACGGACGGGCCGCGATACCTGGGCGATGAGAGACTCAAGTGCCGCTTCGCCGGAAGATACGACGGCGCCGTCGTAGTTTGAAAGCAGCGGCACCTTGGGTGCATGGGTGGTCAGTGACGGCGCCAGTGCTTCCAAAGCGGAAACCGCAGGTGCCATGTGGTGTGTGTGGAATGCGCCAGCAACCTGGAGCGGGATGACCCGCGCCTTGGCCGGTGGGGCAGCGACAAGGGCAGCGATTTGTTCCAGCGTGCCGGCGGCAACCGTCTGGCCCTTGGAGTTCATGTTCGCCGGAGTCAGCCCAGCCGCGGCAATGGCGGCGATGACCTCCTCCGGATCCCCGCCAACCACGGCGGCCATGCCGGTGGGTGTGGCGGCAGCGGCGTCGGCCATGCGGTTGGCGCGTTCACGAACAAACGCCATGGCGTCTGCGTTGGAAAGAGTCCCGGTGAGGGCTGCAGCAGTGATTTCCCCGACCGAGTGACCGGCGATGACAACTGACTTCGAAGCCAGCGCCCCGGCAACGTCGGCACCTAAGAGGGCCTGTGCCGTGATGAGCCCGGCCGCGACGATCAGGGGCTGCGCAACGGCGGTGTCCTTGATGGTTTCGGCATCTGAGGTGGTGCCGTGGGCCAACAGATCGATGCCTGCCGCATCGCTCAAGGTGGCCAATTGATCCTGCACACCCGGGCGTTCAAGCCATGGTGAAAGGAATCCGGGGGATTGGGAGCCCTGTCCAGGGCAGACTATTGCAAGCACATTAACCAGCTTTCCAAACTTAGTGGCTTTTGACGGTGTTTCCCCACACCAAGCTCCTCGGCACATTTTGTAGGAAGTCTACAATGACTGTGCTGTTTGGTTACTGTTTCGTGGGGAATGGGCGGAACTTTTAGGCGAAATCTACTAACTGTTCACCCTCGGGTGCCGGTGGGTTTGCTACCAACAGCCTTGGTAGAGGATGCCTTGGCGCTCGAGTTTTTCGGCGGCGTAGCGAGCCTTCCCACGATGATGGCCGTCTGCAACACGAACGCTTCGCGCGGAATCAATGGATCCCAACCCGTGACGTCACATACCCGCCGCAAGCGGTACCGGACAGTGTTTGAGTGAACGAAGAGTTCCCGTGCCGCCGCCTCAAGCGAATGCCCTCCCTGGAGGTAACTGCTGAGGGTTTCAACCAGGCCATTGGAGGCTGCGATCAAGGGGCGGTAAATGTTCACAATGAGTGCGCGCCTAGCGGACTCGTCGCCGCCTATCACGCGCTCGGGCAGGAGATCGTCCGCAGAGACAGGGCGCGGCGCGGCAGACCATCCCTTGGCGACGGAAATGCCTGCGAAGGCTGCCTTGGCGGAGGCAGTGGCGTCAGATAACGTGGCTGCCAAGGGTCCGTACACAACCGGTCCGGGCGCGAAGAGATCGCTGAGGCGCAGATACGCCGATTCGGGATCTTTGACATTGCCAAGGACAAGAATCAGCTTGTCTCCTTGGATGCCCACCATGACGTCCTCAGCGAATCTGGCTGCTGCACGTCTGAGCGTGGCCAAGAAGAGCGCGTTTGCCTCCTGTGGTGCAGGACCCACCATGATCGTAAAGTGGCTGTGGCTGGTCCAGCCCAAGGCGGAAATGCGTGACTGCAAGGCGTCCGAGTTCTCGCCTCGCAAAATGCCGTCAACGGCCAAGGCTTCCAGCCGCGTATCCCAAGCGCCCCGATTTTCCGCAGCGCGCGCATAAACATCCGCGGCAGCGAAAGCCACCTCGCGCGAATAGCGCAGGACTGCTTCACGCAAGGCGGTTTGTTCCTCTGCTGCGGCGAGCTCAGGAACGCGGTCTTCCACTACCTGAACCACGGTACGGATCAGTTGCAGTGCCCGCTGGAGGCTAATGGCGCGGGTCAATTCGGTGGGAGCAGTGCCAAAGACATCCGAGAGTACCCAGCTGGGGGATGAGGGATGTTCATACCAGGAGACAAAGGCCGTGATGCCGTTTTGTGCCACCAAGCCAAGAGCGGAACGTTCGTCGGCGCTGAGTCGACGGTACCAGGGGAGGGTGTTTTCGAGTTCTTGGCGCATCATCGAGGAAAGCGATCCTACACTTGCGCGCAGGCGCTCCAAAGTCTCCGCGGTGCCGTCAATTTCGGTGGCTTGGTGCGGGGCCTTTTTGGCCTGTGGGTCCTCTGCTGTCGGCCGTGCGGCCGGCTTTTTTGTTGCTGCCATGATTCGAGGGTATGTCCTTGAGGCCTCGAAGCGCTATTTGTGTGAATCCCACAACGTCATCGTGGAACCTGTGCCGGGGTGGCGCGGCTAAACGCAAAAGGGTGGTTGGTGTTGCTGTAGAAGTTCTACAGAAACACCAACCACCCTTCAATCAGGCGGAGCTGGTGGGCGTGGGGTTAGCCTTCGCCTCCGGCGTTGCCGGTGGTGCCTGCGTTGACGTTCAGGAGATCGTACTTGGCGATCGCCTGACGGGGTGCGTCGGCGTCAACTTCGCCACGCTTTGCCAACATCTGCAAGGTTCGGACCACCACTGAGTGGGAGTCGATCTTGAAGAAGCGGCGGGCCGCGGAGCGGGTGTCGGAGAAACCGAAGCCGTCGGCACCGAGGGTTGCGAACTCATTGGGCAGGAACTGACGGATCTGGTCCGGCACTGCCTTCATGTAGTCGGTGACTGCAACAACGGGGCCCTGTGCATCAGCCATTTTGGCGGTGATGTACGGGATCCGGGCCTCGTTCTCGGGGTGCAGGAAGGACTCTTCCTCGGCGGCGAGTGCATCACGGCGAAGTTCGTTCCAGGATGTCACTGACCAAACATCGGCCGAGACTCCCCATTCTTCGGCGAGGATCTGCGCAGCTTCCAAGGCCCAGGGAACGGACACACCGGAGGCCAGCAGCTGGGTCTTCGGGCCCGGTGCCTCGCTCTTCTTCAGCAGGTAGATGCCCTTGGTGATGCCTTCGACGTCGATGTTCTCGGGTGCCTTGGGCTGGCTGATCGGCTCGTTGTACACGGTGATGTAGTACATGACGTTGGGATCAACTGAATCCTTGCCGTACATGCGCTCAAGACCGGACTTGATGATGACGCCGATTTCGTAGCCGTAGGCGGGGTCGTAGGTGACTACTGCCGGGTTCGTGGCAGCCAAGATCGGGGAGTGGCCGTCAGCGTGTTGCAGGCCTTCACCGGTCAAGGTTGTGCGTCCGGCGGTGGCGCCGATGATGAAGCCACGGGTCATTTGGTCACCGGCGGCCCAGAAGGAATCACCGGTGCGCTGGAAACCAAACATGGAGTAGAAGACGTAGATCGGGATCAACGGTTCGCCATGCGTGGCGTAGGCGGTGCCAGCGGCCGTGAACGCTGCCACGGAACCGGCCTCGTTGATGCCGGCGTGCACGATCTGCCCAGAAATGGATTCCTTGTAGGCCAGGATGATGTCGCGGTCAACGGAGAGGTAGTTCTGCCCGTTGGGGTTGTAGATCTTCGCGGTCGGGAAGAACGCGTCCATGCCGAAGGTGCGGGCCTCATCAGGGATGATCGGGACAATGCGGTTGCCGATCTTCGGGTCCCGCATCAAGTCCTTGAGCACGCGCACGAACGACATGGTCGTGGCGGCCTGCTGCTTGCCCGAGCCGCGGTTGGCGACCTCGTAGGTTTTATCCCCGGGCAGTTCCAGCTCGGTGTGCTTGCTACGACGTTCAGGGACGGAGCCGCCTAGTGCGTTGCGGCGCTCCATCATGTACTGGATTTCAGGGGCGTCGGCCCCGGGGTGGTAGTACGGGGGGCGGTACGGGTCCGCTTCCAGGGTCTCATCGGTGATGGGTAGGCGCAGGTGCGTACGGAAGTCCTTCAAGTCCTGAAGGGTGAGCTTCTTCATCTGGTGCGTAGCGTTACGCGCCTCAAAGTGGGTACCCAGACCGTAGCCCTTGACCGTGTGGGCCAGGATGACCGTGGGTTTGCCCTTGAACTCGGTGGCAGCCTTATAGGCGGCGTAGACCTTGTGGTAATCGTGGCCGCCGCGCTTCAGATTCCAGACCTCGTCATCGGAGAGGTGTGCGGCGAGTTCCTTGGTCTGCGGGGTCTGCCCGAAGAAGTGCTCCTTCACGAACCCGCCGGACTCAGCCTTGTAGGTCTGGTAGTCACCATCCAGGGTGGTGTTCATGACATCGACCAGGGAACCATCGGTGTCCCGGGCGAGCAGGTCATCCCACTCACGGCCCCAGAGGACCTTGATGACGTTCCAGCCGGCACCGCGGAAGAACGCTTCGAGTTCCTGGACGATTTTGCCGTTGCCACGGACCGGGCCATCGAGGCGCTGGAGGTTGCAGTTGACAACAAAGTTCAGGTTATCGAGTTTGTCGTTCGCTGCGAGCTGGAGCAGGCCGCGTGATTCGGGCTCGTCCATTTCACCATCGCCCAGGAACGCCCAGACCTGCTGGTCGGAGGTGTCCTTGATGCCGCGGTTATGCAGGTACCGGTTGGACTGGGCCTGGTAGATCGCGTTCATCGGGCCAATACCCATCGACACGGTCGGGAATTCCCAGAACTCGGGCATCAGGCGCGGGTGCGGGTACGAGGACAGGGCATGGCCCTCCTTGGAGCGTTCCTGACGGAACCCGTCCATGTCTTCCTCGGACAGGCGCCCTTCCATGAACGCGCGGGCGTACATGCCAGGGGAAGCGTGGCCCTGGAAGAAGATCTGGTCCCCGCCACCGGGGTGGTTCTTGCCACGGAAGAAGTGGTTGAAACCGACCTCGTACAAGGTCGCGGCACCGGCATAGGTGGAAATATGGCCACCCACACCAATCTCCGGGGACTGGGCGCGGTGGACCATGACTGCGGCGTTCCAGCGCAGCCAGGCACGGTACTTGCGCTCGATCTCCTCATTGCCCGGGAACACAGGTTCCTGATCGGCCGGGATGGTGTTCACATAATCGGTGGTCGTGACCATGGGCACGCCAACGCTCTGCGCGCCTGCCCGCTGCAACAGACTACGCATAATGAACTGGGCACGCTCAGTGCCGCGTTCCTGAATCAACGTATCCAAAGACTCCAACCATTCGGCAGTCTCTTCCGGATCGCGATCAGGCAGCTGGTTTGTCAACCCGCTAAGGATGTGGGAATTTTCTTCTCCTGCAGCCACGTCCAACCTCTCTTAAAAGCAGTGTGGGGCGCCCATGGCTGTAGCCGTGGGCATGTACAAATACTCTAGACCGCCGGTACGGATTGTGCGTAGCTGTGCCCACCCCATGACCCGATCCCACGGCCGGGTCACCGTTCACTCTAGGCCCCGCCCGGGGGTGCGGGTAATGGAAATCACAATTTTATGGGCAACTCCGCGGCATGTTTGTTGCATAGTGCCGCTAAGTAGAGGCAAGATGGGCGCAGCCCCTAGACTGGGGGTACTGACCAACAATCCAACGCGCAAGCGTTGAACGCAGGAGGAATCACGTGAGCGAGGCCGACGCCGGCACTGTAGCCAAGGTGGCAGGCATTTTGGGGTTCAAGGATTGGGATCTCATCCAAGAACTCGGATATGACGACGACGTTGATTTTGACCTTCGCCACAACATTGAGGACCTCAGCGGTGCGTAAATGTTTGACGACCAAGACCACGACGTAGTTGACGCCATCATTTTCTGGTGGCGCAAGGATGACGGGGACTTGGTAGATGCCCTGGTGGATTCATTGACGTCCCTGGATGAGGGCGGGATTGTGTGGATTCTGACGCCCAAGTCCGGCCGTGACGGCTATGTGCCGCCGGCGGAGATCCTTGAAGCGGCTCCCACGGCAGGTCTGCATGTGACCACCACCGAGGGTGTTTCCGCGGACTGGGCTGCCACCCGGCTGGTTCCACGCAAACGCCAATAATGCACGACGGCGGCACGCACCCAGTGTTGCAAGTGGGGGACATTGCCCCTGACTTTTCCTTGCCGAATCAATTTGGTGAGCCGATTTCGCTCGCTGGGTTGCGTGGCGCCCCCGTGGCCATGGTGTTTTATCCCTTTGCCTTCTCCGGCATTTGTACCGGTGAACTGGGCGAACTGCAAGACAACCTCGCCAGTTTTGCGGCGGCAGGTGTCCGGCTCCTGGCCGTCTCCGTGGACACTAAATACACCTTGCGCGCCTATGCCGCCGCTGAGGGCTACACCTTTGACCTGCTGGCCGACTTTTGGCCCCATGGTGAGGTGGCCAGTGCCTACGGTGTCTTTGACCCAGTGCGTGGCATGGCCGGACGCAGCACTTTTCTTGTTGCCGCTGATGGGCTGATTGCCGATGCATTCAGCACGCCCAACGGACAAGCCCGGCCGCTTGAGCGGTACCGGGAAGCACTGGAAAGGCTCTGATCATGGATCCCGTCCGCCCCGGCATTGGCCTTACAGCCCTGATGGCGGCCGGCCCGCCGTCGGGCATTCCCGACAATGTGCCGCCTTTGACTCCCGCGGACCTGGAACAGCTGGAACAGGTGGCGCAGCTGTGGCGTGGGCGAAAGTTTGTTCTGCTCACAGGCGCCGGCCTGAGCACTGACTCCGGGATCCCGGATTACCGCGGGCCAACGTCGGTGCCCCGGCAACCCTTGACTTATCAGGAGTTTGTTGGCGATGCCCAGCTGCGCCAGCGGTACTGGGCCCGCAACCACCTGGGGTGGCAGTTCATGAGCCATGCCGCCCCCAATGCCGGCCACTTCGCAGCGACTGTGCT
>JBKKBD010000044.1:0-3693 GCA_046714315.1 Specibacter sp.
TGGCCGGCAAGCACCCGTTGATCGTTGCCGGTGGCGGCGTCATCAGCGCCGAGGCCTCCGACCGCCTGGTTGAACTGGCCGAGCTGCTCTCCATCCCCGTCATCCCCACCCTGATGGGCTGGGGCTCCATCCCGGATGACCACCCCCTGATGGCTGGCATGGTTGGCCTGCAGACCTCACACCGCTACGGCAACGCCACGTTCCTGGAGTCCGACGCCGTCATCGGCATCGGCAACCGCTGGGCCAACCGCCACACGGGCGGCCTGGACACCTACCGCAAGGGCCGCAAGTTCGTCCACATCGACATCGAGCCCACCCAGATCGGCCGCGTGTTCGCACCGGATCTGGGCATCGTCTCCGATGCCGGCGCAGCCTTGGATGCACTGCTGGAAGCAGCCCGCGAGCGCGTTGCCGCAGGCACCGTGCCGAACTACGGCCAGTGGGCCGACGACTGCGCAACCCGCAAGGGCAGCCTGCAGCGCAAGACGCACTTCGACAACGTGCCGATGAAGCCCCAGCGCGTCTACGAGGAGATGAACACGGCCTTCGGCCAGGACACCACCTACGTTTCCACCATTGGCCTGTCCCAGATCGCCGGCGCACAGATGCTGCACGTCTTCGGCCCGCGCCGCTGGATCAACGCAGGCCAGGCCGGCCCGCTGGGCTGGACAGGTCCCGCCGCCTTGGGCGTTGTCCGCGGCAAGCCCGGCGAGACCGTTGTGGCCCTCTCCGGCGACTACGACTTCCAGTTCATGATCGAGGAATTGGCCGTTGGCGCACAGTTCAACCTGCCGTACATCCACGTTGTTGTGAACAACTCCTACCTGGGCCTGATCCGCCAGTCGCAGCGCGGCTTCAAGATGGAAGCCCACGTTTCCCTGGCCTTCGAGAACATTAACTCCCCGGAGACCAACGGGTACGGCGTTGACCACATCAAGGTTGCCGAGGGGCTGGGCTGCAAGGCCATCCGCGTTGAGCGCCCCGAGGACATGGCCGCTGCCTTCGCCGAAGCCAAGAAGCTCATGGAAGAGTTCCGCGTTCCGGTTGTTGTTGAGGCCATCTTGGAGAAGGTCACCAACATCTCCATGGGCACCGAGCTGGACAACGTCACCGAGATCGAGGACATTGCCGAGTACGCAACCGACGCACCCACCGCCATCCTGGCGCTGCAGGGCCAGGACTAGCAGAATGCGGGTCATCCTCGCACCGGACAAGTTCAAAGGGTCACTCTCCGCCCCAGAGGTAGCCCAGCACCTGGCGGAGGGCCTGCGCTCCGCCTACCCGGAGTTGGACATTGAGCTGATGCCAGTGGCCGACGGCGGCGAGGGCACCATTGACGCCGTCGTCGCCGCAGGATTCACCCGGGTTGATGCGACGGTGCAGGGACCCACCGGCGAGGCTGTGCTGGCCGAATTCGCCGTCCGCGGGGAGGTCGCCGTCATTGAGATGGCGTCGGCTTCCGGGCTGGCCGTCCTGCCGGACGGCCAGCTGGCGCCTCTCGCCGCTTCCACGTACGGCACGGGCCAGCTGGTCAGCGCCGCCATGGACCACGGTTGCACGGACATTGTGCTGGGCGTGGGCGGCAGCGCCTCCACCGACGGCGGGGCAGGAATGCTCGCAGCTCTGGGCGTCACGTTCAAAGACGCAGCCGGAAAGCACTTGCCGCCCGGCGGCGGTGCCCTCTCCAAGGTGACGAACATCGATGTCACGGGTCTGGACAAGCGGCTGGGCGGGGTCACCTTCACCCTAGCCAGCGACGTGGACAACCCTCTTCTGGGTCCCGAAGGCGCGGCCGCCATCTTTGGACCACAAAAGGGTGCAACCCCGGAACACGTCGCACACTTGGAAAACGCCCTTGAGCGGTATTTTAGGATCATGGCCAACGCCCTTGGAACCGCCGCAGTGGACGCCATTGATGCCCCCGGCGCCGGCGCTGCCGGCGGCACCGGCTATGCGGCACTGGCCGTGCTGAGCGCTAAGCGGCGCTCAGGCATTGACGTTGTGCTGGGCCTGACCGGCCTGACCGAACGGCTCCCCGGCGCCAGCCTGGTCATCACCGGCGAAGGTAGCCTCGACGAGCAGAGCCTCTTCGGCAAGGCCCCCATGGGCGTGGGTGCTGCTGCCCGTGCCGCAGGGGTTCCAGTGGTTGCCGTCTGCGGCCGCACCACGCTGGACACCGAAACACTGGGCGGTGCCGGCTTTGCCAGCACGCACGCCCTGACAGATATTGAACCCGACACCAGCCTTTGCATGAAGAACGCCGGCACCCTGCTCGTCCAGATCGGAGCCACCATTGGCTCGGACCTGGCCCGCACCGGCCAAGAAAAGGAGATTTCCCATGTCTAGCACCGAAGAAAACGCCCCTCACGGCGGCATTTTTGACCTCGTCTTCCGCGGCCAGCGCGTGCTCACTACCGCCGGCATTGTGCCGCGCGAAGTGGGTGTCCGTGACGGCGTCGTCATTGCCCTTGAACCGCTTGGCAACAACCTCCAGGGTCACGAAGTCATCGAACTCGCCGACGACGAGACGCTCATCCCGGGTCTCGTTGACAGCCACGTGCACATCAACGAGCCCGGCCGCACGGACTGGGAGGGCTTTGCCTCCGCCACCCGTGCAGCCGCAGCTGGCGGTGTCACCACCGTCATCGACATGCCTTTGAACAGTATCCCGGCCACCACCAATGTTGAGGCACTTGAGTTGAAGCGCAGTGTGGCGCTTGACCAGGCCTTCGTCGACGTCGGATTCTGGGGCGGTGCCATCCCCGGCAACAAGGCGGACCTGCGTCCCCTGCACGACGACGGCGTCTTCGGCTTCAAGTGCTTCCTACTCCACTCAGGCGTGGATGAATTCCCGCCGCTTGACGCGGACGAGATGGAAATCGACATGGCAGAGCTGAAGTCCTTCGACTCGATCATGATTGTCCACGCCGAGGATTCGCGCGCCATCGACCGGGCCCCCACAGCGGCCGGCGACCACTACGACAAGTTCCTGGCCTCACGCCCCCGGGGTGCCGAGAACCTGGCCATCGCCGAGGTCATTGAACGGGCCCGCTGGACCGGCGCCCGCGCCCACATCCTGCACCTGAGCTCCTCCGACGCGCTGCCCATGATTGCCAGCGCCCGCCGCGACGGTGTCCGCCTGACAGTGGAAACGTGCCCGCACTACCTGACGCTCATGGCAGAGGAAATCCCCGACGGCGGCACCGCCTACAAGTGCTGCCCGCCAATCCGCGAAGCCTCCAACCGCGAGAAGTTGTGGGAAGGACTTCAGGACGGCACGATCGATTGCATCGTCACCGACCACTCCCCCAGCACCCTGGACTTGAAAGACCTGGAAAACGGCGACTTCGCCGTCGCCTGGGGCGGGGTTTCCTCGCTGCAGCTCGGTCTGTCACTGATCTGGTCCGAGGCACGCCACCGCGGTATCGCCCTGGAACAGGTCATCCAGTGGATGTCCACCGCACCAGCTGAGCTCGTGGGCCTGCACAAGAAGGGCAAGCTGGCGCCCGGCTACGACGCCGACTTCGCCGTCTTTGCCGCCGACGACGCCTTCGTTGTTGACGTCACCAAGCTCAAGCACAAGAACCCGATCACCCCCTACGACGGCCGCGCACTTTCCGGCGTTGTCCGCCGCACCTTCCTGCGCGGGCACGAAGTCGATTTCCAGACGCCCACAGGCAAGCTCCTGCGCCG
>JBKKBD010000045.1:0-8827 GCA_046714315.1 Specibacter sp.
CTTGGTCAGCGCCAGCAAAACTCCGCCGTCCTTGTCCACGATGGACGGATACGTCACCCCGAAATTGCGTTCAAAGGCATCCGCTGCTGCCTTTTCATCGCGCACGTTGACGCCAAGGAACTGCACACCCTTGGGGCTGAACTCGGTGTTCAATGCCTGCATGTCCGGCGCTTCCAAACGGCACGGGGCGCAAGCCGCGTACCAAAAGTTCATGATGGTGACCTGGCCGGGGAAGTCCGCGGCGTCCACCTTGGTGCCATCGAAGAGTGCCGCCGTGAATGCGACCGGGTCCTTCCGATCATTGGCCCCATATTCGGTAACAGAGCCGTCCCCGGCAATGTAATTCTTGTTGTCGCCGGCATTGGCCTGCTGGGCCAGCGGGTCCTCGCTGGTGCATGCGGCCAAAGCCACCGTCAGCGCGGCACCGCCGGCGGCAAGGAGCGATCTACGGCTCATCGAGGAAGTCACGACGCAAATCTTTCGTTTCAGGGGAAGCCACCGCGCAAACGCAGACTTGGCATTTTGTTCTACGATACGTCGAATAGCTGATTGTCAGCTGTGTGCTGCGCGAAATTTAGGCGCCGGGGGTGGTTGCTGCGCCGGGTAGCAAAACGGCAGCCGGTTCGCTGTAGACAACGTCCACAATGTCATCGCCGTCAAACGTCAGGGACGTCAGTGACGCCAGGGTGCACTCGCGGTTGCGCGGGTCATGCCAGAGATGCTTTCCCTCGGCGCTGCATCGCGTGGACCAGATGGGCAGCTGGTGGCTGACCATGATGGCTTGTGCGCCGTCGCCACCAATTTCGAAGGCACGACGGCGGGCATCCCGTGCCGCTTCCAGCATGCGTTGCGCCTGAGCTGCGTACGCTTCACCCCAGGAAGGTCGCAACGGGTTCACGAAGTACGGCCAGTGTTTGGGTTTAAGTAGCTCAGCCTTACTGAGCTTCATGCCTTCAAAGTGATTCTCCGCTTCGATGATGCGCGGATCGGTCACGATGTCCAGACCGAGCGCCTCAGCCGTGGGCTGCGCTGTTTCCTGTGCACGAGTCAGGGGCGAGGCCACGAGGTAAACGGGAGCAGCGCCGTCGTTCTTCAGCGCGACAAAGTGCTCGGCAACCATCACCGCCATGGCGCGGCCACGCTCGGAAAGGTGGAACTCGGGGAGCCGGCCGTAGAGCACGCCATCGGGGTTGAAAACCTCGCCGTGGCGCAGAAGATGCACAGTTACTTCAGACATGTTTCCCAGTTTCTCAAAGTTAGTTCGCAAGGGGTTAATCAGGCTCTGGAAAGTTTTTTTGGAATCTCGGGAATATTAGATGCAAACGCATGCTTATGCTACGTGAAGGGTCACCACAGTGGCGATCCTGCCACTGTGTCACCAACTTATTTCAAGGAGCTTCACATGTCAGTAACCACCATTGAATCAACCGGCCTTGCTCAGGGCATCTGGAACCTCGACGCCTCACACAGCACCGTTGGCTTCGTAGTCCGCCACGCTGGCATCTCCAAGGTCCGTGGCCAGTTCACCGAAATTGAAGGTGCACTGACCCTCGGCGAAACCCTCGTTGATTCCTCCGTGACCGCCACCATCCAGGCAGCCAGCTTCAGCTCAGGCGATGCCGGCCGCGACGGCCACGTCAAGGGCGCCGACTTCTTCGACGTCGAAACCTTCCCCACCCTCTCCTTCGCATCCTCCGCAGTGTCAGGTGACGCCGAGGACTTCGAGCTGACCGGCGAGCTGACCATCCGTGGCATCTCCAAGACCGTCACCTTCAAGGGCGAATTCAACGGCGTTGCAGTTGACCCGTTCGGCCTGACCCGCGCAGGCTTCGAAGGCAAGACCGTCATCAGCCGCAAGGAATTCGGCCTGACCTGGAACGCAGCCCTGGAAGCTGGCGGCGTATTGGTCTCCGACAAGGTCACCATCACCTTGGACGTTGCATTCGTCAAGGCAGCATAGGGGTTCTCCCTACCGCTAAAAAATCCTCTTCACTGAGGATGAAAGTGCCGGCCCGCCATCATGGCGGACCGGCACTTTTTGTCATCACCAGCGAGGCCTATGCAAGTGTTCATCGCGCGGCTAGGGTTTTGACTATGAGCACACCGAATGAGCAAACAGGTCCCGAGCAGCCCGGCTCGCAACCACCGCCTCCCGGCTATGGTTCTTCGCCAACTCCCCCCAACCAGCCCGGCGGCGCAACGCCACCGGGGTATCAGGCGCCTCCGCCATACCAGCAGCCCGGTTACCAGCAGCCACCCCCATCCCAGCAGGCTGGCGACTTTAAGTTTGAAATGCCCAAGGACATGCCAAAGTCCATGAATGATGTGATGCCGGTTGGCGGGCTCTCCGGGCTGTTCAAGATGGACGGTCTGCCGCAGATGATGAAGGTCTCCTACATCCTGTGGCTCGTTACGGCCGGCTTGGGACTCGTCTTTGGCGTGCTTTCATTCCTCGGCTCGCTAGTTCTCCTTGGCTCTGGCATAGGCAACGCCAGAGGACTGGTTGCGACTTTGATATCACTGGCCTTGATGGTGGCTGTGGTCATCTTCGCCATGAAGCTCAAGGAAGGCATGCAATGGGCCAGATGGGCGCTTTCAGCCACCGTGGTTGTGAGCTTCTTGCTGTTGTTCCTCGGCGGTGGCGGCGTTGGCCTGCTAGGTGTCGTGGCAGCGGTATTCATGTGGCTTCCGGATTCAACGGCCTGGCTCAATTCACGTTCCAGAACTTCTTGATTTTAGTTTTCGTCGGCAATTTCACTAGGTAGGCGCCACAAGAGAGGTCGCGTAGGGTTGTTAGCAACCCGCCGCGGCCTTTCTTCATGTTCGGCCAGCATTGGCGCCACGGCAACACTGAAAGAGCAGCTCTCATGACCACCTCCGGTGAAGAACCCCAAGAGCAACCCACAACCCGCCCAGGCAGCTTCGGCGAGATCGCCCCAGGCGTGCCCAGGTACGGCCAGTACGCGCCCGCCGGGTGGGAGCCGCCCCAGGATGTAAAAGACGCCCAGAAGGCCAATACACCTGCGCAGGCGTTGCCTCCCGCGCAGGCTTACCCCGGCTTCGGTGGACCGCAGGCCGGCGGGCCGTCACAACTGGGCCTGCCCAACGGAGTCGGCACACGTCTGGCACCGCCAAGCCGTGTCCTCATGGCGACAAGGATGATCATGGCCGCCGGTGGCATGCAAGCAATTTCGGTTCTGGCATTGCTGGCCGTGATGCTTGTGCCGTCGGTCAAGTCCTCCGTCATTGATGCCCTGCAAACAGCTTTGGGAAGCACCCCCGAGCTGGCTGCGGTGTACGCGGATCCGACACTTGTCAATGTGGCCCTGTTCTTGGCATTCGTCTTCAGCATTGCCATGACGGTGACCTATTTTTGGCTTGCACGGAAAATCCGCAGAGGCGCCAACTGGGCCAGAACAACGGCACTTGTCCTCGCCATTATCTCGCTGGTCTTTCTGAGCCAGCCAAACCCGCTGACGATCGTTCAGGTTGCCCTGGGCATCATCGGAGTGTTTTTGCTTTTCGGCTCTCCGGCCAAGGAATTCTTCGCGGCACAAAAGGCGAGCCGTGTCGCGAACAAGAGGTTGTGAACAAGCAAGCGTAAACAAGAGCTAGCCGCTCTCACCCAGGCTCTGACTCCACGGCGGGAGGTCACCTTTGCAGCAAAGGTGACCTCCCGCCGTCGTACTTCAGCGGCCACCCCGGCACAGCCACGGGCTAGGCGCCAGAGTGGTCCTGCCTTAACTCCGGCGCCTGCTTTAACTCCGGGGCCTGCAGGCTCTGCGCGTGGTAGGCCAAGATTTGCAGTTCGGTGGCCATGTCCACCTTGCGCAGGTTGACGTGCTCGGGGACGGCAAGGGCCACCGGGGCAAAGCTCAGGATGCTGTGCACCCCGGCCGCAACAACGCGATCACACACTGACTGGGCCACGGCTGCCGGGAGCGCCAAGACAACCATGTTGGCCCTCGTTGAGGCAAGCACGGTTTCAAGCTGGGCCACATCACCAACCCGCAACCAGCCAATCTCGGTGCCAATAATGAGCTGGTCAGCATCGAGCAGCGCCACCACATCAAAGCCGCGCGATTCAAATCCGGCATAGCGGGCCAGCGCGCGACCCAAGTTACCGGCACCGATGATGGCCACACGCCATTCGTGGGTCAAGCCCAGCGCCTGTGCAATTTTACGACTCAGATTGGCGACGTCGTAGCCCACGCCACGGGTTCCATACGAGCCTAAGTATGAGAGATCCTTGCGGACATTGGCCGAACCAACGCCGGCCGATTCCGCCAGCGCTTCAGAAGAGACACTCTCGGCCCCTTCGGCCACCAACGCGTTCAAGGTGCGTAGGTAAAGTGTCAGGCGCGAGACGGTGGCAGGCGGAAGTTGCCGGGCCGGCTCGGCCATCGACTCATCCGGGGTCTGCACTGGGCTCACAACACCACTCCACATTCTCGCATCATGGCTACGCCTGATTGCTGAGCACGCAGCGTACCCGCCCATGCCCACCTTCAACCACTTTAGGACCTAGCTCCTCACAGCCCAAAACACGGGTCGCCGTGAGTACGTTTCGCGTGGCGGCGGGCTATTCCCGGCCCATGGCCCGGGCGAGGATGCCGCGCAGCCTTACGGGATCAATCTGCCAAAAATCGCGCTGAATGCCATCCACCAACACCACGGGAACCTCTTCGCCGTAGCGCGCTGTCAGCTCGGCATCATCGTCGATGCGAACTTCTTGCCAGGGAAGCCCCAGCTCAGCTGCCACCTCATCGACAACTCCTACGGCTGCTTCGCACAGGTGGCAGCCATCCTTCGTGACCAGTTCCAGCAGGGGGACCTTCGGCTCGTTTTGGGTGTTCTCAGCTATGTCCATGGCTTCAACGGTACTCAATGTGCCGCCCAACTAGCACACCTCCGAACATCTCTGCTACCCCAAAGCAAATGAAAGTTTCACCACAGTTCACCCCTACGGCAAGTGGCGGAGCGGGCATGGAAGGGCGGCAAAGACTAGACTCGTTCCATGCCCGACGTGACTACCAACAGTGCCGAGGCCGCCTCGACCGCTGCGTTGCACCAGGGTGAGGCCGCCTTCTTCGATGTGGACAACACGTTGATGAAGGGCGCCAGCCTGTTCCATGTGGCTCGAAAAATGTATCAAAAACGGGCTTTCACACTCGGTGATGTGGCTGGCTTTGCCTGGAAGCAGCTGAAGTTCATCACGCGTGGCGAGAACATGAAGGACGTTCATTCCGTTCAAGATTCCGCCCAGAAACTCGCCGCGGGCATTAGTGCCGATTTTGTTCGCCAATTGGGCGAAGAAGTGTATGACGAGATGATCGTCTCGAAGATCTGGCCCGGCACCAAGGCTCTGACCCAGGAACACCTTAAATCCAACCGCCAGGTCTGGCTCGTGACGGCCACCCCCGTGGAGGTTGCCGCTGTCATTGCCGAACGCCTGAACCTCACAGGAGCCTTGGGCACCGTGGCAGAAGTTGAGGACGGCATCTACACAGGGCGCCTCGTGGGCGAGATCCTGCACGGTCCGGCCAAGGGGCGGGCCGTTCTCGATCTTGCTGCACGAGAGCACCTGGATCTGGCCCGTTGCTGGGCGTATAGCGATTCATACAATGACATCCCGTTACTGACCGCCGTTGGAAACCCCGTGGCCATCAACCCTGATGCGAAACTGCGCCAGCACGCCAAAGACAACAACTGGCCCATTTACGACTACCGATCCGGTCGCCGCGCAGCCACCCTTGGCCTGCGGGCTGCCACTGGGGTCGGCATTGTGTACGGACTCTGGAAGGGCATCACCATGGTGCGCAAACGTTGAGTGCCTGTAGCTTCTCCTTCAGCCGCCCCACTGTCCTGACGACCGTCATTCGGGCATAAAAAAACACCCGCACACCACAAGGGTGAACGGGTGCCTTCGCAAAAAAGAAGATTTACTTCTTGTTACGACGCTGGTGACGCGTCTTGCGAAGCTGCTTACGGTGCTTCTTCTTGGACATCCGCTTGCGGCGCTTCTTAACTACTGAACCCATGAAAGTTCCTCACAAACTGCATAGAACAACCTCGAATGAGGCCGTAAACGATTAGGTCGACCGATCTCAGGAATCGGTCAAAGCCGAAAATGGATCTTTCCTAGGGTACCGCCTTTACCCTGCATGCGCCGAACTGGAAGGTCCCTGCGTCTCTGTGCCATCGACCACGGCGGAACGAAGGTAGCTTTCCACGGCGTTTGCAGGCACGCGATACGACCTTCCGAATCGCACTGCAGGGAGCTCACCGGCGTGCACCATGCGGTACACAGTCATTTTTGACACACGCATGAGCTCGGCGACTTCCTGAACAGTCAAGAAGTTCACATTGGAGAAGTTCTGCTCCTGAGTCATTGCCGTCCTCGGTATCCAATTTCAATCAAGTTGGAGCTGCCTATTGGCGCCCAGCACCTTATGCTCCTAGCGCTAACTCTAGGGGCAGAAGGGGCCTATGTGAAAGTTGTTGCGTGAAATACCTTTCATTCGGCTTGCGCGGGTCGCTGGCAGACGCCTCAGGCGGTACGACGGGCCCGTGAACTACGGGCAAGGTTCGCCAGCACCTCTGCTGTGACATCCCAGTCCATGCAGGCATCCGTGACACTCTGCCCGTAGTTCAGTTCGGCCGCACCGGCGGCAACTTTCGCCACGTCAAGGCTCTGCGCGCCACCCACAAGGAAGCTCTCCAACATGACTCCGGCAATGGTGTGCGCAGAGTCATCGCCAGATTCCAGCTGGGCACCAAGTTCCAGGGCCACCTCTGCCTGGCGGTGGTGGCTCTTGCCCGAATTTGCGTGGCTGGCGTCGACGATCAGGCGCGGGTTGACGCCGGCCGCAGCAGCTTTGGCCGATGCTTCCGCGACGTCGCCGGCCTTGTAGTTGGGTCCTTTGCGCCCGCCGCGAAGGATGACGTGAGTATCCTGATTACCCGAGGTGGTGACCAGTGAGGCGCGGCCGTCGCCGTCGATCCCGAGGAATGACTGCTCGGCACTGGCTGCATTGCAGGCATCCAGCGATACCTGAAGATCGCCATCGGTGCCGTTTTTGAACCCAACCGGCATGGACAGTCCGGACGTCAGCTGACGGTGGATCTGACTTTCGGTCGTCCGGGCGCCGATGGCTCCCCAGGAGATCAGATCGGCCGTGTATTGCGGGCTGATCGGTTCAAGGAATTCGGTGCCTGTGGGCATCCCCAGACGGGCAACCTCCAGCAGGAATTCGCGCGCCATTTCCAAACCCTTGGCAACATCGTGGCTTCCATCCAGATCCGGATCGTTGATCAGGCCCTTCCATCCGACAGTGGTGCGGGGCTTTTCGAAGTACGCACGCATGACGATCAGCAGGTCTTCCTCATGCTCCTTGGCCGTTTCGGCCAGGCGGCGGGCGTATTCCAGACCGGCCTTGGGGTCATGGATGGAGCAGGGGCCCACCACCACCAAAAGTCTGTCATCGAGGCCATCCATGACGGCCCGAATCTGGTCCCGGCCGCGTTCGACGACGTTACTTGTCTTAGCGTCTAGCGGCAGCTTTGCCGAAAGCTCGGCAGGGGACGGCAATTCGGTGAACCGGCTGACGCGCAGGTTGGCCGTGGTGTGGGTGGCTGCTGCTGTATCCGTGGTGGGCTGCGTGGCTGCGGTGACGCTCATGGGGATGGTTCCTTTTTTACGGGGGCTGGAAGCGAGCCCGCATCGGAGCCCGCCGGAAATGGCGAAGGACAGAGAATAAGATTCTCTGTCCTGTTGGCTCTGAAGGAAGGTTGGATGCGTGTCAGTTAGACGCGGGCCCCTCCAGAGCCAACGAAAAATACGCATACCAACGGTTTGTCATGCCCACACCATACGCCGGAAATTATCCGGCCAGCAAATCGGCCACGTAATGGAGCTGTCGAAGACGATGGTGTTCCTGTCCGCCCTCGTGGTTATTGAAGCGGTAGTACTCCATCTCCTTGGCGGGCTGCTGGGCCGCCGCGGCGCCGTAATTGTTGAAGGAGGCGTAGACGGTGGAGGGCGGGCAGACATCATCCATGCCGGCACACGAGTACAACGCCGGGACAACGCAGCGGGCGGCGAAGTGGACGCCGTCGTAATAATTGAGCACGTCCAGGACACCATTATGAGAGGTGCGGTGGCGATTCAGGAAGGACGCGATTTCCGGGTATGGCCCACGGGCGGCAACGTCGATAGAGCGGGGGAAATCCTGCAGGAACGGGACGTCGGGCATGAGGGCAATGACGCCGTCGAGCCTTCCAGCGGCGAGGCCTGCGGCGGCAATGGCCAGGCCACCACCCTGGCTGATGCCGGTGATGATGACCTTTGCGGCGTCCACTTCGGGGTGACTTTGGACGGCCTCGATGGCGCGGAAGGCGTCAACGTAGACGCGGCGGTAGTAGTAGCTGTCGCGGGTGCCGACGCCGCGGGTCATGAAGCCTGGGTAGGCCACATCACCGGCGGAGGGGTGTGGATCGGCGGTCTCCCCCAGCAGCCCTCCGTAGCCTTGGCCTCGGGTATCCATGATGAAATGCGCGTAGCCGGCCTGCGCCCACCCGGTGTCCTGCTGGATCAGGCCGCGCCCGCCCGAATAGCCGATGTATTGCACCACGACCGGGAGCCGTTCACCCGCTGCTCGGTTCGCGGGGAGGTGCAACCAGCCCTTGATCGGGGCGCCGTCGAACCCTGCAAAGGTAACGTCAAAGCTGTCGATGACAGTGAGCAGGTTTTCCGCCGGAGTGAATCTGGCGTCCAAGGGAAAAACGCGTGCCTCGGCGATGGTTTCATCCCAATAGCTATCAAAGT
>JBKKBD010000046.1:0-4891 GCA_046714315.1 Specibacter sp.
CGGCTCACCTCCGTTGCTCAGCCTCTTCAGGAAATGGGCCGGGCGGCCTTACGGGCCGTGCTTCGCTTGGTCAAGGGTGAGGCGCTGGATTCGGCGCATATGGAATTGGCTACCGAGTTGGTTGTCCGGGACTCAACGGCTCCACCGCGGCTCAGGTAGGCACCGTCGATCGCCGTGGTTTCTGGTTTTGAGAAATCGCAGTGGGCGCCGGGTAATGTGATGGTGTCATCGGCTGCGCGCCGGGACATTAGCGAAATAAAGGGGAACGATGCGGGCCACTGTCAAAGATGTTGCCGCTCGTGCGGGCGTGTCACCCAAAACTGTCTCGAACGTTGTTAACGGTCTTGTGCCGGTCAGTGAAAGAACGCGGGTCAAGGTCGAGGCGGCCATTGCCGAGTTGGACTACATCCCGAATCTCTCTGCAAGGGGCTTGCGCAATGGACGCTCAGGCGTCATAGCCCTGGCGCTTCCGGATTTGGGGACGCCGTACTCTGCTGAGGTGGCCCACCACATTGTGGAAGTGGCGCATGAGCAAGGGTGGAGTGTCCAGCTGGAGGAAACCGGGCATGATCCGCAGCGTGAGTTTGATCTTGTCTCCAAGGCCCGGGCCAACCTCATTGACGGGTTGATCCTCAATCCCATTGCCCTCGATGAAAGTGCCATCCGGGTGGGTGGGAACCTTCCGCCCATGGTCATGATCGGCGAGGTTGAACAGCAGCGCGTGGATCACGTAGGTGTTGACAATTTCAATGCTGCTCGTGAAATGTCCTTAGCGCTGGCCGCGGGAGGCCGGACCCGCATTGCCATCTTGGGCGGCACGGACAAGAAGCGCACGGACACCGCCAGTGTCCGTACTCGCGGCTATCGACAAGCCCTGGCCGAACTTGGTATTGCCCATGACACACGGCTTGAAATCCCGTGCGATGAATGGACGCCCGGGGGCAGTGCCCAAGCGTTGCGAAGCTACCTCCTGACGCATCCGCTGCCCCAGGCAATATTCTGCTTCACCGACTCGTTGGCCATTGGGGCGCTCAGCGTCCTTGCCGACGCCGGACACCGGGTGCCCGAGGACGTCCTCGTGGCCGGGTTTGACGACATTGACCACGGCAGGTTCGCGGTGCCAGCGCTGACAACCATTTCCTTCGACAAGCGAGCCCTCGCCGAGGAGGTTCTTCGGCTATTGACAGGGCGAATGGAGGACCGGCGGCGGGATCCAGTGGAGGTCACCCTGCCGTATCGGCTCGTGTCCCGCGCCAGCACGGAAGTCCGCTAGCTTTCGAAGGCACGCTTTCGCCGCGGCTCGCCTTGAGGTTACCAACCCCGGGCAGGAATTTGGCGACCCTAGCTACCCACGAGCCCCGGCACCCATGACGCACTCGTCGTCGTACAAGAAATATTGTGCACGCTAACAAAATACTCTTGTGTCACGGATTACAACGATGTAATCTGTGGAGCAGATCACAAACACTGGTGTGTTTCCACTTCCGAGATTGTTGGAAGATGCAGGCAATGACCAGATCTCGAAGTGCAATCGCATCCAAAGGAGTGAGCGATGAATCAAGTCAATAACTTCTCCCGCCGGCAATTGCTGCGCGGTGGGGGACTGGCCCTTTCGGCCCTCGGCGTGGGCGGTTTACTATCCGCCTGTGGGGGTTCCGCCAATGCAGCACAGAAGGAACAACTGAGGTTCTGGCACCTGCTCTCGGGCGGGGATGGCATCAAAATGCAGGCCATGATTGATGCGGCTAATTCCTCGCAGCAGGAATTTCATGTCAATCCAACCGTCTTGGCCTGGGGACCCCCGTACTACACGAAGCTGGCCATGGCGTCGGCTGGGGGCAGGCCGCCGGAAGTGGCTGTCATGCACGCCTCTCGCGTTGCCGGCTACGCCCCAGGCGGGCTTCTGGACTCTTGGGATCTGGATCTACTGGCCAGCAAGGGCGTTTCTGAGCAGGACTTTGCGCCGCGAATCTGGGAAAACAGTCTGCAGGATGGGAAGCTGTTCTCCATCGCACTTGATTCACACCCGTTTATTCTCATGTACAACACCGAGGTGGCGGGGAAGGCAGGACTGCTCGGCGCAAACGGCCAGCTGGAGTCCACGTATACCCCCGAGGGCTTCAAGGATATAGCCGTAGAGATGGCCAAGGTTACTGGCAAGCACGGCCTCTCCTATGGCTATTTGGGCGACGGGGCACAGATGTGGCGCTTGTTTTACACGCTGTATAAGCAGCATGCGGCACCCATGGAACTTGTCCAGGGCCAAAAAGCCGTGGTTGATCGGGACGTGGCGGTTGATGTACTCGAATACATCCATTCGCTTCTGGACGACACCATCGCAACGCCCAGCGGTGACGGCGGAACGGCCATTGCAGAGTTTGCCGCCCAGGACTCGGGCATGTTCATGAGTGGGGTCTGGGAGCTGCCCACCATGCAGACCGCCAAGGTCCCCTTTGATGCCATGCCCATTCCCACCTTGTTTGGGACACCGGCGGCCTACGCCGACTCGCACTCTTTTGTGCTGCCGCATCAATTGAATCTGGACTCTCGGAAGCGCGAACTTGTCTACTCATTCGTTGCGGACATCTTGAAGGGATCATTCAGTTGGGCCCAGGCTGGCCACATTCCGGCCTACCAGCCCGTGGTCCAGTCAACAGAGTATGCGGAGCTGCTTCCGCAATCGCACTATTCAGGTGCGGCGGACATCATCAACTACGATCCGCGGGCCTGGTTCACCGGTTCCGGATCCGACTTCCAGTCCTTCTTCGCCGAGAACGTCCAGAACGTTTTCCTCGGCCGCACCAAGGCCAAGGATGGCTGGGACTCCTTCATCAAGCGGCTGGACACCTTGTTGTCCAAGCCCAACCCGGTCTAGAGCCGGCTAGAACACGTCATAGGCATCGCAAGTCATCTTTGGGAGAGTCATTTTTGCGGCAAGGGAGCCAAAGCAATGAGTACGTCCACCGTTTCGAGCACGTCAGATATACCCGCGGTACGAGCACAGGAGAATAATCACGCCATCAAGTTGCGGCGGGACCGCAGACATGGATGGTCCTTCATGGCGCCATTTCTGGTGTTCTTTGGGGTCTTCCTCGTCTGGCCCTTGATTTACGGGCTGTACATGAGTTTCACCGGAAAATCACTCACGGGTGCCAATAGCGAATTCGTTGGTTTCGCCAACTACATCGAGGCTCTTGGTGATGCCGACATGTGGCATTCCATGGGCAACACGTTCTACTTCACCCTCATCAGCACTGTGCCACTTGTCCTTGTAGCCCTGGCGATGGCGGCCTTGGTCAACATGGGGCTGCCGGCGCAGTGGTTGTGGCGGCTGTCCTTCTTTGCGCCGTACCTGCTGGCGTCCACAGTTGTTTCATTGTTCTTCGTGTGGATGTACAACCCACAGCTGGGCCTCATCAATGAGCTCCTAGCGAAAATCGGCATTGCCCCGATTGACTGGCTAAACAATCCGGATGTAGCCATGTGGTCGATAGTCATTGCCACCCTTTGGTGGACGGTTGGTTTCAACTTCCTCCTGTACCTGGCCGCCATGGGAAACATTCCCCAGGCTCACTTTGAGGCGGCCCAGCTGGACGGCGCCGGCGGATGGCGGCAGTTCTTCTCCATCACGTTGCCGCAGATCAAGGCCACAACGCTCATGATCGTCATCCTGCAGGTGCTGGCCTCGTTGAAGATTTTCGATCAGGTGTATCAGATGACGGCCGGAGGTCCGGCGGGATCTACCCGAACCGTTGTGCAGTACATCTTCGAGTCCGGCTTCACGGGGTATCGCTTGGGATATTCGGCAGCCATCTCCTACATCTTCTTCGCCATCATTGTCATCGTCTCGATTTCACAGTTCTTTGTCACTCGTAAGAGGAGCGCATAAGCCATGACTGCCTCGACACTCACACCCACCCATGAAAGCGCCGCTGGTGCGCGTCCAACGATCATCAAACGACGTAGGAAGCGCATCAAGCCAAGCCGAATTCTCGCCACCGTCATCGTGGCGGTCCTGGCCGTCACCTGGCTGGTTCCCTTCGCATGGGCCACCATCACGGCGCTCAAGAGCGAGACCGAGGCGGCGGCATCGCCCATCACCCTGGTGCCCAAATCCGGGTTCACCTTCGATGCGTTCGCCAAGGTTCTGCAACAGGGAAACATTCCCCAGTGGACGGTGAACTCGCTTTTCACCGCGGCAGCCATCACCATCATCACCTTGGCCATCTCTACGCTGGCCGCCTATGCGCTGTCCAGGATTGACTTCAAGGGCCGGAAGGTCATGATGACCATCATCGTGGCATCACTCATTGTGCCGCCGCCGGTGCTGATCATTCCGTTGTTCTACCAGATGGTCTCATTTCACATGATTGACACGTATTGGGGCATCATCCTGCCGCAAGTCATTGCCCCGGCCATGGTGTTTGTGCTCAAGAAGTTCTTTGACCAGATCCCGCGCGAACTTGAAGATGCGGCGCTCGTGGATGGCGCCGGACGGATCCGGATCTTCTGGCAGGTGGTACTTCCGCTCTCACGTCCCATTCTTGCCGCGGTTGCCATCTTCGTTTTCATCGGCGCCTGGAACAACTTCCTCTGGCCCTTCATCGTCACCAATGAAAGTTCCATGCTGACCCTTCCGGTTGGCCTACAAACCATCAAGAGCGCCTATGGCATCCAATACGCCCAGAACATGGCCTCGGCCCTGTTGGCGGCGTTGCCATTGATTGTGGTGTTCCTCTTCTTCCAACGCCAAATCATCAAGGGCATTTCCACCACCGGCCTGGCCGGAACCTAATTTTTCCTTCACGTCAACAACGAAAACACAACAGGAGAACAGCATCATGTCCCGTGCACGGATCAGTATTGACCGCGATTTCACCATCTCAGAAGT
>JBKKBD010000047.1:0-10804 GCA_046714315.1 Specibacter sp.
CCCATGGCACGCAGCTCGGTGATGACCTGAGCCCAAGCCGAGCCGTCTGACCACAGGCCGTGAACTAAAACTATTGTTGCCACCGTGCCACCCCTTGTCATCTTGGCCCAATGTATCAGCCCAAAAATATGACGCGCCGCTACTTCGCCGGTGCCGCGCGTACGTGCATGCGTTCACCCTGCGGCCCAAAGAGAACCAGGAACTCCACGCTATCGGGGGTGGCCCGGCCAAACCAGTGGGGTGTGCGGGTGTCGAACTCGGCGGCCTCGCCCTGCTTGAGCTCGAAGTCCCGCTCCCCCAACACAACGCGCAGCCGTCCGCGCAAGACGTACATCCATTCGTACCCCTCATGGACCTGCGGATCGGGTCGGGGCAAGGAAAGGCCACCCGGAAGGAGCAGCTTGAAGGCTTGCAACCCGCCGGTGCCACTACTCAGCGGGAGGTAGGTCTGCCCATTTCGTTTGAAGGGGCGCAGATGGACCCGCGGGTCTCCTGTTGCCGGGGCGCCGACCAGCTCGTCCAGCGGAACTGCGTGCGCCCGGGCCAGCGGCAGCAGCAATTCAAGGTTCGGCCGCCGCTGTCCGGATTCCAGACGCGAGAGTGTACTGACGGAAATACCTGTGCTCTCCGCCAGCTCTGCCAGAGTTTTGCCCCTCTGAAGTCGCAGCGTTTTCAGCCTCGGGCCCACACCGGACAGAACCGCTTCGGTCTCATTTTCCATAGCCCCAGTTTGCCATTCCAGCAACAAAGATTGCCAGCCTCGCAGGCCGCGGCGCACGCTTGAATAACCAACACATTTCAGCAGAAGGCGGACATCATGCAAGACGTAATCATCATTGGCGGCGGGGCGGCCGGTCTCAGTGCGGCACTTCAGCTGGGCCGCTCACGCCGGTCCGTGACAGTGATCGACGCCGGCGAGCCTCGCAATGCGCCGTCGCCTGCGGCTCACGGTTTTCTCACGCGCGACGGCGTCGCTCCCCTCGAGCTGACCCGCCTTGGCCGCGCTGATCTTGCGCCCTATGACGTACGCGTTGTGGAGGGAATGGTCACCGATGCGGTCAAGGTAAATGACAGTCTCCGGATCACGCTGGCCAGCGGCGACGTACTGACAGCCAAGCGGCTCTTGATCACCACGGGTGTAGTAGATGTGCTTCCGGAAATTCCCGGATTGGCAGAGCGGTGGGGCAAGGACCTGGTGCACTGCCCGTATTGCCACGGCTGGGAAATTCGCGATGAGGCCATAGGCGTCATCGGCAGTAGCACCATGGCGGTCCATCAAGCATTACTCTTCCGCCAGTGGTCACCCAACATCACACTGTTCCTTAACAGCGCTCCGCAGCCGTCCGACGTCGAGCGTCACCAATTGGCGGCCCGCGGGATCAAGCTCGTCGAGGGATCCGTGGCCAGGATTCACAGCGCGGACGGTGCCGTGAGCAGCGTGGAGATGGCCGACGGCTCCAGCCATCCCGTCCAGGCATTGACCGCGCAGTCGCGGGTGGTGGCGCGCGGTGCGTTCCTTGAAACGCTGGGGCTGGTTCCGGTGTCCAGTGAATTTGGCGAGCTGATCGAAAAGGATGAGACCGGACTGACGAATATCCCGGGCGTGTGGGCGGCCGGGAATGTAGCGGACATGAGGGCCAACGTTGTAGCCTCAGCCTTCGACGGCGCGATGGCCGGGGTGTCCATCAACATGGACATGATGGCTCAGGAGTTGGCCGAGGCCGTGGCCGCCCACCCGTGAACTAGCTGCGATGTTAAGCCGGGTTCCCGAAGATGTTCCTCTGGGAGCCCGGCCCACGCAATGCCCTTATTGTCTGTGCCACGCGGCGACGAATCCACCGACGAAAGTGTCGCCTAGGCCGATCGTGGTCGGATGCTCTACCTTCATCGCTTTACCTGGAAGGCAGTAACCCGAGTCGCCTAGTTTCGAGTTGATGGCCTCTGCAAACTCCGAGCCGACGATACTGGGTTCCATGCCGTTGACACTGTTGTAGTCGGCTTCGGTGAACCCATCACCAAAGGCATATCTGGTGCTGGCCATCGTAATGCCGCCCTGGAGGGCATCTGCATAGATTTTGGGCTTATGTCCGAACGCGATTGACCAGTACTTGGTGTGCACAACCAGCGTGGAAGCCGGAATTATTTCGTGCAATTCAGCAATGGCGTCACACATGCCTCCCACATCCAATAGATCCAGCGACCTGCCCAAGTAGGCCTGCATTTCGTCTTCATTCATGCTGTAGACGTCAACAGTCGGTACCAGGGCTCTGCGAACATTCGTACTCAGTTCCGGTGCATGAAAGCCCGCATCTTCGTAGTAGACAATGGTGTTCGGCCCCAGCTGGCTCATGTGCCGCTTCAGGTCCTCCAGCCGTTGTTGCAAAATGTCTGGATCCTGAATCGAGTTAAAGCCCGAGATCATGAAAACCTCCGCTTGGCGCAAAACGGTACCGAGGTCCTCGCTGATCATGAGTTCGCCGTTCGGTGGATCGTTGGCAAAGATCACCCGGTTTGGATGCGGGGTTTCTAGATGAATATCGCCGCAGGAAATCCGCTCACCTTCCCGAAATTGCACGATCAGGTGGGGGTCGGTGGAGTCCTGTTCGGCGCTGCAGATGTAATGGCAGCCAGCGGGCAGGAGCCTGCGGACATCGTCATCGATACTGACCAGATGAAGGGTGCTGTCGATACCGAGGACCTGCATGGCGATGGCCGCCCGGACACAGGTACCGCCAAGGGTGAGGCTCCTTTTGAACCGTGAAGAAAAAGTTTCCACGATGTCCGACGAGGCCACGAAACGTTCCCCACCGGCACCATCGCGCAGAAACCCTAAGAGCGACACCACAAGGTCTCGTTCATTTCTGATCGTGATTGAGGCGTTGATTTCGGATGCGCCAATGGCGTACTCCGAAATCAACGCCTCAATCACGGTCGAATCCCACACAATCTCAAAATCGACCGTTCCACCCAATCCAAGAACAAGTTTCTCTTTCATGGACGAGTGGCCTTTCTTAGTAGAGAGCTGCTTTTCCAGCGGCATTGAATAGGTCGATCTTCTGTGCAGCCGTCACCTTCATAGCTGCGATGCAGGGCGGCTGAATTGTATTCGGCTCACGAACAGTTGCATCGTTTGCGAGAATTTCGCGCATCTTGTCATGGTATGAAGACTTGATATCGCTGGAGATGTTGATCTTGTTGATTCCCAAGGATACAGACTTACCGATTTCAGCATCTGGGTTGTTCGAACCCCCATGCAACACCAACGGAATGCTGACCTTGTCTTGAATCTGCTGCAACAGATCCAGTTTCAACTCAGGCGTCACACCCTGGGGGTACAGACCGTGGCAGGTTCCGATGGCGATGGCGAGGCTGTCTACGCCGGTGGCTGCAATGAATTTCACGGCGTCGTCTGGGTCGGTGTAAATGATCGTATCCGTGCCTGATTCCGCATTGTCGTCGGTCTTGCCAATGGTTCCGAGCTCACCCTCGACCGAGATCCCCACGGCATGGGCCGCATCAACAACCTTCTTCGTGATGGCAATGTTCTCCTCGAACGGAAGCAAGGAACCGTCGATCATGACCGAGGTAAATCCGCTTTTGATCGCCAGCAATACCTGTTCGTAGGTGGCACCGTGGTCCAGGTGAATGGTCACAGGGACAGTTGATCGGTGCGCCCTGGCAACGATCGAGGACAGCATGTCCACGCCAATGTGGCTTAGTTCGTCGGGGTGAATGGCAACAATAAGTGGTGAATCTTTTTCTTCACTGACTTCAAAGAGACCGTTCATCATCGCGTAATCGCTAACGTTGAATGCCGGGACAGCGAAGTTGTTCTTGTTTGCTACGTCGAGCAGGTCGATACCGTTCATCAACATGGGGATTCTCCTGGTTTGGATTATTTGGTGGGTAGGGAAAATTAGGGGGGGTCTAGCTCTTGACGCCGCCGGCGGTCAGCCCGCCGATGAAGTACCTCTGGAAGAAGAGGAAAAGGAGTAGGACAGGAATGCACCCAAGAATGCTCATGGCCATCATTTCGTTCCACTGATAGGAGTGCTGCCCCATCAGGAGCTGGATGCCTACGGGCACTGTCCTCATATCCACAGAACGTGTGAGCGTCAGGGCAAAGAGGTATTCGTTCCAGGCGATCATGAAGGTATAGATACCAACCGAGACAATGCCTGGAATGGAGACCGGGACAAGCACCCTCCACAAGGCACCAAAGGCGCTTGCGCCGTCCACTTTTGCCGCTTCATCAAGTTCCTTGGGCAGAGTATTGAAGTAGCCGGTCATCATGATGACCGCGTACGGCAAGGTGAAGACCATGTAGGTCAAGATCAAGCCTTGGTAAGTGTTGTAAAGGCGAAGGACCACCATCAAGCCAAAGAACGGAATAAGCAAGGTGATGGGTGGGACCGCTTGAACACTGACGATGATCATGTTCAGTGGATGCTTGAGTCGGAATTGATACCTACTCAGGGCGTAGGCCGTCAAGATGGCAACGATCAAGGTAAGGATCGTGACGCCGATCGAAACCAGATAGCTGTTGATGAAAAAGCGGACCTTTGTAGGGTCGGTCAGGATGGTTGTGTAGGCCGTCCATGAGAAGCTCTCTGTAATGATTCGTGGCGGGAACTCAAAGATCTCAGAGTTCGCCTTGAAGGAGCTGACCGCCATCCAGAAGATGGGAAAAGCGGCGAAGACGGCGCCCACGAGCAGTGCGATGATGATGCCAGCCTTCATGGCTAGCTGCTTCTGCTTTTTGGTAGTCAGCATCTCAGTCCCTCGCTTTCTGGTGCCTGATGTAGAAGAAGGCCAGGATCATCGAGAGCAAGAGAATGATGACTGCTGCTGCTGACGCGAGAGAGAACTCGTAGCGACTGAAGGCCAACTTGTAGGTGTAGGTGCTAAGCATTTCGGTGACATTGATGGGGCCACCACCGGTAGTCATCCAGATCAACGCGAATTGCTGCGACGTCCAGATGAGATCCAGCATGGCCATGCTGATGATGATCGGCTTTAGCTGCGGGAGCGTGACATTGAAGAACTTCTGAAAGCCGTTGGCCCCGTCAACGGTTGCAGCTTCATACAAATCTCGAGGAATGCCCTGGAGCCCGGCAAGAATGCTGACCATGTAAAAGGGGTAGCCGGCCCAAATGTTGATGAAAGTGACGGCCAACAATGCGGTCCCGGGCGATGAGAGCCATTCAATTTGTGAGTCAATGATCCCGGCGTTCATCAAGAGGTAATTAATGACGCCGTTGGGATCCAGCAGGAGCCGCCAAAGGACGGCAATAATCGCGACCGTGAACAGCCAGGGCAGGACGTAGATTGCCCTGAATAAGGCCTTGAATCGCGTCCCAAGCAACTTCGTATTGAGCAACATGGCGAACAGCAAACCCAACACAAGGTGTGCGGCCACACTGACCACCGTGAAAACTATCGTGTTCCCCAGTGCTATATGGAATACCGGGTCGGTCAGAATTTCTACGTAGTTGTCCAGCCCCACGAACTTGGGGTTCTTGTTCATGATGACGTTGTTCATCAGCGAGTAGCCGATCACCATAACGATCGGGACGAGCATCAGGACAAACATCAAGATAACGGTGGGAGAGACAAAACCGTAGGGGGCAAGCTTTCGCTTGATCCCGCTCCAACCAGATCGCGGCTTTTTCATGGCCTGGTCCTCTGGCCACCGTGTTTCAAAGTTCAGTTCCGGATCTTTCAGTGTGGATTTCATGGCCCGGTTCTCCTTGACGGCCAGCAACGGCCCGGCGCGAATTCTTGGACAATTCCAGTGACGAGCTTCATGACGGCGCTAGAACTCTTTCATCCATTTGTCCTGCGCGGACTGAAGCATCTTGTCGATGTCTTGCTGCCCACTGAGAGTTCGTTGGAGTTCCTCGTCAAAGGTGCGCATCAATTGCTCGGCTACTGGAAGCCCAACGAACTCGTTGGCGGGATAGCCGCTCTTATAGATCTCAAAAGCCGTCTTGAACAACTCGTCGCTTTCGACGAAGTCGGGCACTGATTTCGTGTTCCCCGGGAAAGAATTTGAGAGGGATGACAACTTTGAGTTGGTCTCTTCGCTCATCAGGAACTCGACCAATTTCCAGGCCTCTGCCTTATTCTTGGTACTTTCTGAGACTCCGATCCCCCACGATGCATAGGGGATGCCGCGTTTTCCGGTGAAGCCGTCCACCGCAGGAACTGCCGAGATGCTGAACTTCAATTTCGGGTTGTTCTCACGAATGAGCTTGATGTGAGCCAAGGAATCGATCATCATGCCTACGCGGGCGTTGGTGAATTCCTCCACCTTGTCTTGTTCCTTCATGGTGAGGGCCCCGGGCGCTATGACCTCTTTGTCCCACATACCCTGGATAAATTCGACGGCACTTTTGACCTCGTCATTGCTCAGATCTGGCTTACCATCCTTCAACATGCTGCCGCCGGATGCCCACACCCAGGACATGACGTCATTTTGGATGCCATTGGGAGCTTCCGGAGAGAGCGGGAGTATCCAGCCTTTGGTGTTGCTGTCTGATTTGGTAATTGCCTCCGCTGCGGCCGCGAACTCTGTTCGGGTAGAGGGCGCCTTGGAGATGCCCGCCTTTGAGAGCAGTTCGTCGTTTGTGAACATGGGGTAGACAAAATTCACGGCCGGGATCATCAACGTGGATCCATCGATCTGAACCTGGCTTGCCAGCTGACTATCGTCATACTTGGCCTCAGACATCAAGGTCGACAGGTCCGCGAGTGAACCCTGCTTGGAGAAGTCATTGATCCAGGCCCCATCCAAACCAATGACGTCAGACATTGTCCCTGCGGCAGCACCGGCAATGACCTGTTCCTTCGTTGAGGCGTAAGGACCGCTGAGCAGCTTTACCTTGATTCCAGGGTTGCTCGCCTCAAACTTATCCATCAATTCCCGCAGGGAACCCTTGGGAAGCTCGGGCTCCCACCACTGCGCAAATTCCAGCGTTACAGTCCCGTCCGCGGACTTTCCTGAATTCTCAGCGCTACACCCTGCAGTCAAGGCAACGGCGGCAGCCATGCCAAAGAAGCCAAGTACCTGTCGCCGTGCCAGAGCATCGTTGCTCATGCTTACTCCGATCTCAACGTGCTGAATTACGCTTTTTTCTGCGTTTGCTTGCACGATTAGTGAGACTGTATCCGCAAAAAACAGCAACGGTCAAGCACTTTCCAGCAAAAAGTGGTAATAATTGCTTATGACTACCAATTCGACGTCACTACAAGACTCCGGCGGAACGTCCCGACATCTCCCAGCCGGGCGCAAGGCAGCACTGGCCGCCTATGTGCTCGAGGCTGGCCAAGTTACAGTAGCCGAACTGGCCCAACGGCTGGACGTCTCGGCAGACACCATCAGGCGGGACCTAGATCGGCTGGATAGCCAGGGTGTACTGATCCGCACTCATGGAGGCGCAGTCAGCCTGTCGTCTCTGCCGGAGGCCGATACGGGGATCGATGTTCGATTGCGCCTCCAAGCGTCGGCGAAGGAGACCATTGGCGAGCTGGCTGCAACCCTTATCCAAGACGACACAGTGGTTATGCTCAATGCCGGCACCACCACGCTGGCCGTTGCGCGTCATATGAGTGAACGCCGGGGCCTCACTGTGGCGACGAACAGTCTCCGCATTCCGGCCGAACTGTCGCAAAAGACTTACCGGGATATGTACGTCTTCGGTGGCACGTACCATCTCGTCGCGCAAGCAACCATTGGACCGGTCAGCTTCCCAACAGCTGCCGGTGGCACCAAACTGGACGTGCAATGTGATTTGGCGCTGTTGGGAGTTGGCGCTGTTTCGGTTGAAGGGGGCTACTCCACTAGTAACGTTGCCGAGGCCGTCATGATGAGCGAAATGATGGCCAATGCTTCCCGGGTTGCTTTCCTTGCCGATTCATCCAAGATGGGTCGCCGCCTGTTTGCCCAGGTTGCCGAACTGGGTCGCGCAGATTACTTTGTCACGGACAAAGAACCGCCGGCGGAAATCGCCGCTGCACTGAGGGCAAACGGGGTACAAGTCCTCTTTCCGTCTGAGCCAAACAAGTAGGAACTTCCACTACGAAATTCGGAGCCACAGTGATGGGAACAAACCTCACTGTTTGTCCCTAGATGAGAGGTCAGATGCCCATAGTTCGCTTGTTCAGCAATCAACCGGCCAATCGGTTCTACCGAGGTGGTTCCAAGATACGCAGCTTTCGTGCCGGTCAGGCGCTGGCGGCGGAGGGAAATCATGTTCCTGAAGATTGGGTAGGGTCAACCACAACAATTTTTGGGGAGCGTGAAACCGGCCTGACGGAAATGAATGATGGCCAGCGCCTACTCGATGCAATCGAACAGGACCCCATTCATTGGCTTGGGGATGCTCATGTCGAGCGCTTTGGTGTGGACACAATGCTATTGGTGAAGTTGCTCGACGCTGGCCAACGTTTACCGGTCCATATTCATCCTGCGAGGGACTTCGCATCAGCGCACTTGAACCGAAGCCACGGCAAGGCCGAGGCGTGGCTGATCCTTGAGGGCGGAACTGTCCATCTCGGGTTCAACCGGGACGTTGGGGTCGATGAATTGGAAGATTGGGTTAGCGCCCAAGACACGGAGAGCATTCTTGATGCCATGCATGCAGTCCCCGTCGCCGCGGGAGATAGCGTCTTGGTCCCACCCGGGCTTCCTCACGCCATAGGTGAGGGTATTTTCCTTGTGGAGGTCCAGGAACCAGAGGACCTTTCGATCCTTCTGGAATGGGAGGGATTCGCCATCGATGGCGTGCAGGAAGGCCATCTTGGGCTGGGGTTTGAAACAGCCTTGGCCGCAGCCGACCGTCGAGGAACTTCAAGCGAAGAAATTCAGCGCCTGATCCTCAGGCAGGGCCTCGGCCCGTCAACATTAGTGGCCGGGAGCGCCCCGTACTTCCGGGCCGAGAAGTGGACAGTGGCGTCCTCCACCGAATATGACTCGGGGTTTAGCATTCTGATCGTCACTGCAGGGGCTGGGGAAATTCACTCCGCTCAGGAACAAACCCTCAAGGTCACTCGCGGTGACACACTCCTAGTCCCCCACGCCGCTGGTTCCTTTATGGTGTCTGGCGAGCTGACCTTCATTCGGTGCCGGCCGCCTGCGTGAGCTCCGTTGAGGTTGAAGGAACAGTCACCCCAACGGAGCGGGCCACTACTTAATCCGCATGTCTCCGGTTTCGATGTACCGCTGGTGCCAGGACAGCGCCTCGCCCATCAGGTGCGGGGTGTGCTTGCCGTAGGAATCACGCAGGGCGCGGGTGAAGTAGTCCTCGAGCATCGGCTTGTAATCCGGGTGTGCCAGCTTTTCCGTGATCAACCTGGCGCGCTGCTTCGGGGACAGTCCGCGAAGATCGGCATAACCCTGCTCGGTGATGAGCAGCATGGTGTCGTGCTCGGTGTGGTCAACGTGGCTGGACATGGGCACAATGCCGGAGATCCGGCCGTCCTTGGCTACCGACGGGGACATGAAGACGGACAGGAAGCCGTTGCGGGCAAAGTCGCCGGAACCGCCAATGCCATTCATGACGTGCGATCCCACAACATGTGTGGAGTTCACATTGCCGTAGATGTCTGCCTCGATCATGCCGTTCAGCGCAACACAGCCTAGGCGGCGGATCAGCTCAGGGTGGTTGGAGATTTCCTGGGTGCGCAGCACAATGCGCTCCCGGTAGAAGTCCACGTGCTTGTTGAATTCGGCAATGCCCGCTTCGGACAGCGAGAAGGAGGTAGCTGACGCGAACGCAATGGTGCCGTCCTTGATGAGCTCCAGCATGCCGTCCTGGATGACCTCGGTGTATGCCTTGAGACCACGGTATCCACCCCGAGAAAGCCCGGCGAGCACGGCGTTGGCAATGTTGCCCACGCCCGATTGCAACGGCAGCAGCTTATCGGTCATGCGCCCGGTCTTGATTTCCCCGTCGAGGAAATCAAGGAGGTGGTCCGCGATTTGGTTGGAGGTGGCATCGGGCTCAGCGAAAGCGGAGAGTCGGTCTGGCGCGTTCGTTTCAACCACGGCAATGATTTTCGAGATGTCGACGTCGAGGTACGGCTGGCCAATCCGGTCTTCCGGCTGTGTCAGCATGATTGGCTTGCGGAACGGCGGCAGGGCGGTGCCGTAGTACACATCATGCATACCCTCCAGCCCTGCAGACTGCTGCTGGTTGACCTCGATGATCACGGCATCGGCCATGTCCAGCCAAGTCTTGTTGTTGCCTACCGAGGAGGACGGAATCAGGCTTCCGTCCTCGCGGATGCCTACAACTTCGATAATGGCAATGTTAATGTCGCCATAGAACCCGAACCAGGTGTGCTGGGCAACATGGCTCAGGTGAATATCCATGTATTCAATTTCGCCGTCATTGATCCGCTTTCGCAGCAACGGATCGGACATGTACGGGAGGCGCAATTCCATGCCGCCAGCTTTCGCGAGCACTCCGTCGAGCTCGGGAGCGGTGGACGCACCGGTGAGGATCTTGATCTTGAATTCGGCGCCGCCAGCGTGCGCCGTTTCCATCTGTGCCGCTAACGCCTGCGGGACTGATTTTGGATAGCCGGCACCGGTGAAGCCACTCATGGCCACCGTCATACCGGGCTTTATGAGCGCCGCCGCGGCCTCGGCTGACATACGCTTTTCCAACAGTCCGGCGTGGCGGATACGGTCATGCACAGTGGGCCTCTTTCACAACGTTGTCGAGACATCCTGCAATGCCATCCCAACCACTATAGACCGTGACGCAGGATACACCAGAACCAAACTCTGGTCTATAGT
>JBKKBD010000048.1:0-8650 GCA_046714315.1 Specibacter sp.
GTGGTAATTTCCTCGGCGCCCGGCGGCTCGGCAACACCGGCGACGGCGTTGGCCACCTGGGCTTTCTGCTGGCCGGCCCGGAAGAACACACTGATGCCCTCGGGGTCCTGCAACGTGGCCGCACGGAGGGCGTACAGGCGCCACAGGGCGCCCGGGAGGGAGCGGGCCGGGCTCGCCGCCCACATCTCGGCAATGGCTTCAAGGCCCTGCTTGTCCGCAAGCTTCACAAGCCGTTTGGTGACTTCCGGGTCATTGCTGGCCCGTCCGCTGTGCACCAAGGCCCTGGCGGCAAGATGCGCAGCCTCAGACACGCGCGCCGGATCGATGCCCCCAGCAAACGCCTCAAAGTCGGCGGGTGAAAACGGCACCGGCTTGTGCGGGCGGGGAGTGTGGTTGGCTGGTCGATCATTCATGACACGAACACTACCCCCGCTGCCCGGTGTGGTCGAGAGAACCGGCGCCCTGGCACCGAAATCCGTGGAATCTGCTGGTGGCGGGCTCCGGCGCAGCGACGCTGACACCTTAATCCGGCCTCCAATTGCATTCTGGCGCATGGCGTGCGGTAGTCTAATGTGCGTCAACTTCTCCACGGATGGATTCATCTTTGGGGCTGTTGCCGTTAGGTCGGGCCTTTAGCTCAGTTGGTAGAGCATCGGACTTTTAATCCGTGGGTCGCGGGTTCGAGCCCCGCAGGGCCCACCGATCTTTTGAAAGTGCCGCCGTTGCAATGCAACGGCGGCACTCTTGTGTTTGCCACCTGATCTCATCCGGGCGGCTGTAGGCCCCACTGGGTGGCAAGATAGTTCCATGACAATTACTGCCCCCGCACTTGCCCTGACCATCGCCGGATCCGAAGCGACAGGCGGTGCCGGTGCCCAAGCCGATTTGAAGACCTTCCAGGAATTGGGTGTCTTCGGCATCGTAAACCTCACGTGCATTGTCTCCTTTGACCCGAACAATTCCTGGAACCACCGCTTTGTGCCGGTTGACCAGCAGGTCATTGCCGAGCAATTGGAAGCCACGACGGCGGCCTACGGTGCCGCTTCGGGGGCACCAACGGTGTTGGAGAGCGTGAAGATTGGCATGTTGGGCAGCCCCGCCACCATCAGCACGGTGGAAACCGCGCTCAAGGCCGCATCCTTCAAGCATGTTGTGTTGGATCCGGTCCTGATCTGCAAGGGCCAGGAACCCGGCCACGCGCTGGACACGGATCAGGCGCTCAAGGCTCAGATCCTTCCGCTGGCCACCTTTGTCACGCCCAACCATTTCGAGGCAGAGTCCTTGTCCGGCATGGAAATCAACAACGTTGAGGACCTGAAGGCAGCTGCCCGGAAGATCCACGAGATCAGCGGCGCCGCAGTTCTTGCCAAGGGTGGTGTGCGCCTGGCCGGTTCGGAGGCTGTGGACGTATTCTTCGATGGCGAAACGATGGAAGTCCTGACCGCTCCAAAGGTCGGTGAAGTTGCCGTATCTGGTGCTGGCTGCTCGCTGGCCGCGGCCGTGACGGCCGAACTCGCCAAGGGCGCCACTCCGCTGGAGGCGGCCCGCACGGCCAAGGCATTCGTCACCGAGGGCATCAAGAACCGGGTCACCTCTGGCGCTCCCTTCACCGCATTGTGGCAGGGCGGCGCCCGCGCGTAGCGGCTGGGACGGCGGCGCGGGCGGCAGTGCCCCAAAACGAGCCCCAGCTGTGGCTCGGGGCACTGTTGCCAGCACCGCGCTGGTGTGCAAAGCTCGGTTCATGAGCGCCAACGCAGCCCAAGAATCCGATCCCTTCGACGCCTCCGTCCGGATGACCCGCAACGATTCCGCGCATCGCTACGAGCTCTTTGAGCACGACGAGCTGGCCGTGGTCATCACTTTCAAGGACCTGCCGGGGCACATCGATTTCCAACACACCGTCAGCCAGCCCGGCTTCGAAGGCCGCGGCCTGGCGAAGGTGCTTGCCCGCTATGCCTTGGACGATGTGGTGGCTTCAGGCAAGCGTGTCATCCCGCATTGCCCTTATATTGCCCGGTTCATTGGCAAGCACCCGGATCTCTACACCCAGTACACCGATTTCCCCGAGGGTGCGTAAGTGGAGCGTCCAATAGCGCTCATCACAGGAGCCAGCTCCGGGATCGGCGCCGAGTTTGCCCAGCAGCTGGGCCGCTCGCAACATGACCTGGTTCTCGTCGCCAGGGATGTTGACCGGCTGGAGGCCAAGGCCGTGCGGCTGCGGACCGACTTTGGGGTTCAGGTGGAAATACTGTCTGCTGACTTGGTGACGGACAGCGGAGTTGCTTCTGTCTGTGCCCGTTTGGCAGACACGGCAAGCCCCGTCTCCGTGCTGGTGAACAACGCTGGCTTTAGCCTGGTTCATGCCTTTGAGCGCAACACCATCGACGACGAGGCGGCCCACCTGCGCATTTTGGCCCAAACGCCCATGGAACTCACCCATGCCGTGTTGCCGCTCATGCTGGAACGCGGCAAGGGCCGGATCATCAATGTTGCAAGCGTCTCAGCGTTCATCCCGCGAGGAACATATGGTGCCGCGAAGTCTTGGCTGGTGAGCTTTAGTCGATTCGCCAACCTTCGTTACGGGCCAAAGGGAGTGAAAGTAACGGCCGTTTGTCCGGGATTCGTGCACACCGAATTTCACGAGCGGATGGGAGCAAGCATGGGCGGCGTTCGCTCGTGGATGTGGCTCAACGCCGATCGCGTGGTGCGTGAGGGGCTGGCCGACAACGCCTCTGGAAAAGCGGTGAGTATCCCGTCGCGCCGCTACGCCACGCTCATGGCGCTGAGCCGGTTGGTGCCAGACAGGCTTGCTGCGGCGGCAGGCAATCGCGGCCGCTGATCCTCCTATATACAACTAACCCGCAGTAGTGGTCGAAAAATCACGATTTTGACGTGTTTTTCGACCACTACTGCGGGTTAGTTGTTCGGAGGGTGTCCGGCGCTAATACTCGGCGCCGGGCCGGCCCACAGTGACGGGGATGCCAGTTCCGGGTGTTGCCGGCTCATAGGTTTCGTCAAAGGGCATGTGGTCCATGTCCAACAACGGGTTTTCGTCCTGGGAAGCCACCAATTCCTGGGCCTCCTCCTGCGTGGCCACGCTCGGCATGGAACCGGGCAGCGGTTTC
Source organism: Specibacter sp. (assembly GCA_046714315.1). Taxonomy (GTDB): domain Bacteria; phylum Actinomycetota; class Actinomycetes; order Actinomycetales; family Micrococcaceae; genus Specibacter. The sequence goes on from JBKKBD010000048.1 coordinate 3,126, forward strand.
TGCGCGGACTCGCGTAGGAAGTAGATACCCACTGCGCCAATGGCGGAGGTCAGCATCAGGTAGTACGCGGGCATCATGGTATTGCCGGTGAGGGTGATTAGGCCCTTCATTATGAAGGGGGCAGTGCCGCCAAAGATCGCCACGGCAAAGTTGTAGGAGATCCCCATGCCGCCGTAACGGCTGGACGTTGGGAACAACGCTGGCAGTGCCGAGGCCAGATTGGAGACGTAGAACGTGACGGGGAAGGCGATTAGCGCTAGCCCGAGCATGGTAGACCAGATTGGACCGAGGCTGATCAGCATGAAGGCAGGGGTGGCCAGCACCACCGTGCTGATCGCGCCGACCCACAACACCGGGCGGCGACCGATTTTATCGGAGAGGCGACCTGTCAGCGGGATACACAAGGCCATGGCGACCAAGATGGGGATGGTGAGTATGGTCCCGTGCAACTCGTCGTAGCCCATGGAATCAGTCAAATACGTCGGCATGTAAGACGTTAGGGCGTAGCCCGCGGTGTTGGCTGCTGCCACCAAAATCATAGCCAGCAGAACTTGGCGCCAGTAAACCTTGACCAGGTGGACAGGTCCGCTTGAGGTGGCTTCGTCGCTTGCCGCGGCCGATTTTGATTGCTCTTCATTGGCATCCAGGGTTGCCTGGAACTGTGGGGATTCCTCGATTTTCAGGCGGAAGTACACGGCAATCAGACCAAGTGGACCGGCAATCAGGAATGGCAGGCGCCAGCCCCACTGTTCCATGGCTTCTTGGCCAAGGGTCAGCTGCAGTACCGAGACCAGCGCGGCACCCATGGCGAATCCCATGTAGCTGCCGAGGTCCAAGATGCTGGCAAAGTAGCCGCGTCGCTTGTCGGGCGCATATTCGCTGACAAAGGTGGTGGCGCCTGCGTACTCACCGCCTGTGGAGAACCCCTGAACAAGCTTCAACAGGACCAGCAGCACGGCGGCCCAGATACCAATTTGGGCGTATCCAGGCAGGAGCCCGACGGCGAACGTCGAGGCGGCCATGACGATCAGCGTGGTGGCGAGTACCTTCTGACGTCCTACTTTGTCGCCGAGCCAGCCAAAGACCACACCGCCGAGGGGGCGGGCCAGGAAGGTGGCAGCAAAGGTGCCCAGGAGGAACAAGGTCCGGACATCCGGGTCTGATTCCGGCAGAAATACCGGTCCCATGGTGCCGATCAGGTATCCGAAGACACCTACGTCGTACCATTCCATCGTGTTTCCGACGACGGTCCCGCCGAGGGCTTTTTTGAGCATGGGCGCATCAACAACATTGACGTCGTCGACGCCCAAGCGGCGTTTCTTTAGTTTGGGCAGACGGGGCTTTTTGAGCCTCGTCTGCGATCGATCTGCGGTGTCCTTAACACCTGAATCCGGTTGAGTCATGCTTCGGTCTATGGGCATTTGTTCATCCCCTTAAGGAGGTCATTTGCTTGCGACTTTCTGCTGCATCGCTACGGGCAGACCATAAATTCTAGCAGACGGGCCATTCTGGACCCTTAGTGGGGTTCCTGTCAACCATGCAAAAACCCCGTTTCGAAGGCTGTAAACAGGCTTCGACACGGGGTTTTCGGGGCGCCGAATTTAGGCGTCGTGGTTGGTCTCCAGAATGCGTGCCAGGGCTTCGAGGGCCTCAATGGCAGAGTCATCTTCGGTGCGCAGAACAACGGCTTCGCCGTGCTCAACACCAAGGCTCATCAGGGCCAGCATGCTGTCCGCATCGACCGCCTCGTCAAGGGGCTCGCCAACGCGGGCGATCGTCACTTCGACACCCAAATCGCCGGCGGCTTCGGCAAAGATGGCTGCCGGACGGGCGTGCAGTCCTACGGTGCTGGCAATGGTGGCGGTACGTTCAATCATGGCGTGTTCCAATTCTCTATTTGATGATCGGTGGGGTGGTGTGGCGGTTGAGCTGGTCTTCGGAGTTTAGGCTCGATCTCCGGGGCAGGGAATTATAGGCCGAGTTCGGCCAGGGCGGGCAGCCCGGCGCGAACCAGCTCGCGGGCTTCGGTGGCTGAGGCGGCACTTACGGCTCTGTAAGCCAGTTGGCGGGCCTCGGGCATGGTGATGGTGCGAAGGACGGCGGCAACCGCGGGAAGCGCCCGAGGCGTCATAGACAGTGAGGTCACGCCAAGACCTGCAAGGACGACGGCGAGAGCCGGGTCCGCTGCCGACTCGCCACACACGCCAACCGGCTTGGGCAGCGAGTCCTCGAGCGCCAAGGATGCCGAGTGTTTGGCCTGCGCGATGGAACCTTCCACGGTCGCCTGGATCAAGGCCAGCACGGCTGGCTGCCAGGGATCGTTGAGTGCCGCCAACGTGCCCAACTGCCTATCGGCAGCCATGGCGTACTGCGTCAGATCGTTGGTTCCAAGGCTGGCGAATTCCACGCGGTCCAGCAAATGCCGGGAGGTGAGCGCAGCCGAGGGCACTTCAACCATGACGCCAGGAGTGTTGAGTCCGGCGGTGGTGCACATGGCGGCAAAATCAGCGGCTTCGGCCGGTGTGGAAATCATAGGTGCCATAACCCACACCACGGCTTCCGACTGCGCCGCAGCGTCTGCAATGGCAGCCAACTGGCGGGCCAGTACGCCGGGGGTTGTGGTGTCGGTGCGGTATCCACGCACACCCAGGGCAGGGTTCGGTTCGGTGCTGTCGGTCAAAAATGGCAGTGGCTTGTCCGCACCGGCGTCGAGGGTGCGGACAACAACCTTCTTGCCGGGGAAGGCATCGAAGACGCCCTTGTAGGCTGCCACCTGATCCTCGTGAGTGGGTTCGGTGCTGTTGCCGAGGAAGCAGAATTCGGTGCGCAAAAGACCAACGCCCTGAGCGTTCGCGGTAGCAGCCTCCCGTGCGTCCTTGGCTCCGCCAACGTTGGCCAGCAGTGCCAACTTGGTGCCGTCTGCAAGTTGTCCGTTGCCGTCAAAAACGCTCAGTAGCGAGGCCTTCTCCAGCCACACGGCCACGGCCGCGCGTTCGATGTCACCGGGGCCCGTGCTGACAACTCCGGTGGAGCCGTCAACGTAAACCTGGGCACCCTCTTCGATGGCAGAAACTCCCGCGGCCGCAACGACGGCCGGGAGTCCCAAACTGCGGGCAATAATGGCCGTGTGGGACTGGGGCCCGCCACCCTCCGTGACAAGGGCTATGACCTTTGCCGGGTCAAGTGTTGCCGTGTCTGCCGGGGCCAGGTCGTCGGCGACAAGGATGAAGGGAAGCTGCGAGTCCGGGATTTCCGGCGCCGGCACACCGCGCAAAGCCGCCACAATGCGGGACCGGACGTCGAGGACATCGTGGGAGCGCTCCGCCATGTATCCACCGAGGCTGATGAGCATGGCGGCAACCGTGTCTCCGGCGTCCCAGATGGCGCGCTCGGCGGAGCTGCCCTTGTTGATGAGTTTGATGGCGGCCTTGATGAGCATGGGATCAGTGGCCATCAGTGCGGTTGCCTCAAGCACGGCCTTGCCGTCGCCCGTGGCGCGGGTTGCCCGTTCCATCAAGGTGGCTTTGACCGTTGCTCCGGCCTCCTTGAGGCTCGCTGCGGCAGCCTCGGCCGTCGTCGAACTGTCCAATCTTTCATCGCCGGGAGGGGCGGTCAAGGCGGGCGGCATGTGCCTGACAGGGCCAATGACACGGCCCCTAAAGACACCGACTCCAACAAAGCTTTGCACGGTTTCTCCTTCGAAAATCATGTCAGATCCTAGTTGGCCTGGGCTGCAGGCTGTGCTGCTGCAAGAGTATCAACGGGCTTGCGTACAGCCCAGCGTTTCAGGGCCACAACCCCAAGAGCTGACACGATGGTGCCAACCACAATGGACAGGATGAACATGCCAACGTTGCCAATGGCGAAGAAGACGAAGATTCCGCCGTGGGGCGCCTGCGAGGTGACGTGGAAGCCCATGGCCATGGCACCGGTGATGGCACCACCCACCATGGTGGCCGGAATAACGCGCAGGGGATCGGCCGCGGCGAACGGGATGGCGCCTTCGGAGATGAAGGAGGCACCGAGCAGCCAGGCGGCCTTGCCGTTTTCACGCTCCGCCAGTGAGAAACGCTTCTTGTCCAGCACGGTGGCCAGGGCCAATGCCAGCGGCGGAACCATGCCCGCAGCCATGACGGTTGCCATGATTTCCCACGGTGCCTGGTTCAATGCGGTGCCCGTGCCAAGGCCGGCGACGGCGAATGCGTAGGCAACCTTGTTGACCGGACCACCAAGGTCGAAGCACATCATGAGGCCAAGGATCATGCCAAGAATGACGGCGGAGGTGCCGGTCATGCCGGTCAGCCAGCTGTTCAAACCGTTGGACAGGGCGGCGATGGGTGCGCCAAGGAACAAGAGCATGGCGCCGGAGGCGATGATGGAACCCAGCAGCGGGATGATGACAACGGGCATGAGGCCACGCAACCAACGCGGTACCTTCCAGCTGCCGATCCAGTACGCCGCGAGGCCGGCAAGAATACCGCCCACCAAACCACCGAGGAAGCCCGCGCCCATAAAGACGGCAATGGCGCCGGCCGTGAAGCCCGGTGCAATACCTGGCCGGTCAGCGATACCGAACGCGATGTAGCCGGCAAGTGCGGGGACCAGGAAGCTCATGGACAGGTTGCCGATAGTGAAGGCAACGGCGCCGAGGTAAATCATGAGTCCGCCGTCAGGCAGGTTGAAGAGGCTGTTCTTCAGAACCACATCCTTGGCAACGTCGGTCACGTCGTAGCCACCGAGCAAGAAGCCCAGTGCGATCAGCAGACCTCCTCCAGCCACGAACGGGATCATGTAGCTGACGCCCGTCAGCAGAACTTTCTTGATCTTGGCGCCAAGGCTCTCACCCGAGGACTGTGCCTTCTGATCTGCGGTCTCCTCGGCACCAAAGTGGGGCACCCGGTGCGCGTTGGGGTTATCCGACGCAGCAACCGCTTCCTGGATCATCTTGGCCGGCTCATCAATGCCACGCTTTACAGGTGAGCTCACCAGCGGCTTGCCGGCAAAGCGCTCCTTGCCTCGCACATCGACGTCCACGGCAAAGATCACGGCATCGGCAGCGGCAATTACGGCAGGATCCAGTGGCGTCACGGCCCCGGACCCCTGTGTCTCAACCTGCAGGTCAACGCCGGCTTCCTGGGCGGCCAGCACCAAGGAATCGGCTGCCATGTACGTGTGTGCAATACCTGTAGGGCATGCCGTCACGGCAACAATCCGCTTCTGGCGCGTAGTTGGGGTATCCACGGCGGGCTCGGCAGCTGCCGGTACTGTCGGTGCGGCTGCCGCCTTGGGCTTGTCAGCGAGGGCTTCGTCAACTAGGGCCACGATCTCGGCCGGGGTGGTCGCCGCGCGCAGGGCCGCGGTGAAGTCCTTCTTAATAAGAGAACGGGCCAGCTTGGAAAGCAATTTCAGGTGCGCGTTGTCGGCGCCAGCCGGGGCAGCAATGAAGAACACAATGTCTGCCGGGCCGTCCTTGGCGCCGAAGTCCACAGCCGGGTTCAGGCGGGCCATGGCCAACGTAGGTTCAA
>JBKKBD010000049.1:0-16475 GCA_046714315.1 Specibacter sp.
TGGACCAAGGATGTCAAGGCCGCCATGGCGCAGCTGCGCATCGAGCCCGAGTTCGCCGAGCGCAATGTCAACGAAGGCTTCTCCGGCGGCGAGAAGAAGCGCCACGAGATCCTCCAGCTGGAACTGCTTCGCCCGAAGTTCGCTGTCTTGGATGAGACCGACTCCGGTCTTGACGTTGACGCGCTGAAGGTTGTTTCCGAAGGTGTCAACCGTTCAATCGACGCCGGTGGCCTCGGCACACTGCTGATCACCCACTACACTCGCATCCTGCGCTACATCAAGCCGCAGTTCGTGCACGTATTCGTTGATGGTGCCATCGCCGAACAGGGTGGCCCGGAACTTGCTGACCGCTTGGAAGAAGAAGGCTACGACCGCTACCTCGTTGCTGAGTCGGCAACGGCTTAATTGCCTCGCCAACCAACCACCGTCGAGAAGGAATCATGACTGACATCAGCGAAACAAGTGCAGCCAATGTAGCTGGACAAACAAACCTGGAAGACGTTGAGGAAGCCCTCAGGGACGTCATTGACCCCGAACTGGGCGTCAACGTCGTCGATCTGGGTTTGCTCTACGGCTTGCGTTACGGCGAAGACGGCGCACTGCTGTTGGACATGACGCTCACCACGGCCGCTTGCCCCCTGCAGGACGTCATCGAGGAACAAGTGGAAGCATCACTTAGCCCCATCGTTGACGAATGGCGCATCAACTGGGTGTGGATGCCGCCGTGGGGTCCGGAGCGGATCACGGACGACGGCCGCGACCAGATGCGGGCCCTCGGCTTCAACATCTAGCCTTAATCAACTGACCCGCAGTAGTGGTCGAAAAAGTCACGATTTCCGTGAATTTTCAACCACTACTGCGGGTCAGTTGGTCTTTAAGGACGACGACGGTGGTTCTTTTCGTTTTGGTTCTGGGCTAAACCTTGGGGACGGCAAAGGTGTCGCAGGCTGCCAGATCGGCGGTTTGGTAGCCGGTGTACAGCCACTTTTGCCGCTGCTCACTGGAGCCGTGACTCCAGGATTCGGGGTTAGTTCGGCCCGTTGCGGCCTTCTGAATCCTGTCGTCACCCACCGAGGACGCCGCCGAGAGTGCGTCGTTGAGATCCTGCTGCGTCAACGACACCAGGAACGGCTGGTCGTTGCCGGGCGCCACCTTGGACGAGGCGTAGCGCATCCAAATGCCAGCGAAGCAGTCGGCCTGAAGTTCCGTGCGTACAGACGCCGATTGAGGCCCCTGTGGGTCTTGCTGGGCGTTACCAATGGTACCCAGAAGGTCCTGAATATGGTGGCCAAATTCGTGAGCAACAACGTATTCCTGGGCCAGCGGGCCACCAGAGGATCCGAACTGTGTCTCCAATTGAGAGAAGAAGTCAGGGTCAAAATAGGCCTTGTTATCGCCGGGGCAGTAGAACGGTCCCACGGCTGAGCTGGCCTGGCCGCAAGCTGTACTGACACTGCCACTAAAAATCACCGTCTTAGGCGCCGAGTATTGGACACCCTGCTGCGACAGGTAGTCAGGCCAGAAGGCATTGAGTGAATTAGCCGTGCCAAGGATGCGACAGTCAAGGCGGTCGTTGGCATCCTGGCCGGTCCGACAACTTTCCAAAGCAGATCCGCCCGATTGCTCGATCGCAGGTGGCTCCGAAGATTCGCCGAGCATCGATGACAACAGCTCCGGATTGATGCCCAGTAAGGTGCCGATCAGCACAACAATAATGCCGCCGCCAAGTCCCAGCCCCACCTTGCCACCGCGACCCATCCCGCTGCGGCCTCTCCGGTCTTCTGCCTGCGATGGGTCCAGACGGGCCCCTTCATTAAATGTCATGCACTTAGAGTAGCGGCTGCCTGGCATTGACGGTGCGAATCTCATCTACCATGAAAGCAATGCCATTCATCGAAGAACTCAAACGCTGGGCCGCCAACCAGGGTGACCGGACCGCCGTCGTGGTGGGGGAGCAGCGGCTCGATTACGCCCAACTTCTTCGGGCTGCCGAGTCACACATCCGGTCAACAACGGCGGACGGCTCGGCGAGTGTCGCCATTGTTGACTCACAAAGCAGTACCGAGCTGGCCGCGGGATTCTGTTCGGCTGTTCTCGCTGGAAAAACAGTCATGGTCCTTGACGCCCAGTGGCCCGAGAACTTGCGTTCTGACCTCAGCAGGGCAGCCTTGGATTGGGCAGCGCATCAGTCGCTAGAGGATGGCGCACCGACACCGTTCCTGCTTGGGCTCTCCTCGGGTACCAGCGGTTTGCCGAAGGCCTTTGCCCGTTCGGCGGCGTCCTGGCATGAATCGTTCATCCGCAGTGCCACGTACTTTGCTGTGGGGCCGGACTCGGTGACTCTCGCCCCTGGCCCGATGGCGGCCAGCATGAACCTGTACGCATTGGGGGAGTCGCTCTTTGCCGGCGGCACATTCGCAGCGTTGCCGCAGTTCAACCCCGAGGCGGCCTTGAAAGCCATAACTGACAATGGTGTTAATCGGCTGGTACTGGTACCTACAATTCTTGGCTTGATGGCAGCTCGAGGCATGGCCACCGGGCGAAGCGGGCACATGATTCGCTCGATCGTTTGCGCCGGCTCGGAGCTTCCGGCGGCCACACTTGCGCTGGCCCGGCAGTGGGCGCCCAACGCCCGCATCCAGCAATACTATGGCGCGGCTGAACTCGGATTTGTCACGGCCGCAACGCTTGTGAGGCCGCCCGCTGTTACCGACCTAGCCGGCACGGAGCAACAAAACGTGGGGACGGCTTTTCCAGGGGCACGGATCTCCATCAGGGATGAAGATGGCAGGGAACTCGACTGTGGGCAACAAGGTGATGTCTGGGCTGCGGGCCCTTATCCCTGTGACGGTTATGCATGGGGTGACGACGGCCTCGCCTTCAGGTCCGAGAGATTCGTCGGCAGCGGTGGAAGCTCTGAGGTCTGGTGCACGGTGCGGGATCAAGGATTCCTGGATTCCGGGGGCCGGTTACATTTGGTCGGGCGGGCCAGTGACATGGTGATCATTTCCGGTGCAAATGTTTACCCGCATCATGTGGAACAGACTCTCTTGCGTGTTCTACGAGGAGCAAGGCTCCCGCACGAGCAGGAGACCATCGCTGATTCCACGACAGTGGTGGTTGCTGGCATTGCTGACGAAGTACGGGGCCAACGGCTCGTGGCAGGGATTTGCATCGATTCTCCGGCAGTGCCCATAGACGCCGTGCGCCAGGCAGCCCAGCATCTGCCGGTGCCACAACGTCCAAGCCAGTACTTTGAGCTCAGCACCTTGCCCCTGACCGGCAGTGGCAAGATTAGCCGCACCATTCTCGCCCAATGGATCGTGGAAGGGGACGCCCGTGCCAAGCGCCTTCATTAACACACCTGAAACGACGCCGGTTGTCATCGCAGCGAAACGTCTGCCAACAGCAAAGGTCGGCGGACCCTACAAGAGCTACCGCGCACATGAGCTGGCGGCGGCGGCCATCACCGGTATCCTGGGCGAACCCGGAGTGGCCCGTGACGGCATCGCCGATGTCATACTCGGTAACGCCACAGGGGGTGGCGGCAATGTCGCGAGGCTTGCAGCCTTGACGGCCGGGCTGCCGGATCGAGTTCCCGGGTTGAGCGTTGATCGTCAGTGCGGATCGGGCCTGGAAGCGATCGTGCTGGCGTGCCGGCTCATTCAGGCCGGCGCGGGAGACTTGTATCTGGCGGGCGGGGTGGAAAGCATCAGCACGGCTCCCGCACGTGCCCACCGCGGCTCCGACGGCAAGTTAGAGTTTTTCGACCGCGCCCAATTTGCGCCCCTTGAATCCGGGGACCCGGATGCCGGGGAAGCGGCGGAAAACGTCGCCACCCACTACGGAATCAGCCGCCAGCGCCAGGACAGCTACGCCCTTCAGAGCCACGTCCGAGCCGTTGAGGCCTCCCGGACTGGCCACTTTGACCGCGAAATTGTACCTTTCGGGGGCCTCTCGAGGGATCAGGGACCGCGGGCAAATCTCACTCCGGAACTCATGTCTCGCTTCCCGGCCGCGTTTGTGCACGGGGGAACGGTGACCGCCGGAAACTCCTGCCCCTACAGCGACGGCGCGGCCATTGTCGCGGTCACGACGCTCGCCCGCGCCAGGGTCCTGGCCGCCGAAGGAGCGACGGCGCAGGGAGGCTCCGCCGTCGGCTTGGTTTTTCGCGACAGCGCTGTGACCGGCAATGACCCCAAGCTCCTCGGCGTCGGAGCGGCTCATTCCACTCGTGCTCTTATGGCCCGCACTGGCCTGACAACGGGGCAACTGCGCAACAGCATGCTCGAATACAACGAGGCCTTCGCCGCACAGGTTCTTGCCACGGCCGATCTGCTTGATCTTGACCCCAATCTCCTTAACCACGACGGCGGGGCGCTGGCCTTGGGGCACCCGTACGGTGCGTCCGGGGCCATTCTGGTGACGAGGCTGTTGGCCCGGGCGCGGCGCGGGGTTGCGCCTGGCACAGACGCAATCGCCATGATCAGCATGGCTGGCGGTATGGGTATATCCGCCCACTTCCAATGGGACCAGCTTTAACGCCGACTACTCGTCTGCAGTGTCCGGCTCACCAAGGCCGCGGGCCGACAAGGCGAATCCGGTCGCCCTGGCATAGGCCACCGTGGCGATGACCACGGGAAGCGATCGGGCCAAAAGGTTGCGTTCCAGTCCCCGTGCCCTGGCGGCATCGCGCACATCAGCAAAGGCACCAATCACGTAAGGGATGCTGCGAAGCATCAGTGCCACCGTCAAGGAGAACCGTTCGGGGTCGGCACCAAATCGCCGCAGGGGCTGCACGAGGGCCGCCAGACCATCCAGAAGCTCATCCACCGGTGTTGACGAGGTCAAAATGTTTGATGCCAACACGGTGGCCACGATCGAGGCAATGACCTGCCATGCCACGAATGGACCATGCTGCCACCCCTGGTAGCCGGCAATCAGGACAAGGAAAACGAGCATGAGCCGCACGGCGCGCCACATCCGCAGCCAGCTGAGCCCAGCCAGAAAATGGGATCCAACAACGGCCACCAGCGTGACCGTCGTTGTGATGACGCCTGCGCGGACAGAGATGAACGGGGAGCCCAGGCAGAGCACCGCAACCACCAACAGCAAAATGGCCTTGATGCCCAACGGCAAGCGGTGAACCACGGAGGTGCCCGGTACGTGGCCGGCCACGAGGAAGGCATGGCCGCGCACTAGCCCGCCAGCTCCCGGTACAGGGCAATCCCGGTTCCCGGATCGCCGTCGTATGCGAGCGAGCCGTGGTCAATGACCAGGAGCCTGTCAAAGGATGCGGCCAAGGAAAGGTCGTGGGTGGACATAATGACCTGCTGGGGGAGTGCCGCCAAACGCTCCATGAGCATTCTGGTGTTACGTAGATCCAGAAGTGTGGACGGCTCGTCAAGAACGAGGATGTCGGGTTCCACAGCCAGTACCGTGGCAAGGGCCGTGAGCTGGCGTTCGCCGCCGGAGAGTTCGTAGATGCTGCTTTCGGCCAGATGATCCAGGCCGTAATCGGCCAGAATGGACCGGGCCTTCTCCCGGCGGTCTGCCTTGCTCAACTTGCGCCGGCGAAGCGACAATTCCACGTCTTCCTGGGGCGTGGGCATCACGAGCTGGGACAGGGGATCGGTGAACACAAAGCCGACACTGCGGCGCACCGCTGAAACGTCGTTGTGCGTTCCTCGTCCATTGACATGGACGGTGCCTGAGGAAGGGACCACCAGGCCGTTGAGAAGACGCAACAGCGTGGATTTCCCTGAACCGTTGGCGCCGACGACGGCGATGCGCTGTTCGGTCAGAGTGAGGGATAGCGGGGCGAGAATCTGCTTGGCCTGCTCCGACCTTGGATCGCTCGGTTCAATGGAGACTGCTGCCTGCGCCAAAACAATTGTGTTGGTGATGCCCGTGCCCTGTACGGTTGTGCGTTTTGCGGAGATGCTCACTTGCGTCGGCGCACCAGCAAGTCGGGGAAGGCCCGGTGGAGGCTGAGCGCGATCAGAACGGCCAAAACATTCTTGATGATGTCGCCGGGGAGGTAGACAACATCGGCAATCATGGCGGCCGGCAGGCTCATACCTTTCATGACAAAGCCCACAATCCCGCAGGCGTGGACAACCACCGTGCCGGCCATAGCCGCACCGAACAGAGCTGCCGCACGCCAACGGCTCCGGATAGCCAGTGTGGCGAGCAGGCCGATCACGGCCACCCCAAAGATGAACCCAATAATGTAACCGGCAGATGGGCTGGCCAGAACGGCTGGGCCGGCACGGAACCCGCTGAAAATAGGTAGCCCAATGAGACCCAGCAGCACGTAAAGCCCAACGGCCGCGGTCCCGCGGCCAAAGCCGAGCACAAGCCCGCAGAGGGCCACGACGAGGGTTTGCAAGGTAATCGCCACACCCATGGGGCCAACATTGATGCCCGGAACGGCGATCGAGGCAGCCATTAGCGCCGCGAAAACCGCAATGAGTGACAGGTCCATTGCACTCCACCGGGGGCGGCGTGAAAGGGAGATGTTTGCGTTGTCAGCGGGCTCTGTTGGTGTTGTCAACGTCTCATCCGCCGATCGTGAGGAAGTCATTATTGCTGCTTTCACTGAATTTTTGTCGAAGCCGGATTTTCCCCACCCCGGAACCTCGTTAGACTGGCTAGGTTGTACAACGTTAGTCTCATCCGAAATCGGCAGAGAAACGTTTCGCGGCATATATCCACTTACGTGAAAGGTTACTACGTTGATATCGGTCCAAGACCTTGAGTTACGTGCTGGAGCGCGCCTGCTCATGGACGAAGTATCATTCCGCATCGACTCCGGTGACAAGATCGGACTTGTGGGGCGCAATGGCGCCGGCAAGACCACGTTGACCCGTGTATTGGCCGGGGAGGCGCTCCCCGCCGGTGGCAAGGTCACCCGCACGGGTGAGATTGGTTACTTGCCACAGGATCCGCGGACCCCTGACATGGAACAGCTTGCCAAGGATAGAATCCTTGCCGCTCGTGACCTGGACAAGGTCATCACCAAGTTGCGCAAGGCTGAAAGCGACATGGCCAGCGACGATAACAACATCCGCGACAAGGCCATGCGCCGCTACGACCGCCTCGAGGCTGAGTTCCTCGCCAATGGTGGTTACGCAGCCGAGGCCGAGGCCGCGGCAATTTCTTCTAACCTTGCCTTGCCCGAGCGCATCCTTAACCAACCGCTGAAGACACTCTCCGGTGGTCAGCGACGACGTGTTGAACTCGCCCGCATCTTGTTTTCCGGTGCCAAGACCATGCTGTTGGATGAGCCCACCAACCACCTTGACGCTGATTCTGTGGCCTGGCTGCGGGACTTCCTCAAGAGCCACAACGGCGGCCTGATCGTGATTAGCCACGACGTGGAACTTCTGGATGCGACCGTGAACAAGGTCTACCACCTGGATGCCAACCGGGCCACGATTGACCAGTACAACCTCGGCTACAAGAAGTATCTTGCGCAGCGGGAAACCGATGAACGTGCTCGACGCCGGGAACGCGCCAATGCTGAGAAGAAGGCCGGCGTCCTGATGGAGCAGGCCAACAAGATGCGGGCCAAGGCCACCAAAGCCGTTGCCGCACAGAACATGGCCAAGCGCGCCGAACGCCTGCTGGCCGGACTTGAAGAGGTCCGAGCCCAGGACAAGGTGGCAGCACTGCGCTTCCCCGATCCGTCGCCGTGTGGCAAGACACCGCTGATGGCTGAAGGGCTTAGTAAGTCTTATGGCTCTCTGGAAATTTTCGTGGATGTCAGTCTGGCGATTGACCGCGGTTCCAAGGTTGTCATCCTGGGCCTCAACGGTGCCGGTAAGACCACCCTTTTGCGCATGCTGGCAGGTGTGTCCCAGCCCGACACCGGCAAGATCATTCCCGGCCATGGACTGAAGGTGGGCTACTACGCCCAGGAGCACGACACGCTTGATGTTTCCCGAACGGTCCTTGAAAACATGCGTTCCGCTGCTGGCGACATGAACGACGCCGAGGTCCGCGGGATTCTTGGCTCATTCCTGTTCTCCGGTGATGACGTCAACAAGCCGGCCGGAGTCCTTTCTGGTGGTGAGAAGACTCGTTTGGCATTGGCCACGATCGTTGCCTCGAGTGCCAACGTGTTGCTCCTGGATGAGCCCACCAACAACCTGGACCCCGCCAGCCGTGCGGAAATTCTGGGAGCCCTGAAGAACTACACGGGCGCCGTTGTTCTGGTCAGTCACGACGAGGGCGCGGTAGAGGCCTTGGATCCCGAGCGAGTGGTGCTGTTGCCTGACGGCGACGAAGACTTGTGGAGCCCGGACTACTTGGACCTGATCACGATGGCATAGCCAACGGGCCAAGAACGACGGCGGTAGGCGAGGCGGATTTCCACCTCACCTACCGCCGTCGTTGTTGTAATCCGTCAGCGCACGGCAGTTTCTGTTGCAGCGGTTAGGTCCAGTAGCTGCTGGTAGCTCAGCGAGAGCATGGCTTGATGACTGCCGGCGCCCGCCCACAAAACGGGATATTGGGCAAGGTCAGTGTCAAGGAACGTTTTCAGGGGTGCCGGATGCCCCAGTGGTGCCACCCCGCCAACAGGCTGGCCGGCATGCTCGAGTACAAATTCTGGGGTGGCCCGGGTGATCTTGGCCAGCCCATGCTGCCGGGCAACCATTTTTACGTCGACCTTCGCTGCGCCGCTGGCCAGGATCAGCAGGGGAGCGCCGTCGCACTCAAAGATAAGACTGTTGGCGATAGCGCCAACATCGCAGCCCAGCGCGGCCGCTGCTGTCGCGGCCGTGGCAACAGATTCGGGAACCACCACAACGGTGTCCCCGAGACCCGCTGCTACAAGCGAGGCGCGCACGTTCGCAACAATGGGATCTTCAACTGACGATTCGGCAGGATTCTGAGTAGTCACGAGGCCAGTTTATGACAAGGCTTCATGAAAACGCCCAGAGCTACAACCCCTGGGCGTCCAGAATGGCGTCCTCGGCCTCTTCTGCCGTGGGCCGCGCTCCGGGTTTGCGCGCCTTGGGATGCTTGCGAGGGTGGAACGCGGATCCGCGGCCGTAGAGCTCCTCGACGGGAATGCCCGATTCTTCTGCCTCAAGGGCGTCGAATTCGTCATTGCGGCGTTGCATTCTTGCCGCATAGCCAAATCCAACGAAGGCCAAAATACCAAACGCAATCCATTGCATGGCATAGCTCAAATGCGAGCCCTCATCGATGGACGGTGCCGGGAACGCAACAGGATTGCCGGCCGCGGCAGGACTTTCCGTTGCAAGTTGACCGTAGGATCCGGTCTTGATGGGGTAGTCGAGCTGGGCCGCATAGTCGTTGAGTTCAATGGAAGCCAACTGCCCTTCCGGGGCGCCGCGGTTAAGTTGCGGTTCTGCCGGCTTGAGCCTGGCGACGACCTCAACAACGCCAGACTTGGGCTCGGGGATGAGATCGGGGTGGCCCGCTTCCTTGTTGCCAATGGGCAGCCAGCCGCGGTCGATGATGACGGTGTCACCGTTTTCCAACCTTAATGGCACAAGCACCTCATAGCCCGGGGTCCCGTTGAGAGGGCGGTTCCTGACGATCCGTTGATCTTGGGTGACGTAGCTGCCCACCATGCGCACCTGCGTCCACTCCTTGGCTGGGTCCAACGAATCAAAGTTCCCGGCAACATCCGCATAGTCGACGATGGTGCCGGAATAGTTTTGCTGGATCTTGGTGATGTTTTCAACTACGGCGTTGCGCCGGTTCATCTGCCAATTTCCCAACGCCACACAGGCGAGAGCAAAGACAAGCGCCAAGGCAAAGTAGCCGAGCCACCTGCTGGAAAACAAAAACTTGTACGTCTTCATAAACTACGCGGAATCCTTAGAGCTCATGGGTAGTGTTTCTTTCCACAGGGAACGGCTCTGTAGATAATCCTCAAGCCATGCCACATGCTCGGAGCAGGCAAGCCAGATCTTGCGACGCTCGGGCGTATGAATTTTAGGGTTATTCCACAACAGCTGCGTAGTTGCCACTTCGCGGCAGCCCTTGCGCGAGCAGGTGGGTGGCTCAACTGTGGTTGCAGGGTCCGGCGTGGGATTCCCGGCACCGGGCAGCAGGTCAAAGATGTTCATGGTGTCCCTGTCCCTGATGGTCCGGCGCCGAGCCGCCCAGTGTGTCGTCTAAAGTGGTGTCTTCTTCGGCGGTGTCTTCGACAATTGGATCTTCGTCGGGGACGATTTCCCCGGTGAGGATGTCAGCTAAGTTGGCGTCGTCATCATCCGGCTCGGCCGCCGCGCCTGAGACCTCATAGAGGGGAGCGGCGTCGAGCAACTCAACGGTTTCTTGGTGATTGACGTCGGCGGCGCCATTGGCGATGATCACGGCCACCCAAGGCAGCAACACCGCACCTGCTATGGGAATCAACATGTACCAGCCATCAAAGAGGAAGATGGCGCCAAGGCAGACCATGCGGATACCCATGGTCACCGCGTACTTGATCATGCGCTGGCGCATCTCATCGCTGTGCGCGGGGGTTGCGTTGGTAATAGTGGGAACTTCGACGGCGGACGCGCGCTGACGGTACTTGCTGCGCCGAGCGGCACCGAACATCGGCGTAGCTGATTGTTCTTTCATCACACTCCAAGGGACTCCTCCATTCTGTCACTGCAGAGGTCTACAACCAAAAGTCAACTGTGTGGTGTGGGACCTTTCACCGTAGGATTCTTTAACTAGAGTTGATTTATCTGTGTCAGTTTTATGAGTTTTTTCTATGTTTGATTTCTATGGAGGAATACATGAGTGCATCGGCAGGCGAAGAGAGCCAAGGTCGCAGCGTTTTGGTCACCGGAGGGAACCGAGGCATTGGTTTGGCTATTGCCCAAGCCTTTTTGGCCAACGGTGACAAGGTTGCCGTGACCTACAGGAGCCCATCCGAGCTGCCCGAAGGAATTCTTGGCGTTCAGGCCGATGTCACGGATGCTGCCTCCATCGACGCGGCTTTTACCGAAGTTGAGGCCGCCCACGGCCCAGTGGAGGTTCTTGTGGCTAACGCTGGAATCACCAAAGACACCTTGTTGCTGCGCATGAGCGAGGACGACTTCACGTCCGTTGTGGATACGAACCTGACCGGCGCTTTCCGTGTTATCAAGCGTGCCTCAAAGGGCATGATTCGCAAGCGCAAGGGACGCGTGGTGCTGATCTCTTCGGTTGTGGGGCTGTACGGTTCGCCGGGCCAGATCAACTATGCCGCCTCCAAGGCTGGACTGGTGGGCATTGCCCGATCGCTGACGCGCGAGCTGGGTTCACGCGGCATCACGGCCAACGTGGTTGCCCCCGGATTCATCAGCACGGACATGACTGCTGCGCTCCCCGAGGAAACGCAGAAGCAGTACCTCTCCACGATTCCGGCAGCTCGCTTTGCCTCCGCCGAAGAGGTAGCCAACGTTGTCCGCTGGATTTCCAGCGATGAAGCCTCCTACATCTCCGGCGCTGTTATCCCCGTTGATGGCGGCTTGGGCATGGGTCACTAAGACCTTCCGGACTCGGAACCCTTGCGAAGGTACGTCCCCGCGGAACTGTACCGGGCGGTACGGCTCCACGCGGATATGATGCCTAAAGGGCCCCGCAGGCGGCTGAGGCTGCCTTGATTACTGAATTAATCGTTGAAACTAAGGATATTTTTATGGGAAAGCTTGACGGAAAGACAGCCATTGTCACCGGATCCTCACGCGGAGTGGGCGCCGATGTGGCTAAGTACCTCGCTGCTGAAGGTGCGGCCGTGGTGGTCAACTACCGCCAGAAGGCACCGCGTGCCAACAAGGTTGTGGCTCAGATCGTCGAAGCCGGTGGCCGCGCAGTAGCCGTGGGTGCAGACCTGACAACCCAGGAAGGCGTGCAGGCCCTGGTCAGCGCTGCTCTGGAAAACTTCGGATCCCTTGACCTGGTTGTTCTGAACGCCTCTGGCGGAATGGAATCCGGCATGGCCGAGGACTATGCGCTGCAGCTCAACCGCGACGCTCAGGTCAACCTGCTCAACGCAGCGATGCCGGTCCTTCCGGCCGGCTCACGTGTGGTCTTCGTCACCAGCCACCAAGCGCATTTCATTGAAACTGTGGCCACCATGCCCGAGTACGAGCCCGTCGCCAAGAGCAAGCGCGCCGGCGAGGATGCACTGCGTGCATTGATCCCGAACCTTGCGTTGGAGGACATCTCCCTTGTGGTTGTTTCCGGAGACATGATCGAGGGCACCGTCACGGCCACCTTGCTTGACCGGGCCAACCCCGGCGCCATCGAGGCCCGCCGCGCTGAGGCCGGCCGCCTCTACTCCGTAGCAGAATTTGCTGCTGAGATTGCCAAGATGGCTACGGCAGATGTCGCCTCTGGACACACCGAATATGTTGGCGGAGCCGACTACTTCAAGTAGGTCGCAGCCGGGCGTGAAAACGCCCAAAGAAGGAGCCCGTTTCCTTGTCGCAATAGCGGACAAGGAAACGGGCTCCTTCTTTCGGGCCGCTAGACCCCAGCCCTTAGGACCCCGGGATGCCGGCCAAGGCCAGAGCCACGTCAAGGTTGGGCAGGTTGATCTGAGCATCTGCAGCCGCACGGACGGCCGGCTTGGCATTGAACGCGACGCCCAGGGCAGCGGCTGCCATCATGTCCAGATCGTTGGCGCCGTCTCCGATGGCCATCGTGGCCTTCTGCGCAATGCCGGACTCCGCGCTCCAGAGACGGAGCTGTGTTGCCTTGGCCGCACGGTCCACAACAGCTCCGGATACTTTTCCGGTCAGGTGGCCATCAATGATTTCAAGATCGTTGGCCATGGCGTAATCCAGGCCAAGGCGTTCGGCCAACGGTGCAAGGATTTGCGAGAATCCACCGGAAACCGCGGCCACCACATGACCGGCAGCCTTCGCCTGTGTCACGAGCCGCTCGGCGCCGACAGACAATTTGATCTTGGCCCCAACCTCGGCCAGTACGCTCTCGGGCAGCCCCGCCAGGGTCGCGACACGATGGTGCAGGCTCTGCGCAAAATCCAATTCGCCACGCATGGCAGCCTCGGTGACCTTGGTGACCTCGGCTTCGGTGCCTGCATGCGCCGCCAGCAGTTCGATGACTTCCTGTTGGATGAGCGTGGAATCGACATCCATGATGATGAACTTACGTTCTGCATTGCGCAGCGAATCAGGGACGACGGCGGTGCTCACCTCGTCCGCGCCAGCCTCCGCGAGTGCGGCTCGTAATCTGCTCAAGCGGGCAGCGCCCTGGGCGTCTGTGGGCCCGGAGGGATTGAGTGAGCCAAGCTCTAGGACCATGGCTTCAAATCCGGGGTGGCTCTCGCTGCGTTCGGCTGCGACCGTATAGCCGTGTTCCGCCAGCACCATACGGACTTTTGCGAGGGCGGCGGGACTGAGCGTCTTGGCATAGCTGACTGCTGTGAATGTGGAGGGCATGCCATCGATTCTATCCATTGCCGCCCCTAGGGGGACGAATTGTGGCTCAGCGCCACCCGACACAGGGCTGCCCAGTTAGCGCTGGCCGCCCCTCGTGTCATAGGCTCAGTAGTTATGAGTGAAGTTCTGGGATTGGCCGGTGTCAGCGTGGTCCGCGGCACCAAAACACTGTTGGATAACGTCGATTGGCGCGTCGCTGAAGGCGAACGCTGGGTAGTCCTGGGGCCTAACGGCGCCGGGAAGAGCACCCTCCTGCAAATTGCGGGCGCCCGCATGCACCCCACGCGCGGTGTGGCCGGGATCCTCGATGAAGTACTCGGGGCCGTTGACGTCTTCGAACTGCGCCCTCGGATCGGCGTTGCCTCTGCGAGTCTTGCCCATCAAATCCCGGAGCACGAAAAAGTTCTGAACGTAGTTGTCACCGCTTCCTACGGTGTCACCGGCCGCTGGCGTGAGGCTTACGAGCGCGACGACGAACGCCGCGCCTTCCGCCTGCTGGAGGAGTGGGGCGTATCAACGTTCTTCAACCGCGCGTTCGCTTCCCTGAGCGACGGCGAACGCAAGCGTGTGCAGATCGCCCGAGCCTTGATGAGTGATCCCGAGCTGCTTCTCTTGGACGAGCCGGGCGCGGGTCTTGATCTGGCCGGTCGTGAAGGTCTGGTTAAGCGACTGAGTGAGTTGGCCGCCGACCCTATGGCTCCGAGTACTGTTCTGGTGACGCACCACCTCGAAGAGATTCCGCCGGGGTTCACCCACGCGTTGCTCTTGCGTGACGGCGCGGTAGTTGCCCAGGGTCCCATCGCGGAGGTCCTGAGCGAAGATAACCTCAGCGCAACCTTTGGCCTGCCGCTGAATGTCTCCAACAATGCCGGGCGTTACACGGCAACGGCACGTCACTAGGATCCCGCCGCTCCCGTGAACGTCCTTGAATCATTCTTCGTCCTGCTCGGCGGCCTGTGGGCCGGCACCATCAACACCGTGGTGGGCTCCGGGACGCTAGTGACGTTCCCAATCCTGATCGCCTTGGGCATTGCTCCTGTCATGGCTGTTGTCAGCAACGCCATGGGATTGATTGCCGGGGGAGTCTCCGGCACTTGGGGGTACCGGAGGGAACTTCGGGGCATGGGCCACAATCTGGCCCGGCTGATGCCCGCCTCCCTTTTGGGTGGAATCACCGGGGCCTACCTCCTGTTGCATTTGCCTGAGGAAGTATTCCACCTCGTGGCGCCTGTGTTGATTGTGTTGGCACTTGCCTTGGTCATCTTTCAACCGCGGCTGCAGGCGGCTATCAAGAAGCGCCGCGAAGGTGCACCGTCGGCCCGCTCCCACGACCTGATCATGATGCTTTTGGTGTACTTGGCGGGCGTCTATGGGGGCTACTTCGTGGCGGCCCAGGGCGTATTGCTGGTAGCCATTCTCGGAATCTACATGCGGGGCACACTGCAAAACTCAAACGCCGTCAAGAACGTCCTGTCCCTGACGGTGAACGTGGTTGCGGCCATTTCCTACCTACTCTTTGCCCCCGAGAAGATCATCTGGAGCGTTGTTGGCCTGATCGCCGTCAGTTCGCTCATTGGTGGCTTTGTCGGTGCGCGCATTGGCCGTAAGCTGCCGCCCGTCGCTCTACGCGCGGTCATTGTGGTGCTTGGGTTGGTAGCCCTCTTCTTCATGATTCAGAAATTGGTGTCACCATGATCATCCATATCGATGACGCGGCGGATCCTCGCGTCAGCGACTACCTGTCCTTGACAGATGTGCAGTTGCGCAAAGTCAAGGAGCCGGCCGAAGGCCTATTCATTGCCGAGAGCCTTAAAGTCATCCGCCGCGCCTTGGCCGCCGGTCATCAGCCGCGCTCCTTCTTCATGACGGAGCGCTGGCTGCCTGACCTGGCGAGCGTATTGGCCGATCATGAGCACATTCCCACGTATGTGGGAACGGCCGAAATATTGGAAGAAATAACCGGGTTCAACCTGCACCGCGGCGCCATGGCAGCCATGCACCGTCCAGAACCGGTAGACATTCCCACACTGCTTGCCGGCGCCCGTCGAATCGCGGTGCTGGAGGACATTGTCGATCACACCAATATTGGCGCGATCTTCCGCTCCGCAGCAGCCCTGGGTGTCGATGCGGTCCTCGTGACCCCGCGGTGCGCTGACCCGTTGTACCGGCGCAGCATTCGGGTCAGCATGGGAACCGTATTCCAGGTCCCGTGGGCGCGCCTGCCTGAATGGCCAGCGGGTATGGATCTGCTCCGTGACGCCGGATTTACGACGGCGGCCCTCGCACTGGTGCCGGACTCGTTGACTATCCAGGAACTCGCGGCGCGTCACGATGAAAAGCTGGCTCTCATCCTCGGAACAGAAGGTGACGGCCTCAGTGCCCGAACGCTGGCACACGCCGATTACGCCGTCATGATCCCCATGAAGGCTGGCGTGGACTCACTCAATGTTGCAGCTGCCAGTGCCGTGGCGTTCTTCGCCACGGCTGTTACGCCTGACGAACGCTAGGCTGGATCAATGAAACTTGATGAGAGAGTTCCTGATTTCGCATTGCCCGACCAGCATGGGCAGGTGCGTTCGCTTGCAGAGTTGACGGCCAACGGACCTTTAGTGATTTTCTTTTATCCATTGGCAGGCAGCGGAGGTTGCACCGCGGAAGCGTGTCATTTCCGTGATCTGCAGGCGGAGTTTGCCGCGGCCGGAGCCTCGATCGTAGGCATCAGCACCGACGCCGAGGCCAAACAGCTCGATTTCGCCACGCAAAATTCGCTGAGTTACCCGCTTCTGAGCGACAGAAAAGGTGAGGTGGCAGATTTATTTGGAGTCCGGCGTCGTTTGTTGGCAAAATCACTCCCCACCAAACGAGCCACCTTCATCGTTGACAATGACTCAATCCTGCGTTTCTCTGTCGCGAGCGAGACAAATATGGATTTGCACGCCGATCAGGCACTTGCCGCACTGACAGCCTGGGCCTGATTCTGACCCTGCACCGACACCTGCCCGTGGCGCGGCTTGGCGAAATGGGCGCGAGACGGTAAAGTTTCTAGCT
>JBKKBD010000050.1:0-17963 GCA_046714315.1 Specibacter sp.
ATGCAGCTGTCATTCTCAAAGCTGACGGGGACCCCCGCGGTACCCGTATCTTCGGCCCGGTTGGCCGTGAACTTCGTGACAAGAAGTTCATGAAGATCATCTCGTTGGCTCCGGAGGTGCTGTAACTCATGGCAAAAATCAAAAAGGGTGACCTGGTTCAGGTCATCACAGGCGCCAAGGCTGAGCGTGGCGGCGACCGTGGCAAGCAGGGCAAAGTCCTGAAGGTGTACACCGAGACCAACCGAGTGTTGGTTGAGGGTATTAACCGTGTCACCAAGCACACCAAGGCCGGTCAGACCGAACGTGGCACCAACACTGGTGGCATCGAGACAGTCGAGGCACCCATTCATATCTCCAACGTTGCCGTAGTGGACCCGTCCACGAAGAAGCCGACTCGCGTTGGCTACCGCATCGAAACCGTTGAGCGCGATGGCCGCGAACGTCAAGTACGTATCCGCGTTGCCAAGACCTCGGGGAAGGACCTGCCATGAGCTCGGTAGTTGCAGAGAACACTCCCACGATCATCCCCCGCCTGAAGACCCGCTACGCAGCGGAGATCAAGCCGGCTTTGGTCGAGGAATTCAAGTACGCGAACATCAACCAGGTTCCGCGCCTGGTCAAGGTTGTTGTCAACATGGGTGTTGGAGATGCCGCTAAGGACTCCAAGCTCATTGACCACGCAGTTCGCGACCTCACCGCCATCACCGGTCAGAAGCCTCAGGTAACTAAGGCTCGCAAGTCGATCGCACAGTTCAAGCTGCGCGAAGGCATGCCGATCGGTTGCCACGCAACTCTGCGTGGAGATCGCATGTGGGAATTCCTGGACCGCTTGGTCACGCTGGCTTTGCCCCGTATCCGCGACTTCCGCGGCCTCAGTGGCAAGCAGTTTGACGGCAACGGTAACTACACCTTCGGTCTGACCGAACAGGTTATGTTCCACGAGATCGACCAGGATTCCATTGACCGCCCCCGCGGTATGGACATCACAGTCGTGACCACAGCCAAGACCGATAACGAAGGCCGCTCGCTGCTCAAGGCGCTTGGCTTCCCGTTTAAATCCGAAGATAAATAATCTACGTAAAAGGTCCGTTCTGCGGGTTCACAGCGATGAAATCTGATTTTCACGCTCTGGTGCCACGCGAAGGAAACCGTTACGAGGAAGGGCAAGCGCCCAAATGACAATGACAGATCCTGTCGCAGACATGCTTACGCGTCTGCGCAACGCAAACTCGGCACACCACGACACCGTGTCCATGCCGTTTAGCAAGCTTAAGGGCCACATCGCCGACATCCTCAAGGCACAGGGTTACATCTCTGCCTGGAAGGTTGAAGACGCTGAGGTTGGCAAGAAGCTGACCATCGACTTGAAGTACGGCCCCGCACGTGAGCGTTCAATCGCTGGCCTGCGCCGTATCTCCAAGCCCGGACTGCGCGTTTACGCAAAGTCCACGAACCTCCCCAACGTTTTGGGTGGTTTGGGTGTCGCTATCCTGTCGACGTCTTCAGGTCTGCTGACCGACCGTCAGGCTGCCAAGAAGGGCGTGGGTGGGGAAGTCCTCGCCTACGTCTGGTAGTAGAGAGAGAAGGGAAAGAACTTATGTCACGTATTGGACGTCTCCCCATCTCCGTGCCTGCCGGCGTTGAGGTCAAGATTGAAGACAGCCTTGTTTCCGTCAAGGGCCCGAAGGGAACGCTGGAACTCACTGTTTCCAGCCCCATCACGGCAGCCATTGAAGAGAACACCATCACGGTTAGCCGCCCCAACGATGAGCGCACCTCGCGTTCACTCCACGGCCTTACCCGTACCCTCATTGACAACCTGATCATCGGTGTCACTGCAGGCTACGAGAAGAAGCTGGAAATTGTTGGTACCGGTTACCGCGTAGTTGCCAAGGGCAAGGACCTTGAGTTCGCTCTCGGCTTCAGCCACCCGGTCCTCATTGAGGCCCCGGAAGGCATCACACTGGCAGTGGAGAGCCCCACAAAGCTCTCCGTGTCAGGTATTAGCAAGCAGCAGGTGGGCGAAGTTGCTGCCAACATCCGCAAGCTGCGCAAGCCCGACCCGTACAAGGGTAAGGGCGTTCGCTACGCTGGCGAGATCATCCGCCGCAAGGTCGGAAAGGCTGGTAAGTAACCATGGCACTATCCGTACGAGGAAAGTCCAAGGCCGCAGCACGCGGCCGTCGTCACCTGCGAGTTCGCAAGCGCGTCAGCGGAACTACTGTGCGTCCGCGCCTGGTCGTCAACCGTTCAGCTCGCCACGTATTTGTTCAGGTCATCGATGACACTCAGGGCCTGACCCTGGTATCTGCATCGACCCTGGAAGCAGACATGCGCGCATTTGACGGTGACAAGACCGCCAAGGCAAAGCGCATTGGTGAGCTCGTTGCTGAGCGCGCCAAGGCTGCAGGCATCGAAGCTGTTGTCTTCGACCGTGGCGGTAACCGCTACCACGGCCGTGTTGCAGCTATCGCTGACGGCGCACGTGAAGGCGGTCTGGCACTGTGACCGAGAACATCAACAAGGAGAACACTGTGTCAGAAGCAACTGCAGCTGACGGTGCAGCCGCGAAGACCGAAACTGCTGCAGGCGCCGATAGCGCCCGTGGCCGTGGCGGTCGCGACGGTGCTCGTGGAGGCCGCGAAGGCGGTCGCGACGGCGGCCGTGGCCGTGGCGGTCGTGACGGTGGACGTGAGGCTGAGAAGAGCCAGTTCATCGAGCGCGTTGTCAACATCAACCGCGTTGCCAAGGTTGTCAAGGGTGGTCGTCGCTTCAGCTTCACCGCTCTGGTAATCGTCGGTGACGGCAACGGTTTGGTTGGCGTCGGCTACGGCAAGGCCAAAGAAGTTCCCGCAGCTATTGCCAAGGGTGTTGAAGAAGCCAAGAAGTCCTTCTTCCGCGTTCCCATGATTGGCAAGACCATTCCGCACCGCGTACAGGGTGAAGCCGCTGCCGGCGTCGTTCTGTTGCGTCCGGCTGCTGCTGGTACCGGAGTTATTGCCGGTGGCCCGGTTCGCGCGATCCTGGAATGCGTTGGCATCCACGATGTGCTGTCCAAGTCACTCGGTTCCTCAAACGCCATCAACATTGTTCACGCAACTGTTGCTGCTTTGAAGGGCCTGGAAGATCCCAAGGCTGTTGCGGCTCGCCGTGGCTTGCCTTTGGACGAAGTTGCTCCGGCTGTGCTGTTGCGCAACATGCAAAAGGCAGGTCTGTAATGACTACACCGAAGAATGTTCAGGTTTCCGAGAACAAGCTGGAAATCACTCAGGTTAGGGGCGTCGTTGGCGCCAAGCAGTTCCAGAAGGATACCCTTCGTTCACTGGGTCTGAAGCGTATCGGTCACACTGTTGTCCGCACCGCTGATGCAGTGACCGTAGGCATGGTCAACACGGTTCCGCACCTGATCACGGTTGAGGAGACGAAGTAAAGTGGCTGAGAAGACTACTGAAACTGCTGAAAAGCAGAACGCACTGAAGGTCCACCACCTGCGTCCCGCACCTGGCGCCAAGACGGCTAAAACCCGTGTTGGCCGTGGTGAAGGATCCAAGGGTAAGACCGCTGGTCGCGGTACCAAGGGTACCAAGGCTCGCTACCAGGTTAAGGCTGGCTTTGCCGGCGGCCAGTTGCCGCTGCACATGCGCTTGCCGAAGCTGCGTGGCTTCAAGAACCCGTTCCGCGTTGAGTTCCAGGTTGTAAACCTGGACAAGCTGAACGAGCTCTTCCCCGAAGGTGGCATTGTCACCGTCGAGGCACTCGTTGAGAAGGGCGCCGTTCGTAAGAACCAGCCCGTGAAGGTGCTTGGCACCGGTGACCTGACCGTCAAGGTTGAGGTTACCGCCCATGCATTCTCTTCCAGCGCAGTTGAGAAAATCGCCGCCGCAGGTGGAACCACCACCGAACTCTAAACAGTTCATAAATGCGCGCATTTAGCGACTAGACTCTTGGTGAGCGGAGCTCCGGTTCCGCTCACCAGGAGTCTTTCGTTTTATGTAGAATGTTTCGGAAAGCTTGGGGAATCCAAGAATGTTATCCGTAACAGTTCCGGTGCGACCTGAATCACCCACTAGAATCATTCCTTGTGCTTCATTTGAGAAGCCAACTTCATTACTAGACATCAGGAGGACGCTTGCTTACCGCATTTGGCCGCGCCTTTCGCACGCCTGATCTGCGACGCAAGTTGTTGTTCACGCTGGGAATTATTGCCATCTTCCGCATGGGTGCTTTCATCCCATCGCCCGGAATTGATTACCGAAATGTCCAACAGTGCGTGAACGCTGCTGACACAAGCCAGGGTATTTACCAACTGGTCAACTTGTTCAGCGGCGGCGCCTTGCTTCAGGTTTCCATCTTCGCGTTGGGAATTATGCCGTACATTACGGCCAGCATCATTGTTCAGCTCCTGCGTGTTGTGATCCCTCGTTTCCAGGAACTGCACCTTGAAGGTGCTCAGGGCCAGGCCAAGATGACGCAGTACACGCGTTATCTGACCATCGCCTTGGGTTTGTTGAACGCCACCACCTTGGTAACCCTTGCCCGCTCCGGCCAGCTCTTTGCCGGTTGTGGTGCTGCAGGTTCACCCGGTGCCCTGATCCCGAACGACAACCTCATCACGATCCTGCTACTTGTCATCACTTTGACGGCCGGTTCCGGCTTGATCATGTGGATGGGTGAGCTCGTGACCGAGAAGGGTGTCGGCAACGGCATGTCCTTGCTGATCTTCACGGCTATCGCCGCGCAGTTCCCCACCTCACTCGGTGCCATCTTGAAGACTCAGGGCTGGGGCACGTTCCTGATTGTCCTGGTTATTGGTTTGGTTGTTGTTGCCTTGGTTGTCTTTGTTGAACAGTCACAGCGCCGTGTTCCAGTTCAGTACGCCAAGCGCATGGTGGGTCGCCGCACGATGGGCGGCACAAGCACCTATATTCCGATCAAGGTGAACATGGCCGGTGTTATCCCGGTTATCTTCGCCTCCTCGATGCTGTACCTGCCGGCCCTACTGGCACAGTTCGCCACACCGGCAAACAGCACCGACATCCCTGGCTGGGTCGAATGGATCAACAACTACCTCACCCGTGGAGATCACCCGATCTACATGCTGATGTACTTCCTGTTGACCATTGGATTCACCTACTTCTACGTCGCGATCACCTTCAACCCTGAAGAGGTTTCCGACAACATGAAGAAGTACGGCGGCTTCATTCCCGGCATTCGTGCCGGGCGCCCCACCCAGGATTACTTGCAGTACGTTATTTCGCGCATCACATTGCCGGGCGCGTTCTACCTGGCTTTTGTCGCCTTGATTCCGCTCATCGCCCTGGTCCTTGTTGGGGCAAACCAGAACTTCCCGTTCGGTGGTACCTCGATCTTGATCATTGTGGGTGTTGGTTTGGAGACGGTCAAGCAGATTGATGCGCAACTCCAGCAGCGCCACTATGAAGGGTTATTGCGATGACAAGAATGCTGATCATTGGACCTCCCGGGTCGGGCAAGGGTACACAGGCAGAACGAATCATTGGTGAGTTGGGAATTGTCGCCATCTCCACCGGTGACATCTTCCGCGCCAACGTCAAGGGTGAAACCCCCTTGGGCCTTGAAGCCAAGAAGTACATGGACAACGGTGACTTTGTTCCGGACAGCGTCACGAACCGGATGGTTCGGGATCGCCTCGCCCAGAGCGATGTGGCTGACGGATTCCTGTTGGA
Source organism: Specibacter sp. (assembly GCA_046714315.1). Lineage (GTDB taxonomy): Bacteria > Actinomycetota > Actinomycetes > Actinomycetales > Micrococcaceae > Specibacter. The sequence goes on from JBKKBD010000050.1 coordinate 5,706, forward strand.
CGGCTACCCACGCACCTCGCCTCAGGTCGATGAACTGGATGACATCTTGGCCAGCGCCAGCGCCAGCTTGGATATTGTTCTTCAGCTGACGGCCGACGACGAAGAACTCGTCAAACGCTTGTTGGGCCGGGCCGTGGAAACAGGCCGCAGCGATGACACGGAAGCGGTTATCCGCCACCGTCTGGATCTTTACCGTGAACAAACTGAGGTTGTAGTGTCCCGCTATGCGGAGCGCGGCATTTTGGCCAAGGTTGACGGGCTCGGTGAGATGGACGATGTGACCGCCCGGATCATGGAAGCCATCAAGAACGTCAAAACCGCCTAAGTCAAGGCAAATGCATTTTCCAACGGCACAGTAGCTGCCTGGTTGTGAAGGAGGGCTCCTTCCCGCATTTCGGGGAGGGGCCCTTGTTCATTTCCTTATTGAAAGGATTCTTCATGGCGTTCGGCCAGCAGAAGATTGAATACAAGACCATCGATCAAATGCGCATCATGCGCCGCAGCGGGCTCATCCTTGATGCGGCGCTGAACACCACCGTTGCAGCGGTTACTCCTGGAATCACCACCGGTGACCTCGATGCCATCTTCGCCGCCGAGCTCAAGAAGGCCGGCGCCATCTCCAACTTCCTTGGCTACTATGATTTCCCCGCGACGATCTGCACATCGGTGAATGAAGAGGTTGTTCACGGCATCCCGGGTTCGCGCGTGCTCAAAGCGGGGGACCTCGTCTCCATCGACGGCGGTGCCATCATTGAGGGCTGGCACTCTGACTCCGCACGCAGCGTGATCGTCGGCGGACCCTCTGATGAGGACCCGGCCGATCGCCGCCTGAGCGACATCACGGAGGAATGCATGTGGGCCGGCATCGCTGCCATGGCCAACGGCAAGTACGTTGGTGACATTGGCGACGCCATCGATGAGTATGTGACCTCCCAGCCCGGGACGGAACTGGGCATCCTGGAGGATTACGTTGGCCATGGCATCGGATCCGCCATGCACATGCCGCCGGACGTCTTGAACTACTCGTCCAAGCACCGCGGCCCCAAACTCAAGGCGGGCATGTGCCTGGCCATCGAGCCCATGCTGGTTCGTGGAGGCCTAGAGACCGTGACGCTCCAGGATGATTGGACAGTGGTCACCGCAGATAAGGCCCGCGCAGCTCACTGGGAACACTCTGTAGCCTTCCACGCCAAGGGTATTTTTGTTCTTACCGCGGCCGACGGCGGTGCGTCGCGCCTTGCGCCGTACGGCGTGACCCCAGTGGAGATCTAGCCACACCCCTCCCAACTGGCCCGCAGTAGTGGTTGAAAATTCACGGAAATCGTGACTTTTTCGACCACTACTGCGGGCCAGTTGTGTTTCGAGGGACTATTTAAGCGGTGTTTGCCTGTTGTCCACCTTGCCGCCACCAGAACGCGCATTGCGCTCCGTAACTTGGTCACTGAAGCCGAAGGGGCGCACGCCGAGACGCGCAGCCAGCCCCTCTGAGATCAATCCTGAGGACTGCAAATATGCGCACCTATGCCCACCGCGGAGTGTCTGCCCACCTTCCCGAAAATACGCTGGCCGCATTCTCCCGCGCCATCGAATTGGGTGTTGACGGCATTGAATTGGACGTTCACCTCTCCGCAGACCAGATTCCCGTAGTAATCCATGACGACACCGCGGACCGCACGACCAACGGCACCGGCAGCATCACAGAGTTCACGGCCCGCCAGCTTGGCCTGCTGGACGCCGGCAGCGGTCAGTACGTACCGACCCTTGCCCAGGTCCTGAACCTGGCCGCCGGCAAGGTGCGGGTCAACATCGAACTTAAAGATGCCGCCGCAACTGGGCCCGTGGCAGAGGTTGTCGCCGGGATCACCGGGCTCGACTGGTTCGCCTCATCGGCGGACTGGAGCGCCTTGGCCGAATTGGGGCGCAAGGTACCCGGTGCGAAGGTTTACCCACTCTGCATTGGCAAGCTTGAGAAGCTCCGCGCCCTGCTGCCCGAAGACGCTACAGGCGAAGAATTCGCCGGCCGTGGACTCGCCGACGCCATCACGTTTGCGCTCAACAACGGCGGTGAGGGCGTCTCCATCTGGGAGGGCGGATTGGACCAGGACGATATCCAAACCATCCACGACGCCGGCCTCCAAGCCTGGGTCTGGACAGTCAATGACGCCGAGCGGGCACGAGAACTTCAGGACATGGGCGCCGACGGAATCTGCACGGACGATCCGGCGCTGATCCAGGAGATTACCCGTGACGCTGAAGCTTCCGTCCCGGCGGGGCGCTAGGGCATGTCGCAGCTGACAGCCCCTGCCTTGGCGCCGAAATCCGGTAGCAAGGCGAAGGATAAGTCGGGCGGAGTCCCTACCCACGCTGATGGTCCCATAGTTATGCGTAAGCGCCGTACCCCGTGGAAATCCTGGTTACTCTTCTTGCTATTTGCAGGTCCCAACGTGGCCTTGTTAGTCATTTTCACCTACAAGCCGCTCGTCCAATCACTGCAGTATTCGCTGTTGCAGTGGAACATCGGATCAGCCACGGCTCGTTTCATAGGTCTTGACAACTACATCAACTGGTTCTCGGACCCAACCACTGCCAACGTGGTCAAGGTGACTGTCATCTTTACCCTAGTCACGGTCGGGGGAGGCATGGTCCTGGGCCTTTCGTTGGCCCTGCTCCTGAACCGTAAGCTCCGCGGTACAGGCATAGCCCGGACGGTCGTTGTTGCGCCCTATGTTTTGTCCGGGGTCGCTGTGGGACTTCTATGGCTCTTTGTCTTTGACCCGAACTTCGGTGTCCTTGGAGCCGTTCTTAAGGGGATCGGCCTCGGCTCCCCGGATTGGTACAACGATCCGGCGTGGGCGTTGCCGATGATCATCATCGTCTACCTGTGGAAAAACGTCGGCTATGTGGCATTGATCTATTTGGCCGCCCTGCAGGCCGTGCCGAAGGACCTTGTTGAAGCAGCCACGCTTGATGGCGCCGGTCCCTTTGCCTCGTTCCGCAATGTGGTGCTCCCACTGCTGGGGCCCACCACGTTCTTCCTTTCCGTCACCACCTTGCTGAGCTCGTTGCAGTCCTTCGACATCATCCAGGCCATGACCAAGGGTGGGCCATTGGAAGGCACCACCACCATGATGTACCAGATCTACCAGGAGGGCTTTGCCACCGGCCGTGCCGGATACTCCTCGGCGATCGCCACTGTCCTGTTCTTTGTGCTGCTGGTAATTACGGCAGTGCAGATGCTGTTCATTCAAAAGAAGGTTCACTACTAATGAGCGTCGAAGCGGAAAAATTGGACGCTGTGAAGCCTAGGGAAACCCCTCCGCACAGCAACGGCGCTCCAGCCCCACGCCCAGGGTGGGCCAAGCCCCGCATCGGCGGCTACGTCATGATGGCGGTTGCCGTAGCGGCCATGATCCTTCCCCTGGTTTGGATGATGTTGGCAAGCTTCAAGCAGCGCGATGAGATCTACACGGTTCCCATCCAGTGGCTGCCCGAATCGTTTGCGCTTTCCAACTATTTTGATGCCCTAGCGGCCGTGCCGTTCGGCAACTTCTTCATCAACTCGATGATCACCACCGTTGTTGGCGCCACACTTAAGATCTCTTTGGGCCTGACAACCGCCTACGCGGTGGTGTTCCTGGAATTCCCCTTCAAGAAATTTGTGTTCGGGCTGGTGGTCTTTGCGCTGCTGGTGCCCCAGCAGATCGTCATCATCCCCAACTACACTCTGGTCTCCGATCTCGGCTGGATCAACACCTACCAGGGACTGATCCTGCCGGGGCTGGCCAGCGCCTTCGGAACCTTCTTGTTCCGTCAACACTTCCTGACACTGCCCGTCTCCATCCTGGAAGCTGCCGCGCTTGACGGCGCCAGCCATTGGACCCGTCTCTGGAGGTTCGTTGTGCCGATCTCGGCGCCCACGATTGCGGCAGTGGCGCTGGTCTCGATCGTTTCAGAGTGGAACGAATACCTCTGGCCCCTGCTGGTGGTGGACAAGGCCGAGATGATGACACTGCCGGTGGGCCTAACGCTTTTACAAAACAACGACGGCGTCACCAACTGGGGCGTACTCATGGCAGGAACTGTGCTGATCACAGTTCCCGTGCTGATCGTCTTCTTCCTGCTCCAGCGCCGGATCGTCACCGGACTAACCTCCGGTGCAGTGACCGGCTGACGCGTCACCTGCAGTTTCCAAGCCCTTCACCTGTGCACCGCACCGCCGGGCCCGATCGTCCGGCGGCAACCATCCAAGGAGAACTGAATGTCTGCTTCACCATTTGCAAACCTTAACCGTCGACAGCTGCTCCAACTGGCCGCCCTTGTGGGCGGTTCGGTGACTCTGGCGGCCTGCGGGGGACCCGCCGTCGGCGAGGCCGGGGGCGCGGCAACAGAGAACGCCACTGACTGGGCCGCCATCACTCCGGCCAAGGAGATCACCTGGTGGTCGAACCACCCGGGTGCCTCAAAGGACATTGAATCCGAGATTATCAAGCGCTTCACCGCCGAGAGTGGCATCAAGGTCAACCTTGTCACTGCAGGCGCGAACTACGACGAGGTGGCACAGAAGTTCCAGGCGGCATCGGGCTCCAGCAATGTTCCGGATCTGGTCATCGCCAGCGATGTCTGGTGGTTCCGCTACATGATCAACGGCCAGATCCTGCCGATCGACCAGCTGGCAAAGCACTTGGACTTCGGCACGGATGATTTCAACACCACGCTGTACAACGACTATGAGTTCAAGGATTCGCACTGGGCCATCCCGTATGCCCGTTCAACGCCGTTGTTCTACTACAACAAGTCCGTGTGGGAGAAGGCCGGTCTTCCCGACCGTGCACCCAAGACCTGGACCGAATTTGACGAGTGGGCACCGAAGATCCAGTCCGCCGGCGGCGTTACGCCGCTTGGCTTGGGCAAGGGCACCTCGTGGACGGCATGGTGGTTCTGCAACATGCTGTGGGGCGCAGGCGGCGCCTACTCCAAGGACTGGGCCATGACGCTGGATACGCCCGAAGCGCTCGAGGCTGCCAAGTACCTCCAAACGATCGTCTACGAGAACAAGAGCGCAGCCGTCACGGCCAAGGACCAGGTGGCCGATTTCGGTGCAGGGCTCACGGGTTGCACGATCGGATCCACAGGTTCCCTCAGCGGCCTCCTGGAGGCCTCCAAGTTCGAGGTCGGCACCGGATTCCTGCCTGAAGGCGCAAAGGGCGCTGCCTGCCCCACCGGCGGCACCGGACTGGCCATCCCGGCAGGGAAGACCCCCGAGCAGCAGTTGGCGGCAGGCATGTTCCTAAAGTTCTTGACGAACGCCGAGAACACGGCTTACTTCTCCTCCAACACCGGCTACATGCCTGTCCGTACCTCGGCATTGGAAGGCGAGACCATGAAATCCGTCTACGCCAAGACCCCGCAGTTCCGCACCGCTGTCGACCAGCTGGCCGGCACCCGGGTCCAGGACTGGGGCCGCGTGTTTGTTCCCAACGGTGACAAGGACCTGACCACGGCACTTGAGAAGATCATGCTGCAAAAGGGCGATCCGGCCGAGGCCTTCGCCACGGCCTCGGCCTCGATCACGAAGTCGTACGAAGAAAACGTCAAGCCCTACCTCTAAACACCGCATTACCTCTAACACTGCATTACCTCTAACACTGCCATGCACCACGTTAGACAAAACGCTTGTCCCTTGAATCAGTGCGATTCAAGGGACAAGCGTTTCGTCGTTGTGGCGCTGGCGCTGGTGCCCTGCCCACGCAGCGGACATAATCAGGGAAAGACTCGCCAGCGTATTCAAGGAGACCCACCCATGCCACGCACCGAAGGCCCAACGACGGGAGCCATCACGGACGTGCCCGGGATTCGGGTGGGCCATGCCCAGCGCATCGGCGAGGGCTGGCTAACCGGAGTTAGCGTGGTTGTGCCACCGCCGGGAACCATCGGCTCCGTTGACGTTCGCGGCGGAGGCCCGGGAACTCATGAAACAGACGCCCTGGATCCCACCACGCTGGTGGCAACCGTCGACGCCGTGGTGCTGACCGGTGGGAGCGCTTACGGGCTGGCGGCCGCCGGCGGGGTGCAACGGTGGTGCGAGGAAAACGGCCGTGGTTTTCCCGTCCCCGGTGGCGTGGTTCCCATTGTGCCTGCCGCGGCGATCTTTGACCTGGGCCGGGGCGGGGATTTCACGGCGCGACCCGACGCGGGCCTGGGGTACGAGGCGGCACTTGACGCTGCGGGCGGGGCGGAAGGGGCCGACGTCGTACGCGGAAATGTTGGTGCAGGAACCGGGGCGGCCATCGGTGCAGGGCGATTCAAGGGCGGGCTGGGAACCGCCTCGATCCGGCTGACCGGTGCGAACCAGCACATTGTGGTGGGAGCGCTGGCCGTGGTCAACGCGGCTGGGTTGCCATGGCAGGCGGGCATGCCGGCACCGGCGGCGGGGGAGGGGCTGAATACCACCCTCGTTGTGGTGGCCACCAATGCGCTGCTCACAGTGGCCGAGGCGAAACGAACGTCGACGGCGGCACACGCGGGCATGGCCAGGGCACTAAATCCCGTTCACACCATGGCCGACGGCGACACGATTTTCACGCTGGCCACCGGGACGGGAACGCTAGCTACGAGCCCGGATGTTCCCATAGCGGCCATGATCGAACTGCAAAGCGCGGCAGCAGAGGCGGTGCGCCTAGCCATCGGTGACGGGATTGCCCACGCCACAGCCGTGACCACCCCGGTGCGAACTTGGCTGCCGTTTCCCGGACTGCAGGAGTCAATTTAACTTATTTGCAGATTTGCACTAGAGTAGGTTGTTGGTTGTCTGTGCCTGCCTTTCGGTGGGATTAATTGGGCAAACAATAATCAGTAGCAAATCGAACGCCGATCTGAAACGGTCCCTTCAGGGGCTGCCTATGTCGGCGCAACAAAGTTAGCGGAGGATATGGCCAAGAAAGACGGGGTCATTGAGATCGAGGGCGTTGTGACTGAAGCGCTGCCCAACGCGATGTTTCGTGTTGAGCTGACGAACAAGCACATCGTTCTTGCCCATATCTCAGGAAAAATGCGCCAGCACTACATTCGTATCCTTCCTGAGGACCGAGTTGTGGTGGAGCTGAGCCCGTACGACCTTACCCGTGGTCGTATCGTCTACCGCTACAAATAACCACAACTGCAATCACGCAAAGGAATGCCATGAAGGTTAAGCCGAGCGTCAAGCAGATCTGCGATAAGTGCAAGGTGATTCGCCGTAACGGTCGAGTCATGGTGATCTGCGAGAACCCGCGCCACAAGCAGCGCCAGGGCTAATCCTTCCTCTCTGAGGCAGGATCCCTGAGCTATTGCTCACGCAAGTAAATTAATAAGGCAGCACAAGTTGGACGTAGGCGAACGAAAGTTCGCAACCGGACAATGGACCCCTGGTCGGAGGCCAGGGCCGCATTCACAAAATGTGCGGGTGTACTGCCTACGACCTCCGGTTTACACATAGGAGAAGCCAAATATGGCACGTCTCGCTGGCGTAGACCTTCCCCGCGAAAAGCGGTTGGAAGTAGCGCTTACATACATCTACGGCGTGGGCAAGACCCGTGCAAAGAATGTCCTGGCCGAAACGGGTATTTCCCCGGACGTCCGTGTCAAGGACCTTTCTGACGCTGAACTCGTTCAGTTGCGTGACAACATCGAGGGTAACTACAAGGTTGAGGGTGACCTTCGCCGCGAGGTTGCAGCCGACATTCGCCGCAAGGTTGAAATCGGTAGCTACCAGGGTATCCGCCACCGTCGTGGCATGCCCGTGCATGGCCAGCGCACGAAGACCAACGCACGTACCCGCAAGGGTCCGAAGCGCACCGTCGCAGGCAAGAAGAAGGCCGGCAAGTAAAACTCGCCAGCCGGATCGAAAAATGCTGCAGAGCAATTTTCACCCATCTGGCAAGCGTGGGTTTTAGCTTATGCCGACCCCTCATTAAACTTTCGTAGGAGAATAAAATGCCCCCAAAGACTCGGGGCGCGGTTCGTAAGCCGCGTCGCAAGGATAAAAAGAATATTGCGCTGGGCCAGGCGCACATTAAGAGCACCTTTAACAACACCATCGTTTCCATCACGGATCCGAACGGTGCTGTCATCTCATGGGCTTCTGCCGGTGAAGTTGGCTTCAAGGGCTCGCGTAAGTCAACTCCGTACGCTGCACAGATGGCTGCTGAAGCAGCTGCCAAGCGCGCACAGGAGCATGGCCTTCGCAAGGTTGACGTTTTCGTAAAGGGTCCGGGTTCGGGCCGCGAAACGGCTATCCGTTCACTGCAGGCTGCTGGACTTGAGGTTGGTTCCATCTCGGACGTAACCCCCAGCGCCCACAACGGCTGCCGTCCGCCCAAGCGCCGTCGCGTCTAACGAGAATTAGAGCAACAGAGTTGGCCTTCACTTCGGTGGGGGCCAACTCCGCCGCCGTTAACTCTCGTCAGCCGTCATTTCCACTACCTGTGTTGCGTCATATAGCGGATGCTCGCTGAAAGGAAACCCCAGTGCTCATTGCACAGCGCCCCACCCTATCTGAAGAAGTAGTTTCCGAGAATCGCTCACGGTTCGTTATCGAACCGCTGGAGCCAGGCTTCGGTTACACCCTGGGAAATTCCCTGCGTCGGACCTTGCTGTCCTCCATCCCTGGCGCTGCTGTCACCAGCATCCGCCTGGATGGCGTTCTGCACGAGTTCACCACGGTTCCCGGTGTTAAGGAAGATGTCACTGAGATCATCCTTAACATCAAGGGCCTCTCCGTGTCTTCGGAGCATGACGAGCCCGTCGTCGCCTACCTGCGCAAGCAGGGCCCTGGCGTTGTTACGGCTGCCGACATTGCTCCTCCGGCCGGTGTGGAATTCCACAACCCTGACATGCACATTGCCACGCTGAACTCGAAGGGCAAGTTCGAACTCGAACTGACCATCGAGCGCGGTCGCGGCTATGTTTCGGCTGCTCAGAACAAGAACGTAGATCAGGAAATTGGCCGTATCCCGGTTGACTCCATCTACTCTCCCGTTCTGAAGGTGACCTTCCGCGTAGAAGCAACCCGTGTTGAACAGCGCACCGACTTTGACAAGCTCATCGTTGATGTTGAGACGAAGCAGGCCATCTCCCCGCGAGATGCCATCGCCTCCGCTGGCACCACGCTGGTTGAACTGTTCGGCTTGGCTCGCGAGCTGAACACCGCGGCTGAAGGTATTGAGATTGGCCCGTCCCCGACGGATGCCGCTCTTGCCGCAGACATGGCCCTGCCGATCGAGGATCTGGACCTTACGGTCCGTTCCTACAACTGCCTCAAGCGTGAGGGCATCCACTCCGTGGGTGAACTCGTTGCTCGCTCCGAGGCTGACCTGATGGACATTCGTAACTTCGGTGCGAAGTCCATCGACGAGGTAAAGGCAAAGCTGGTTGAACTAGGTCTTGCCCTGAAGGATTCCCCTCCAGGATTCGATCTGGCCGCCCGCGCCGCAGCCCTTGACGAGAACGACGACGCATACAGCGACGACGAGCTCTAAGTTCGAACAACAATTTTTTTAGCCGGCCCTGCGGACACAATTGATGTGTCCGCAGCGGTTCGGCTGACACTTGAGGAGAAACACCATGCCTACACCCGCCAAGGGTCCCCGCCTCGGAGGCGGAGCGGCTCACGAGCGTTTGATGCTCGCGAACCTTTCCGCTTCGCTCTTTGAGCACAAGCGGATCACCACCACTTTGACCAAGGCCAAGCGCCTGAGCCCCTACGCAGAGCGACTGGTAACTTTCGCAAAGCGTGGCGACTTGTCTTCACGCCGCCGCGTTCTCGGCCTGATCAGCGACAAGGGCATTGTCCACGAGCTGTTCACCGACATCGCCAAGGCTGTGGAGAACCGCGACGGTGGCTACACCCGCATCACCAAGATCGGCAACCGTAAGGGCGACAACGCTCCCATGGCTGTCATCGAGCTCGTTCTGGAACCGGTCAGCGCCAAGCAGGCCGTTGTGAAGGAAGCTACCGCTGCTGCTGTCAAGGCTGCCCCGGTTGAAGAAGCTCCGAGCGAAGAAGTTGTGGAAACTGAAGTTGTAGCTGACGAAGCTGCTGCTGAAGAGACCAAGTAAGGCTTAAGCGAAAGCTTTCGTTTTGTCAGGAAGGACCCGTCACCCCTTGTGGGAGGCGGGTCCTTCCTGCATGTCTGGGTATTTCTGGCCGGTAGAATTGGGGCCATGCACAACCCCACAATGACCCCCGAATACAGAGGCCTGATTCGGTCCCGCCTGGACATAGCGTACGACGGCGGATCCTACAGCGGGTGGGGAATCCAGCCAGTTGAGCGCACCGTCCAAGGCGTTATCGAAGAGGCACTGGCGGTGATCGTACGCCGGCCCGTGAGGCTCACTGTCGCTGGGCGCACGGACGCCGGTGTGCACGCACGCGGACAGGTGGCGCATTTTGACCTCACGCCTGAGGAATGGGATGGTTTGCGGCGAGGGCACGATGAGGTGCCCGAGGATTCACTCAAGAGGCGCCTGAACGGTGCACTCGGAATGGTCTTGCGGGAGCTACGCGGGACCGTGCAGATCGTGGATGCCTCGAGGGCCCCGGTGGGCTTTGACGCACGCTTCTCGGCCCTGTGGCGCCGCTACAGTTACCGCATCGCCGATGGCTCCACGTATAAGGATCCACTGCAAAGAGCCCTGACGCTGTGGCACGAACGTGATTTGGACGTAGTGCTGATGAACCAAGCAGCTGCGCCCCTGCTAGGACTGCAGGACTTTCGAGCCTTCGCAAAGCCGCGGGAAGGCTCCACGACTGTGCGGACCCTGCAACGCTTTGATTTTGTGCAGGATCCAGACGGTGTGATTAACCTCAATATTCAGGCTGATGCGTTCTGCCACAACATGGTTCGATCCCTGCTCGGAGCCTCCCTCCGAGTAGGGGAGGGTCAAGAGCGTCCAGAGTGGATGTATGAGCGTTTAATGGCGGGAATCCGCGACGCAAAGTCCGTTTTGGCGGCCCCGCACCCCCTGATTCTGGAAGAAGTTCACTATCCTCATGAGACAGAAATGCACGACCGGGCCGTCCTGACGAGGACTCGGCGAGCCGTTCCCGAAGGCGTTTTGGACTGAACTAGCGCCCGTCGTAGATCCTCGCTTTGACCCGGTGGCAATATTAACGGTATCGTAGGTAGTCGTTGTGCGTGTCCTATCTCGATACCACGCGCCCGCTACAGGTCCGGTTGCAGGACTACCACTGAGCGGGCGTCATCGGGAAGTGTAAGGATGACTGGTGTTAGAGCCCTCACCTCTGTTCCGGTAAACGCATAGATAGCAGGTGTCAACCATCTGTGACACCACCTAAGAACAAGAAACGAAGGCAAAAACCGTGCGTACGTATACCCCGAAGCCCGGCGATATCAACCGTCAGTGGCACATCATTGATGCCAACGACGTTGTCTTGGGCCGTCTTGCCAGCCAGACCGCAACACTGCTGCGTGGAAAGCACAAGCCGACCTTCGCTCCCCATATGGATATGGGCGATTTCGTCATCATCATCAACGCCGAGAAGGTTGCCTTGACCGGCGCCAAGCTCGAGCAGAAGCGCGCATACCGCCACTCGGGTTTCCCGGGCGGTCTGTCCAGCGTGAACTACGCAGAACTGTTGGAGAAGAACCCGGTTCGCGCAGTGGAGAAGGCCATCGCTGGCATGCTCCCCAAGACCAAGCTGGGCAACGCCCAGATTGGCAAGCTGAAGGTTTACCGCGGTGCTGAGCACCCGCACGCCGCTCAGCAGCCGCAGACGTTTGAAATCACCCAGGTCGCCCAGTAGTCCTGGCCACCAACCCAATATTTATCAAGGAGAATCGTGGCTCAGAATACTGAAGAGCTGAACGCCGAAGCCGTTGTGGCTGAGGAAGAAGTTTTGACTAGCTACACGAGCGAAAGCTCAGCTGCAACCGATGCAGCACCCAAGAAGGAACGCCCGGCACTGACCGTTTCCGGCGCAGCTGTTGGCCGTCGCAAGCAGGCAATTGCCCGTGTTCGCGTCGTTCCCGGCACCGGCAAGTGGATTGTCAACGGCCGCGAGCTGGACAACTACTTCCCGAACAAGCTGCACCAGCAGGAAGTAAACGACCCGTTCCGCCTCCTGGACCTGGACGGCGCTTACGACGTTTGGGCCCGCATCCACGGTGGTGGCCCCTCCGGCCAGGCCGGTGCATTGCGTCTGGGTGTTGCTCGTTCCTTGAACGAGATCGACGCTGAGAACAACCGCGCCATCCTGAA
>JBKKBD010000051.1:0-21974 GCA_046714315.1 Specibacter sp.
GCGTCGAAGGAGGTGTTCGAGGCGGGGAAGTCGAATTTCTTCAGCGCGGCGAGGGCTTCGGGGGCGCCGTGGAGGCGGTCCATGCCGGCGTCTTCCCATTCGACGGAGATGGGGCCGGCGTAGCCGATGGCGGTGAGGGCGCGGAAGGAGGATTCCCAGGGGACGTCGCCGCGGCCGGCGGAGACGAAATCCCAACCGCGTCGGGGGTCGCCCCAGGGCAGGTGGGAGCCCATGACGGTGTTGCGGCCGGTGGGGCGGAGCTTGGTGTCCTTGCAGTCCACGTGGTAGATCCGGTCTTTGAAGTCCCAGATGAAGGAGACGGGGTCGATGCCCTGCCACATGAAGTGGGAGGGGTCCCAGTTCAGGCCGAACGCGGGCCGGTGGCCGATCGCTTCGAGGGTGCGGACGGTTGTCCAGTAGTCGTAGGCGATCTCACTCGGGTGGACTTCGTGGGCGAAGCGCACGCCGCATTCGTCGAAGACGTCCAGGATGGGGTTCCAGCGGTCTGCGAAGTCCTGGTAGCCGGCCTCGATCACTGCCGCGGGGACGGGCGGGAACATGGCCACGTACTGCCAGATGGAGGAGCCGGTGAATCCGACGACAGTGTCCACTCCGAGGGCTTTGGCCAGCCGGGCGGTGTGTTTCATTTCCTCTGCGGCGCGTTGGCGGACGCCTTCGGGTTCGCCGTCGCCCCAGACCTTCGCACCGACGATCGCTTCGTGGCGGAAGTCGATGGGGTCATCGCAGACGGCCTGGCCCTTGAGGTGGTTGGAGATGGCCCACACCTTCAGGTTGTAGCGTCCCAGCACAGCAAGTTTGCCTTCAACGTAGCCGGGCTCGTCCCAGCGCCAGGGGTCAAGATGATCGCCCGAGCAGGCAATTTCCAAGCCGTCGTAGCCCCAGTCGGAGGCCAGCCGTGCTACCTCTTCGAAGGGGAGATCGGCCCACTGGCCGGTGAACAAAGTGTAGGGGCGTGCCATGGGTCAGTCCTTAAGAGTTGTGGAGGAGTTGGGTTTCGACAGGCTCAACCATCGGAGCGGTTCCGTCAGCAACCACCGGGACCGTCAAGCCGCCTGCTGCCGAGGAGGCCTCGATGCCGGCCAGTACTTGCTGGACACCGAGTCCTTCCTCGAATGAGGGTGAGGGATCGGTTCCGTGGGCGATGCTGTGGAGGAAGTCGCGAATCTGGTGGGTAAAGCTGTGCTCCCAGCCAATCACATGTCCCTGCGGCCACCACCCTGAAATATAGGGGTGTTCGGGTTCCGTGACAAGGATGCGCCGGAATCCCTGAACTTCAATGGGCTCGGTGCCGTTGAGGAAGTACAGTTCGTTGGGGTTTTCCAGGTTGAAGGTTAGCGACCCGGCCGTGCCATAAACCTCTACGCGCAGGGCATTCTTCTGCCCCAGTGCCACGCGCGAGACATCCACGCTCGCCACGGCGCCACTGGCCATGGACAGCGTTGCCCACACTGCGTCGTCGACCGTGACAGGCTCGATCCCGTCCGAGCCAGGACGCTCGGTGACGAAGGTGTGCAATTTGCCCGAAACAGCCGTGACGGTGTCGCCCAGCAGGTGCTGGATCTGATCGATGGCGTGCGAGGCAATATCGCCCAGGGCGCCCGATCCCGCGGTTTCCTTGCGAAGCCGCCACGTCATGGGGGCTTCGCTGTCCGCCAGCCAGTCCTGCAGGTACGACGCGCGGACCTGACGGACGGTGCCCAACTCACCATCTTCGATGAGTTTCCGAGCCAGCGCTAAGGCCGGCACGCGCCGGTAGTTGAAACCAACCATGGAGCGAACGCCAACACTGCGGGCAGCCTTGGCAGCGGCAACCATTGACTCGGACTCTGCCAAGGAATTGGCTAGCGGCTTCTCAACCAGGACGTGCTTGCCTGCGGCGAGTGCCGCCGTAGCAATTTCTGCGTGCAGCCATCCCGGGGCGCAAATATCGACGATATCGATGTCGTCCCGCGTTATGACCTCCCGCCAATCAGTGGCAGATTCACTCCAGCCATACTTCTTCGCGGCCGCAGCAACAGCCACGGCGTCCCGTCCTACGAGGACTTTCTGTTCAAAGTCCGGGACGTCGAAGTGGTTGGCAACGGTGCGCCAAGCGTTGGAGTGGGCTTGTCCCATGAAGGCGTAGCCAATGGCTGCCACGCCGAGAGGGCGGGCGCCGGATGTTTGGGGGGAGGTCATAATCGTTGGATTCCTAAAGGGTTGCTGCGGAGGGGTTCCAGTCCACCGGCACGGATTCGGAGGTCGGAGCCGTGCTGGCGACCTGAACGAATTCGCCGCTGTCCACGGACTCGGCGATGGACACCATGGCGTCGAGGACGTGATAGGCCAGCTCGCCCGTGGCGCGGTGCGGAACACCGGCACGGATGGAGCGGGCCATGTCCAGAACACCTAGGCCGCGGCCGTCGGCAGGACCGGTTGCCGGGATGGACGTCCAGTCCTCTTCGCCGCGCTTGCACAGCTTGATGTCTCCGTCGAAGTTGTTCGGGTCAGGCAGCGAGATGGTGCCCTCGGTGCCCGTGATCTCCACAAATCCCATGCGGGCCTTGGGAGATTCGAAGCTGTAGACGCTGTGTGAGGATGCGCCGGATTCAAACTGGGCAATGGCGCTGACATGGGTGGGAACCTCGACGTCGAACACCTCGCCTTCCTTCGGGCCGGAGCCGATGGTGCGCGTGGGGAATGCGGTATTTCCCACGGCAGCCACCTTGGCGATGGGACCAAAAGCCTGAACCAGTGCGGTCAGGTAGTAAGGAGCCATATCGAACAGCGGGCCGGCGCCTTCTTGGAAGAGGAACGCCGGGTTGGGGTGCCATGACTCCGGACCGGGGGACTGGAACATGGTCAATGCCGTGAGCGGTGTACCGATTTCGCCGGCGTCGATCAGGCGGCGGGCGGTCTGCAGGCCTGCGCCAAGGAAGGTGTCAGGGGCGCAACCCAAGCGGAGGCCTGCAGCCTGTGCTTCCTTCAAGAGTCCCAGGCCACTTTCGCGGTCCAGTGAGAACGGCTTTTCCGTCCAGACGTGCTTGCCAGCCTTGATGGCTGCGGTGGCAACCTCAACGTGGGCCGCCGGAATGGTCAGGTTCACGATGATTTCAACGTCGGGGTGGTTCAGGGCTACGTCCACACCGCCGGAAATTTCGATGCCATACTCGGCTGCGCGTGCGGCTGCGGCTTCTTCAAAGAGGTCCGCAATGACAAGTACCTTGACGTCGGGGAACTTGGTCAGGTTGTCCAAGTACTGCTTGCTGATGTTTCCGGCGCCGATGAAGGCAACGCCTACGGGTCCTGTCTTTGCCATGTGGATCAGGCCTTTCCGCGGTTCAGGAAGGCGAGGCTTTCCGCGATGCCTTCAAAGATATCGCCGGCGTAGTCGTCAAATTCAACGACGCCAACTTCCAAAGACTTGGCGGCTTCAATGACATCCCAAACCGGGACCTTGCCCTGACCGGCGGGAAGCTGTGCCAGATTGTCAGTAGTCAAGGGGCCGTCCTTGATGTGGATGTACTTAACGCGCTCGCCCAGGCTGGTTAGGACGTCAACGGCGTTGGCGCCGCCAACGGAAACCCAGTACGTGTCCACTTCGAGAACAAGTTCCGGATCCAGAAGGGTTTCAAAGTATTCCAAAGCGCTGGTGCCGTTGATTTTGGACTCCAGCTCCCAGGCATGGTTGTGGTAACCCACACGGACCCCGTATTCGGCACCCTTCTTGGCTGCGGCGTTGAGGCCCTCGGCAATCTTCTGGATGTCCTCTGCGGTTTGCCACTGATCGGCCGGAATGAAGGGATCAATCACTGTGGTGATGCCCAACTTGTTGGCGGCGGCGAAGATTTCGTCCTGGTCATCCTTCAGTAACGGGGCGTGGCCGGAAGGGGCTGTGATGCCGTTTTCGGCAAAGGCTGCGGCCAAAGCGTCTGCCGTGGCGACGAAGTTATAGGGCTCAACCTTGGTAAAGCCAAGCTCTGCCACGCGGGCAATGGTGCCGGGCAGATCTTCTTCAAGGGGCTTGCGAACGGTGTACAGCTGCAGGGAATACGTCATTGGGAACTCCTGAAAGGCATGAATGTGTGTTCCAGATCAACTTATGGGAACTTTTGACGATGGTCAAGCAAAAGTTTGTATTTAATCCCCGATCCAAACAATTGTGACAGTTGGAAGCCTGTGTGTTATTTATTGGTCATGCCAAAGTCACCAGTATTGCCGCAGCCGCGCCGGGAGTCGCCGAGCGGTGCTGACAGCCCGGATTCCGCCGGTCAACCCTACGGACAGTCCCGCGCAGGCGACGTGTTTCAACTTTTGCGTGATGGGCGCGCCCGGACCCGGGCGGAACTAGCCACCATCACGGGGTTGGCCCGTTCCACGGTTGCTGCCCGGATTGATGCCCTGAGCGTAGCCGGCCTCATTGGCCCCGCCGGCGAGGCGGTCTCCTCGGGTGGGCGACCGCCATCGCGCTTTGCCTTCCAGCCTTCTGCCCGCGTCATCTTGGCGGTCGATATGGGGGCCACGCACATGCTCGTGGCCCTGCTTGACTTGCGCGGCGCTGTGCTGGGCGAGTTCCGCAAAGACATCGACATTGCCGCAGGACCAACGCCCGTGCTGGATCAAATGCTGGAACTGTGCGGCCAAATATTTGTCACGTCCGGGCGCCATGAACGCGAGCTTGTGGGAATTGGCATTGGGCTGCCGGGACCGGTGGAGCACTCCACGGGAAAGCCGGCCAGCCCTCCCATCATGCCCGGGTGGGATGGCTTTGATGTTCCTGCCTACGTCCAGAACCGCTTTAATGTGGATGTCCTGGTGGACAACGACGTCAACATTATGGCCTTGGGAGAACGCGCTTCCTACTGGCCCGACGTCGAGAATTTGCTCTTCATCAAGGTGGCCACCGGTATTGGTGCTGGCATTATCAGCGGTGGGCTGCTTCAGCGCGGAGCAGACGGAACGGCCGGGGATATTGGGCACGTGCGCGTTCCGCGTGGCGGTGATGTGATGTGCCGCTGTGGAAATATCGGTTGCCTGGAAGCAATGGCTTCGGGTCCAGCGGTAGCTTCGGCGCTGGCCGCAGTGGGGGTTCCGGCAGCGACCGCCGAGGATGTTCTTGAGCTGGCGCGGCGTGGAAATTTGGCCGCCATTGCCGCGATGCGGCAGGCCGGACGCGATGTGGGTGATGTGCTTGCCGCGAGCGTAAACCTCTTGAATCCCTCCGTCATTGTGATTGGCGGGGGCCTTTCCTCGGCTGGTGAATACCTCATGGCCGGAGTTCGTGAAATTGTGTACCAGCGCTCACTTCCCCTGGCGACCGCCCGATTGCGCATTGTGCAGTCCATGGCGGGCGGGCATGCGGGCGTCCTAGGTGCTGGCCACATGGTCATTGATCATGTCCTTTCGCCAGCCAGCGTGGAACTTCTTATCCAGCAACAGCCTTAGGAATAACCCATGCCCAACGTGACGATCACTTCCCTGGCGCAGCAGTTGGGCATCTCCAAGGCGTCGGTTTCCTATGCCCTCAACGGCCGGCCCGGAGTTAGCGAGGAGACGCGTGAAAAGGTCGTGAAGCTGGCCGCGGCGCTGGGCTGGTACCCCAGTTCAAGTGCCCGGGCGCTGTCCCAATCCCGCAGTGAAACCATTGGGATCGTCCTGTTGCGCGACCCGGCCCACGTGGGTTCCGAGCCGTTTTACATGAGTGTTTTGGCGGGTATCGAGGCAGTCCTTGCTGAGCGAGATCAGAACCTGATGCTGCGCATCGTGGCGCCGGACGCTGCTGGTGACCGTGCAGCCGGGCGCCGCGATCTGGCCGTCTATAGGAGGTGGGTCGGCGAAGGTCGCGTGGACGGTGTCCTCCTCTTCGATGAAACTAGCAACGATCCCCGCGGCCAGTTGTTAAACGATCTTGGCCTGCCGTTCGTTCTTGTCGGCGGAACCCGAACACTGACTGGCCGTAGCGCGGCCACCGCGGTGGATCAATCGGCGGATGCGGCGACGGTGGTTCAGGCTCTGCATGAGCGAGGACACCGGCGGATCGCGTACATATCTGGGCTGCCAACGCTGGGACATGAGCGCGCCAGGAGTGCCGCCGTCGTAGCCCATGCGGCAGCGCTGGGAATTTCTGCCGTTGTTACGGCCTCGGATTACACCGCGGCCGACGGCGAGATGGCCACCATTGCGCTGATGGCGGGTCTGGATCCTGCCTCAAAAGACTTTCCTACCGCACTTTTCTACGGAAACGATCTCATGGCCGTGGGTGGGCTGGCCGGACTGAAAAAATTGGGGATTTCCGTGCCCGAGCAGGTCTCCGTGGTCAGCTGGGATGATTCGATCATGTGCCAATTCAGCTCCCCGCCTGTTACTGCACTCAACCGCGATATTGGTGAGTTGGGCCGCCAATCGGCCATGTTGTTGCTGGATATTATTCAGGGCCACGAGCGCGACAACGTGTCGATGCCGGCCGGTGTTCTGCGACTTCGGGCCAGCCTGGGCGTAGCGCGCACCTAGCCGCCCCTGCATGTTATTCGTCGAGTCTTTGGCGCGTAAGTTAACCGGTTCAGTGCTTTGCGTCTCTCTTAGTGAATTATCAAGAAAATCCCCGCAAAATCAACGATCTAGACCAGGTTTATGCCTCCGGGCGCACGGTTTTGCTGACCTTCGGGGCGCGTTCCGTTGATCACAACTCAATAATGGTTCAAGAATTTATCTACTTTTGATTGACGGTCGGCATAAGTTCGTCTAGGTTGGGAATCACGTCCTCGGTATGGCCTGCGCCACACCTGAGATTTGAAGATTTTTCCGGGCTAATCCCCTCAGACAAGGAAGTCATTGAAGTGAAAATTCGATCTTTTGCCGCGGTAGCGGCCATCGCGGCACTTGCCCTCACTGGTTGTAGTGGAAGTGCCGACAACGCGTCCGGCGAGTCAGACGGCAAGACGCTGACCTACTGGGCCAGCAACCAAGGCACCAGCTTGGATAACGACAAGGAGGTTCTCACACCGCAGCTGAAGAAGTTCGAGGAAGAGACCGGCATCAAGGTCAACCTCGAGGTCATCGGTTGGAACGATCTGCAGACCCGCATTCAGACCGCCGTCACCTCGGGCCAGGCGCCCGACGTCCTCAATATCGGTAACACGTGGGCCGCCTCACTGCAGTCAACGGGCGCTTTCATGCCCTTCGATTCAGCTGCTCTTGACGCTATTGGCGGCAAGGACAAGTTCGTCAAGACCGCCATGGACACCGGCGGAGTCCCTGGCGAAGACCCCACCTCCGTGCCGTTGTACGGCTTGGCTTACGGCCTGTACTACAACAAGGCAATGTTCAAGGACGCCGGCCTGACGCCTCCCACCACGTGGGAAGACATGGTTGCAGCAGCTAAGAAACTGACAACCGGGGACAAGCACGGCTTCGCCCTGGCAGCTGGCAGCTACACCGAGAACTCCCACTTTGCTTTCATCAACGCGGCTCAGAACGACGCGGAATTCTTCGATGCTGAAGGCAAGCCGACGTTCACCGAAGACGGTGTCATCGACGGTATCGCCCGGTACCTGGACCTCATGCAGACTGACAAGGTTGTTGACCCTGCCAACGCCCAATACGACAACGCAACTCAGGCCGTCAACGACTTTGCCAACGGCAAGGTCGGCATGGTGCTGAGCCAGAGCAACGCCAACAGCTCCATCAACTCTCAAGGTATGAAGAGCGACGAATTTGGCGTAGTTGCCTTCCCCGCACCGTCAGGCGCCACCGACGTAGCCACCATGGTTGCCGGTATCAACATGTCCATCTTCAAGAACACGAAGAACAAGGACGGCGCACTGGAATTCGTGAAGTTCATGACCAGTGAAACCACGCAGGCCGAACTCGACAAGCCGTTCGCAGCCCTCCCCGTTCTCGCAGGGGTCACCCCCAGCTTCACCGAAGATGCAGAACTGGCCAAGACCTTCGCCGACATCTACGAAAACAAGTCCAAGCCCCTGCCCCTGGTACCGGCTGAGGACCAATTCGAGAGCACCGTAGGCAAGGCCATGAACCAGATGTTCGCCACGATCGCCTCCGGCGGAACCGTCTCCAAGGACGACATCAAGGCAGCTCTGACCACCGCACAGCAGGCGGTCGAAGCAGCAAGCTAGTCCACACCTGCTCCCCAGGTGTGGGTCGCTGAGCGACCCACACTTGGGGCCCCTCGCAGGCGTGGGCCCAAGCAGCTCGTCCAATAATTGGCTTGCTGAGCGACTCGCAATCTGGGGCCCCTCGCAGCCGTGGGGCCAAGCGGCTTCTCGTAGCCTCACGCACCAACCCAGCTTGTTTACTTCAGCTGTAGGTCTATTTAGTTCTTCACCTGGCGTGAATCCTCCGCCTCCTTCATTTTCAAACTTTCCCAGAAAGGTGCGTGTTCGCAGTGTCTGCATCCACCGCCGTAAAGAAATCCGGCCCCGCAGCCGGGGCAACCGGAAGGAAAGCCCGCAAGCCCCGCCGCGCCGGCTGGTGGTTGCCATATGCGCTGCTAGCACCGGCTGTCATTTTTGAGCTTTTCATCCACGTTGTTCCCATGGTCACGGGAATCTGGATGAGCTTCCTCAAGCTCACCAAGATGTTCATCTCCAACTGGGGCAACGCACCCTTTGTTGGGTTGAAAAACTATCAGGTGGCCCTCGACTTTGATTCCGCCGTTGGCATCGGATTGCTGAAATCATTCGGCATCACCGCGGCATTCACCATTTTGGTGGTTGGCATCTCTTGGAGCCTCGGAATGGCCGCCGGAGTTGCCCTGCAGAAGACCTTCCGCGGACGCGCCATCTTCCGCACCCTGTTCCTGATTCCCTACGCCTTGCCCATGTACGCCGGCGTCATCGCCTGGAAATTCATGTTGCAAAAGGACAGTGGAGCACTCAACCACCTGCTGTTCGACAACCTGGGTCTGCCCGGGGACAAGCCGTTCTGGCTGATCGGCGACAACGCGTTCCTCGCCGTCGTCGTCGTAGCCATCTGGCGGCTGTGGCCCTTCGCCTTCTTGATGTTGATGGCTGGTCTGCAGTCCATCCCCACCGATGTGTACGAGGCATCGGCCGTTGACGGTGCGAAGCCGTTCCGCCAGTGGTGGCACATCACCTTGCCCATGCTGCGCCCGGTCAACATGGTTCTTGTTCTGGTCATGTTCCTATGGACCTTCAACGACTTCAACACCCCCTTCGTCTTGTTCGGCGGTTCACAACCTCCCGCGGGTGACCTGATCTCCTTCCATATCTACAATTCTTCATTCCTGACCTGGAACTTTGGCTCGGGTGCCGCAATGTCGGTCCTGCTCCTGCTCTTCCTGCTGGTCGCCAGTGGAATCTACCTGCTCTTGATGAACCGGAGGAAAGACAATGCATGAAACAACCGGCGCCAAGGTCTTTAGAATCGTCACCATTACGCTGCTGAGCATCTTCACCATCATCCCCATCTACGTCATGGTGATCTCAGGACTGAAGCCACTGAAGGATGTGCAGGGTTCTTTCTCCTGGTGGCCTGAAACGCTGACAATTCAGCCGTACATTGACATGTGGAAAACAGTTCCGCTGGCGGATTACTTCCTGAACTCCGTCATTGTCTCCACCGTTGCTACGCTGCTCTCGCTGGTCATCGCGATCTTCGCCTCTTATGCCATCTCCCGGTATACCTTCCGCGGCCGCGCGCTTTTCTCCGGCACAGTCTTGTCCACTCAGATGTTGCCCGGCGTGCTGTTCTTGCTGCCGTTGTTCTTGATCTTCGTGAACATCAACACCAACTTCGGCGTTCAGTTGGTAGGTACCCGCGTCGGTTTGATCATCACGTACCTGACATTCTCGCTGCCGTTCTCCATCTGGATGTTGGCCGGCTACTTCGACGGCATTCCGCGTGAACTCGATGAAGCCG
The DNA here is from genome assembly GCA_046714315.1 of Specibacter sp. GTDB lineage: Bacteria > Actinomycetota > Actinomycetes > Actinomycetales > Micrococcaceae > Specibacter. The sequence goes on from JBKKBD010000051.1 coordinate 9,901, forward strand.
CCAAGGTGGACGGCTGCGGTCCCATGCGCGCGCTGATCAAGGTGATTCTGCCCGCAGCCCGGCCCGGACTCGTCGCCGTCGCCATCTACAGTTTCATGACCAGTTGGGGTGAAGTCCTGTTCGCCTCGGTCATGACTACCGACGCTAACCGGACCCTGGCTGTGGGCCTGCAGCTCTACTCCACGCAGACCAACGTCTACTGGAACCAGATCATGGCCGCCTCCGTGGTTGTTAGCATCCCCATTGTGATCGGCTTCCTGTTGTTGCAGAAGAACTTCGTGGCAGGCCTGACCGCGGGCGCCGTGAAGTAGCAATTCATCAAGTACGACGGCGGCACCCGGGTGAGTTTCCTTTCTCATCCAGGTGCCGCCGTCGTACTTTTCGGCCAGCCCTGATCGCCCGCCACACGGGGCTCTTTTGTTGACTTGCAAACAAAAGTTCGGATCGATGGACGATGTGTGATCGAGTTGGGCGGAAGGCCCTTGAAGATCCTGCTGATATTGAATGTCGACTTTTGATTGACTCTAAATTTAAGTTCCACTAAGTTGGTGGAGTGTGTGCTGGATCTCCCGCACGTGCTTCATTTTGGCTTTGCCATGAATCCCCGAAAATCAGGAAAAGGTGTCCTTAGTGAGCGATGTGACTGTGCCAGCAACACTCAAAGTCGGTGTTGTCGGAGTGGGTTGGGCCGGACAGCAACACATCAAGGCTTTCAGCAATGTGGCCGGTGTGGAAGTTGTTGCGGTGGCGGGCATGGAAACCGAACTGCTGGCCCAGCTCCAGAGTGAGTACAACATCCCCCATGGCTTTGCCCGCTGGGAAGATCTTCTGGAACTTGAAGGGCTGGACGCCGTCAGCGTGGCCGTTCCCACCTTTCTGCATGCGCCCATCACCATTGCCGCGCTCGAACGTGGACTGCACGTCCTCAGCGAAAAGCCGCTGGCCCGCAACGGCGAAGAGGGTGCGGCCATGGTTGCTGCTGCCCGCGAGGCCGGCCGCGTCTTGGACGTTGTCTTCAATCATCGCCGCCGTGGCGACGTCAAAAAACTCAAGAGCATCATTGACGACGGCGAGCTGGGACGCCCGTACTACGCCAAGGCTTCCTGGCTGCGCCGCCGCGGCATCCCCACACTGGGCAGCTGGTTCACTAATCCAGACCTGGCAGGCGGCGGACCCCTAGCCGACATTGGCGTGCACGTCCTGGACTACGCGCTGCACCTGCTGGGCGAACCCAAGGTCATCTCGGTCTCTGCCTCCACCTATTCAGAACTCGGCACGCAGGGCCGGGGCGGCGATGCCACCTACATCGCCGCATCGGCAAACAACAAGTTTGAGGTGGAGGACTTCGCCTCAGCTTTCATTCGCCTTGAAGGCGGTGTCACCCTAGTGGTGGAGGCTGGCTGGGCCAGCTACCGCGACCCCGCGGACCTCATGGACTTCCGGGTGTACGGGACCGACGGCGGCGCCGAACTGCGTGCCGCCCACTCACACCAGGTTTCCGATTCTGGCCTGCGCATCTTCACGGACAAGGAAGAAGTCAACGCCGATTACGTGGCGGAGCCCTTGGAAGATGGCAACCACCAAGCCGTTATTGATGAATTCGTCGCAGCCATCCGTGGCGGCGCAGGGGTCTGGGGCCAGTACGACGGTTCTGTAGCCCTGACCCGGGCACTAATTATTGACGCGTGCTACAAATCCGCCCTTGAACAGCGTGAAGTGAGGCTCTAACCATGGCTGAAAAGCTCAACATCCTGGTGTGGAACGAAGGCGTCCACGAACTCAACAACGAGCCTGCCACGATCCGGGACATGTACCCCACGGGCATGCACGGCGCCATCGCCGAGGCACTGCGCGAGTACTATCCGGACGCCAACATCACCACGGCCACGCTGGCCGACCCAGAGCATGGCCTGAGCGAGGAAACTTTGGCAGCGACCGACGTCGTACTCTGGTGGGGGCACATAGCCCACGGCGACGTCTCCGACGAGGTGGTGGAGCGCGTGCAGCGTCACGTGCTCGGCGGGATGGGGCTCGTGGCCCTGCATTCGGCCCATTTTGCCAAGATTTTCATCAAGTTGCTGGGCACCACCTGCTCCTTGAAGTGGCGCAATGAGGGCGAACGCGAACTCGTGTGGACGGTCAAGCCCTCACACCCCATCGCCGCTGGTGTGGATAGCCCCATCGTCATCCCGAAGCAGGAGATGTACGGTGAACTGTTTGACATCCCCGAGCCCGATGACCTGATCTTCATCAGCTCCTTTGCCGGGGGAGAGGTGTTTCGTTCCGGCGTTACCTTCTCCCGGGGCAAGGGCAGGATCTTTTACTTCAGCCCGGGCGATCAGGAATACCCGGTCTACCACCACCCGCAGGTGCAGCGGGTCATCGCCAACGGCGTTGACTGGGTGGCGCAGCCAAACCAGCACCGGGCGCAGCCTGTGGTGACAAACCCGGCCTGGGAATCATTCCTGGTCTAACCCAACTAAGGCAGGCACCATGGCACGGCAGCTTCGAAACGGTCAACGCGCCGAGTTGTATGTGATGGACGTGGAGACGGCAGAGGCAACTCTGCATCTCTCCTCCAGCACAATGCTCTTTGAGGCGCCCAACTGGAGTCCCGACGGTTCGTCGCTGCTCATCAACGGGGACGGGCGCCTGTTCCGGCTGCCCGTTGACGGGGCTGTGGCTGGGGCGCTTGAGGAAATCGGTCTGGGTGGCATCGCCGAGATCAACAATGACCACGTCATCAGCCCGGATGGCGGGACGGCTTATGTTTCCAGCGAAGACGGGCATATTTACGCGGTCAGTCTCGACGGCGGAAGTCCCGCCGCACCACGTCGCGTCACGAATGACAACGGGGCTAATTTTCGGCACTACCTTCACGGTGTTTCTCCGGACGGAACGATGCTGGGCTACATTGGACTGACCGCCGAAAACGGCCCGGTTCTTACCAACGTGTTCACGGTGCCCGCCGCAGGCGGTCCGGACTCCCAGCTGACGGACGATCACTTTGCCGACGACGGTGCCGAGTTCTCGCCGGACGGATCATGGATCTACTTCAATTCCGAGCGTGGCTCCAGCGAGCCCGGCCATGCCCAGCTCTTCCGCATGCCGGCCACCGGTGGCACGCCGGAGCAGTTGACCTTTGACGAGCGGGTGAACTGGTTCCCGCACCCCTCGCCGGACGGGAACAGTATCGCTTATGTGAGTTTCCCGCCCGGCACGTTGGGGCATCCTGCGGACGTGCCTGTCGAGGTGCGGCTGCTGGAACAGGACGGAACCATGGCCACCCTGGCCGAAGTGTTCGGCGGCCAGGGCACCATGAATGTTCCCAGCTGGTCCCCCGACGGCGGCAAGATCGCGATTGTTGCCTACCCGATTGAGGGCAGTGTTCGTTAGATAGCGCAACCGTCCGGGCCGCAAGCTTCGGCATCTGTTCCACCAGCGCCGACCATGCTCAGCGGGTTGGCTTCCTGCCATGCCTGCTCAAGAGCCTGTGAGAACAGCTCGGCCGGCTGTGCGCCGGAGAGGCCGTACTTGCGGTCAATGACGAAGAACGGAACACCCGTCACGCCGAGCGCGCGGGCCTCGGCGAAGTCGTGGCGGACGTCGTCTGCGTAGGTATCGGCATCCAGTGCGCCGTTAATTTCGACGGCGGACAGCCCGGCCTCGGTGCCGATCTTCACCAGGGCCTCGCGGGCACCAATGTCGACGCCGTGCTCAAAGTGAGCCGACAACAGGGCTTCCTTGACGACGTCGCCCTTTCCATGTGCCTTGGCCAGGTGCAGCAACTGGTGGGCGTTGAAGCTGTTGGCCACCACTACGTCGTCGAACTTGTAGTTCAGGCCCTCGCCGGCAGCCTGTTCGGTGACGTGGGCGAACATGCCCGCAACCTGCTCGGGGTCCATGCCCTTGCGGTCGCTCAGGTAGCTGAGCTCGGTGCCGTCGTAGTGCTCGGGGATGGTGGGGTCCAGCTGGTAACTGCGCCACTGCACCTCCACGGAATCCTTGTGGGCGAAGCCGTTCAGGGCTGTTTCAAAGCGGCGCTTGCCAATGTAGCACCAGGGGCAGGCCACGTCGGACCAGATCTCAATCTTCATACTGGCGGCAACGGGGGAGTGGCCGCGATTATTCCGGAACAAGTACGACGACGGTGGGCGAGGTCCGTCTGGAACCAGCGCCAACCGCCGTCGTTCTCTATGTAATTGAGGCTGCCCTGCCGGAACCCGGATCTCGGGCTTGCAGTGGCGTCGCATCCGGCGAGGGCAGCCAAACTTATGCAGCCGCCAGCGCACGCTCCGGTGTTGCATGGAGGTAGTTGGCGTAGGCGGAGGTGGTCAGGAAGGCCGGGAATTCCTCGCCCATGGCAACGTCCGTGAAGATTTCCAGGGCATCTTGGAAGCGGTCATCTTCGAAGCGGGGGAGCCTGGCGAATTCCTCCTCCAGCATCTCCTTGACCCAGTCGTAGGTGATGAGTTCGCCCTGATCCGTGATGGCCTGGCTGTGGATCCACTGCCAGATCTGCGAGCGGGAGATTTCCGCGGTGGCGGCGTCCTCCATGAGGTTGTTCAGGGCCACCGCGCCATGGCCGCGCAACCACGACTCGATGTACTGGATACCGACCCAGATGTTGTCGCGGATGCCTTGTTCGGTGATATTGCCCTGGGTGCCGGCGACGTTGAGCAAGGCGCGGTCATCGAGCTCCACATCTTCGCGTGTTCGGCTGATTTGGTTAGGGTTCCATCCCAGGATCGCGTCGAAGACCTCCATGGCAACAGGAACCAGATCAGGGTGGGCCACCCAGGAACCATCAAAGCCGTCGTTGGCCTCCCGGGTCTTGTCAGCGCGGACCTTGGCCATCGCGTTGGCGTTGGCCTCGGGATCGCGGCGGTTGGGGACAAAAGCGGCCATCCCGCCGATCGCCATAGCGCCGCGGCGGTGACAGGCGCGGACCAGCTGCTCGGTGTAGGCCCGCATGAACGGAGCCGTCATGGTGATCTGGTTCCTGTCCGGGAGCACAAAACGCGGGCCGCGGGTGCGGAAGTTCTTGATGACGGAGAACAAGTAGTCCCAGCGGCCAGCGTTCAAGCCTGAGGCGTGGTCGCGCAGTTCGTAGAGGATTTCCTCCATCTCGAAGGCGGCCGTAATGGTCTCAATCAGGACGGTTGCGCGGATGGTGCCCTGGGGGATGCCCAGCAGATCCTGGGCCTGGATGAAGATGTCATTCCAGAGGCGGGCCTCTTGGTGGTTTTCAATCTTTGGCAGGTAGAAGTACGGCCCCTTGCCCTGGGCGATCAGCCGCCGGGCGTTGTGGAAGAAGAATAAGCCGAAGTCCACAATGCCGCCGGCCATGGGCTTGCCGTTGATCAGCAGGTGCTTTTCCGGCAGGTGCCAGCCGCGGGGGCGGACCACGATGGTGGGCAGCTCCTCTGCGGGTGCCAGCTTGTACTCCTTGCCCTCGGGGCTGGTGAAATCGATGCGGCGTTCCAACGCGTCAATCAGATTCAGCTGGCCGCGGATCACATTGCCCCAGGTGGGGGTGGAGGAATCTTCCATGTCGGCCAGCCACACCTTGGCGCCGGAGTTCAGGGCGTTGATGGTCATCTTGCGGTCAACCGGGCCAGTGATTTCCACGCGGCGGTCCTCCAACCCGGGAGCCGGAGGCGCAACGCGCCAGCGCGAGTCTTCCCGGATGTGCGAGGTTTCCCGCAGGTAGCGGGGATCGCTGCCGCTGAGGATCTGGCTACGGCGGGTCTGGCGGGCCGCCAGCAAGTCTTGGCGCCGCGCCGTCGTGGTCCGGTTCAATGCTGCGATGAAATCCAGGGCCTCAGGGGTCAGGATTTCTTCCTGGCGGTGGATGGGCGGAGCGGTCAGGGTAATGCCGTTGAACGTGATGCCATTGAGGCTGTTCGTCGAGTTCATGGGGATTCTCCAAGTCTGGCTAATCTGTGTGGCAGTTGTTGGACGAAAATGCGCCATTTCCGGCCAAATCGGTCCAACAACTGCCACACAGATGGGAAAGGGGGAGGGTTAGTGGAACTGCTGGGCTTCGGTGGAACCAGCCAATGCGAGGGTGCCGCTGTTTGGGTTCAGTGCGCTCGCGACCAGATCGAAGTAGCCTGTACCCACTTCGCGCTGGTGCTTGGTTGCGGTGTAGCCGCGGTCTTCGGAGGCAAATTCGCGCTCCTGCAGTTCGACGTAGGCGCTCATCCCGTCCCGGGCGTAACCGTGGGCGAGGTCAAACATCGAGTAGTTCAGGGCATGGAAGCCAGCCAGGGTGATGAACTGGAACTTGAAGCCCATGGCGCCGAGTTCGCGTTGGAACTTGGCGATAGTGGCGTCGTCCAAATGCTTTTTCCAGTTGAACGACGGGGAGCAGTTGTAAGCAAGCATCTGGTCCGGGAACTCGGCGTGGATGGCGTCCGCAAACTTCTTTGCGTGCTCCAGATCCGGTGTGCCGGTTTCCATCCAGATAAGATCGGCGTGCGGTGCGTAGGCGAGGCCGCGGGCAATGCACGGTTCGATCCCGTTGCGCACATTGTAGAAACCTTCAGGCGTGCGCTCGCCGGTGATGAACGGCTTGTCACGATCGTCGACGTCGGAGGTGATCAAGGTGGCCGCCTCGGCATCGGTGCGGGCAATAATGACCGACGGAACACCGGAGACGTCCGCCGCGAGGCGTGCCGCGTTGAGTGTGCGCACATGCTGGGCCGTGGGGATCAAAACCTTTCCGCCCAGGTGGCCGCACTTCTTCTCGCTGGCGAGCTGGTCTTCCCAGTGCACACCGGCCGCGCCAGCGGCAATCATGGACTTCATGAGCTCGTAAGCGTTCAGCGGGCCACCAAAGCCTGCCTCGGCGTCGGCCACGATCGGCACTAGCCAGTCCTCAACGCTCTGCTTTCCTTCGGAGAACTCGATCTGGTCCGCACGGAGCAGGGCATTGTTGATGCGCCGGACAACGGTAGGGACCGAGTTGACGGGGTACAGGGACTGATCGGGGTAGGTGTTGCCCGAGGTGTTGGCATCGGCGGCAACCTGCCAACCGGAAAGGTAAATGGCCTTCAGTCCGGCCTTGACCTGCTGAACTGCCTGGTTTCCGGTCAGTGCACCGAGGGCGTTGGTGTAGTCCTCCGGGCCGGCATTGCGCAGCTGGTCCCACAGCTTCTCAGCGCCGCGGCGAGCCAAAGTTTGTTCTTCGGTGACACGGCCACGGAGCTTGACCACGTCAGCTGCGGAGTAAGTGCGTTCGATCCCGGTCCAGCGGGGGTTGGCCGCCCACTCGAGTTCGAGGGCTGCGGCTGCCTGTGCATTGCTCTGCTCCGGCGTCGTTGCGGGTTCAAATGCTGCAGTCATGATGCTTGCTCCTTGTGCGATGGGGGTTTCGGTGATTGAGACCTAAACCCTGTGTTCTTCTTCGTGATTTCTACTATTCAGAGCTTTTCAAGGGGTTACTAGGGGTAAATGCTGGAAAGAATGGCAGTTCTTCACGTATTATCAAGAAATGACTAATGTGGGCTGGAACACAGGTACTGCGCGGACGCCCATCGGCAAGGGAGCCGGTGCAAACGCGGAACTGGACATTATTTCCCTGGGTCGGAGGGTGCGGCACTTGCGCAAGAACTTGGGTATGACCCTTGACGATCTGGGCGAGAAGGTGGGGGCCGCGCCGTCGCAACTTTCCTTGATCGAAAACGGGAAAAGAGAGCCCAAGCTGGGCCTGCTGCAGGCACTCGCCGGGGCACTCGGCGTCGGGCTTGAACAGCTCTTGGGAGCCGAGCCGCCCAGCCGGCGGGCGGCGCTGGAAATCGAGCTGGAGAGGGCGCAGCGCGGGCCCCTGTACCAGTCGCTCGGATTGCCCACCGTCCGCGTCAGCTCGCGGCTTTCCACGGAAGTGCTCGAGTCATTGGTGGGTCTGCAGCATGAGCTGGAACGGCGGTTGGATGAGCAGTCCGCAACGCCGGAGGAGGCACGGCGGGCCAACACCGAGCTGCGCATGGAAATGCGTGAGCGCAACAACTATTACCCGGAGATTGAACGCCAGGCCCAGGAGCTGCTGGCCAAGGTGGGGCACGACCGCGGGCCGCTCTCCCACCATGTGGCGGCCGACGTCGCCGAGCACCTCGGATTCGACCTGCATTATGTGGGGGATTTGCCGCACTCGACCCGTTCGGTGACGGATTTGAAGAATCGCCGAATTTATCTCACGCAAGGCCAACGCTCGGATCACGACCCCCGGTCGGTGCTGTTGCAGGCGCTTGGCCACTACGTCTTGGGCCATAAGACGCCGCTGAACTACGCAGACTTTTTGCGCCAGCGCGTGTACACGAATTACTTTGCGGCGTCGCTGCTGATGCCGGAACGGGCCACCGTGGACTTCCTCAAGGAGGCCAAGGCTGCCAAGGAACTGGCGATTGAGGACATTCGCGACGCGTTTTCGGTGTCATATGAAACGGCCGCGCACAGATTTACCAACCTAGCCACCGAGCATTTGGGCATCACCACGCATTTCCAGAAGGTGCATGAGTCGGGCATTATCCATAAGGCCTATGAGAACGACGGCGTGAACTTCCCGGCCGATCACACCGGCGCCATCGAGGGCCAGTCCGTATGCCGGTTCTGGACCTCACGCGCGGTGTTTGATGTTCCGGACAAGTTCAGGGCGTTCAACCAATACACGGACACCGCCGTCGGAACCTACTGGTGCACGGCACGGACGGAGCGTCACTCCTCGGGAGAGTACTCGCTGAGCATCGGTGTGCCGTACGCCCATGTGAAGTGGTTCCGGGGGCGCGAAACCACCGAACGCTCGCAGTCCAAGTGCCCGGATCCAGGTTGTTGCCGCCGCCCGCCGGCCGAGCTGTCCGCGGAATGGTCCGGCAACGCCTGGCCGTCAACCCGTGCCAACTCGCATCTGTTGGCCGCCATGCCGCAGGGCGCGTTCCCCGGAGTTGATGAGACAGAGGTGTACAAGTTCCTGGCGGCCCACGAAGGGCGGTAGAGCCGATCCGTCACATAATGCCGCTATGAAAATTCATAGCGGCATTATGTGACGGGTCACCGGGCGATCTTGCCGGGGCAACGTTTTCCGGATCTTCGCCCGACGTTCATCTCACAATTGGGCTGCGGTCCGGCGGGGCAACATAGCGTGAAGTTGTCAGGAGCACCAAGGCTCCCAAGAGTGAGGAACTTTCATGACCACGAACCAATTCCCAGTCGTTTTGACCACCGAGGGCGCTGCCGCCGATAACGAAGATGTTGTTGGAGACAATGTTTCCGTCGTGAATGAGATGTACCTGGCCCTCCTGAATGCAGACGAGATCTCACCCAACGCGTTGCGCAGCTACTTCGTCGATTTTTACCTCGCCCAGGCACTCGACGGCGGATTTGCCCAGTATGTCTTCATGACCCCCGATCGCGAGGAGCTGGATGCCTACATCCGCGAAGGCTTCGAAGCCATGGGAGCCAAGGCGCATCTGGAGCTTTTCAACCGGACGGCCGCGCTCTACGACCTCCTGTCCGAGCAGGACACGGAGGCATACCTCGAGGACGAATCAGATTCAGAGTCCGAGCGCTCAGAAGGCGTCATCGCCATGGAGGAGCTGGACAACGAATTTGAGGAACTGTTTGAGTCCGAGGACGTCACGGGCCTAAACGCTCAGTGGCTCCGCGGGCAGGAAGGGTTGCTCGTCTTGGATGCTGAAGAGTTGGCCGCACACATCGCCACCCGCGTCGCAACCGTCACCGACCTTGACGCACGTCGGGCCGAGGCGGAACTCGAGGATGCCCCCGAATTTGAGCAGGTCATCCGCGAGCTTTGCTCTGTTGCCGGCCACGAGCTCGAAAAGATCACCATGGGTGATCCCAACTACGAGCACAATGGCGCGAACGTCCTGGCCTGGCACTTCACCACTAACAAGGGCGAATTCATCATGATCGACGACGATATCGAAGCCGTCATGATCGATCCCCAGGCGAAAGAGATCATCGCCACAGTTGAGTTTGAGCTGGACGACGAGCTCGCCGACGCTTAGCTAGATCTTCCTTCCGGGCACAAGGGTGGGGCACCGCGAGGTGTCCCACCCTTGGCACTTTTCGAACCTAGGGAAAGTAAGAACCCTGCTTTGCCGTAGGCTCAAAGCCATGGAAAATCTCAAATGGACAGGCACGGCCCCTGCCAAAAAATCGTGGCAGGCGATGCCTTTCGCCCCCGGCATGTACAAAATATTCTTGACAGGCGCCCTGCCCAAGGATGCGAACTGGCCCGCAGAATTGAAGCCGCTGAAGCGCGGTGACCTGCTGTACGTTGGCAAGGCGACGAACCTGCGCAGCCGTGCAAAGCACCACGCGGTACAAACATCCAAGTCCACTCTCCGCCGTTCCTTGGCGGCTCTTCTGGGGTTGCAGGCGCAGTGGCACGGAAAATCAGCGCATCCTCGGCTGACTGACGTCGATGAAGAGGTGCTCAGTGCTTGGATGGTGGCGAACCTTGGCATGTCGTTTGCCGTGGTGCCCGAGCTTGAGCCCGTCTCCGGCCTCGAGGACGCCATGCGCGAGGAACTCTGCCCGCCCTTGAACCGCGACGGCCGCACTCCGGAGCAGTTGCACGTCTCGGCAGCAACCGCGGCCGCCCAACGCAACGCCCTCCGCGACAAGGGCTGAGCAACCGAACATGTGGCCCCGGCGTCGTGCATTGTTAATGCGCGACGGCGGGGCCTTGCCTTTTGGGGGCTGGGCCGCCTCTTGTTTGGGGTGCCGAAGTGACACATGATGATCAAAGACAGATCGGTTGTGCAACGGGGAGGACCGCGCGTGCAGTTCCATCAACACGGGTATGTTTCAGGGGATCCGCGCATCAGGCCGGCGGCGGGGATCGGGCTTGACCGCCCCAATGAACTGCCAGCTGAGATGGATGTATTGATCGTGGGCACGGGGCCGGCCGGGATGATCACGGCTGCCCAGCTGGCCGCGTTCCCGGACATCAATACCCGCATTGTGGAGCGCCGCGGCGGGCGTCTTGAGATTGGCCAGGCCGACGGCATTCAGGCCCGCAGCGTGGAGACGTTTCAGGCCTTTGGTTTTGCCGAGCGCATCATTGCGGAGGCGTACCGGATCACGGCCACCGTTTTTTGGAAACCGGATCCCGCCGACCATACGGCTATTGTCCGTGCCGCCAGAGCTCCGGATGACACAACGGGCATCAGTGAATTCCCGCACCTGATCGTGAACCAAGCACGCGTGCTGGACTACTTTGCAGAGGTCATGGCGTATTCGCCGTCTCGCATGAAACCAGACTATGGCTGGGAATTTCGAAGCCTGTCCATTGACGAGTCCGGTGACTACCCCGTGGCCGTGACGCTCGTGGGCACCCAGGGTGAGTTGGCCGGCGTCGAACGCGTTGTGCACGCCAAATACGTTGTTGGGGCGGACGGGGCACGCAGTCCTGTCCGGGAATCGATCGGCGCCAAACACAGCAGCACCCACGCCAACCATGCGTGGGGTGTCATGGACGTCTTGGCCGTCACTGACTTTCCTGACATTCGTTCCAAGTGCGCCATTCAATCCGGTGACGGCGGCAACATCCTGCTGATCCCGCGTGAGGGAGGCTCCCTGTTCCGCATGTATGTGGACCTCGGCGAGGTCCTTGAAAGTGGCGCGCACGCGGTCCGCAACACCACGGTTGAGCAGGTCATCGCCAATGCCAACAAGATCCTCCACCCTTACACGCTGGATGTGAAGAGCGTTGCGTGGAGCAGCGTCTACGAGGTGGGGCACCGGCTCACCGACCGCTTTGACGATGTCCCGTTGGAGGAGCTCGGCACCCGTCTGCCCCGTGTCTTCATCACCGGCGATGCCTGCCATACTCACAGCGCCAAGGCCGGGCAGGGCATGAACGTCTCCATGCAGGACGGCTTCAACCTAGCTTGGAAGATCGCCCACGTGGTGGCGGGGCGCAGTCCTGCCAGCCTGCTCGCCACCTATTCGGCCGAGCGAAAAGTGATTGCCAAGAACCTCATTGACTTCGATCTTGAATGGTCCAGACTAATGGCGATGCGGCCGGAGGAATTTGAAAACCCCAC
>JBKKBD010000052.1:0-11006 GCA_046714315.1 Specibacter sp.
CGGCGGCCTTGACCGTCTCGTAGCCGATGCCCACGGGGTTCTGGGTGACGGCGCCGGCCATGAGGCCTTCCTTGATGGCGTCCATCTGCGCCTTGCCGGAGTCGAAGCCAACAATGGTCAGCTTGCCAGTCTTTCCGGTCTCCTTGACGGCGTTGACGACACCGATGGCGGCGCCCTCATTGGTGCCGTACATGCCGGCCAGGTTCGGGTAGGCGGTCATGATGGCCTTGGCGGCATCCGTGGACTTGGCCTGATCGCCATCCGCGTACTGAATGTCGACGATCTTGATGTCCGGAGCGTTGGCCTTCAGGTAGTCAACAAAGCCGTCGCGGCGATCGGTGCCCGAGGTAGCGGTCTGGGAGTGACCGATGATCGCGATCTCACCCTTGTTGCCCAGCAGCTCGGCCATGTGCTTGGCGGCCTCGGCAGCAGCGGCCTTGTTGTCCGTGGATGCCGTAGCAACCGGGATATCGGAATCTACGCCGGAGTCGAAAGCGATCACCGGGATGTTTTTGCTCTTGGCATCCTGCAGGACGCCCTCTGCAGCCTTGGAATCCAGTGCGGCCAGCGCAAGCGCCTGCGGGTTCTTGGCCATGGCGTTGTTCAGCTGGTCCATCTGCTGCTGAACGTTGGTTTCCTTGTCCGGACCCTCGAAAGAGATCTCGACGTCGAATTCCTTGGCGGCCTTCTCCGCACCCTGCTTCACCGACTGCCAGAACTGGTGCTGGAAGCCCTTGGAAACAATAGCAATGTAGGTCTTGCCGTTGGCGGCCGGCGCTTCGACTGCAGTGTCACAGGCGGCAAGGCCAAGGGACAGTGCGGCTACCGAGGCGAGGGCCAGGAATTTTCTTCTTTGCATGGGTTTAACTCCTTTGTATAAACGCGGTGAAAAGCTGGTGGTGGGGAGACTTAGTTGGTGGCCTTCTTGCGACGCATCATGTCCAGGTACACGGCGAGCAGGATGACCACGCCCACCGCCACCTGCTGCCATTCCTGCGGGATGGACATGATGGACAAACCGTTGGTCAGGACCGACATAATCAGCGCGCCAATGACCGTGCCGATGATGGATCCCTTGCCGCCGGCCAGCGAGGTTCCACCAATAACGACGGCGGCGATCGCCTGAAGCTCCAAGCCTGCCCCTCCCGCTGGCTGCGCGGAGTTGAGGCGGGCCGTGGCGATGACACCGGCGAGGCCTGTGAAGCAGCCGGCAACCGTGTAGATCAACACCGTCCACTTGGTGACATTCACGCCCGAGAGCGCCGTGGCCTGCATGTTGCTGCCGATCGAGTAGGTGTAGCGGCCAAGGATGGTCTTGGACAAGAGCAGGCCGGCAACGATGGCCGCCGCGAACAAGATGAACACGGCGTTGGGGATCACCAGACCCGGAATCGACTTGCCCAGCGCGAAGATCTTTTGGAACCCGGCAACTTCATTGGTGTAAATCGGCTTGGTGCCCGAGATGACTAGGGCAAGGCCCGCGGCAACCATCATCATGGCCAGCGTGGCAATGAAGGAGGGAATCTTCATGAAGGCGACAAGGAAGCCGTTGATGCCTCCCATCAGCGCCCCAAACAGAACGCCGCACAGGACACCCACGATCATCGGCATGCCCAGCTGCGTCATGAATACTGCCGTCATGACCGAGCACAGAGTCATGCCCGTACCGATGGACAGGTCGATGCCGCCGGTGATGATGACAAATGTGGTGCCCAGCGCCAACAGGCCCGTCACCACGGTGGAGAGCAGGATGTTGGAAAGATTCGAAGCTTGGTAAAAGTTGGAGCTGGCCACGGAGAAAAACAGCACCAGCGCTAGGAGACTGGCAAAGGCCAGAAGTTGCTGGAAGCTGGCCCGGAGCCGGGTGTTGAATTCGGATTGTTTGTTGCTGGCAACCTTGGCGGCCTGCGCAGCGTCCTTTGTCAGGGTCATCTGTTCGCCGTACTTTCTTACGAGGTGGAGCGCTGCGCGCTGGGTAGGGGTGTCAGGACTGCACCAGAGGTGTTTTGTGTTGCCAATTCCATGATGTTCTCCTGACTGGCTTCGGCATTGGAGAGGAAGCCGGTGAGGCGGCCCTCGCTCATCACGGCGATGCGATGGGACAGGCGCAAGACTTCCGGCAGTTCCGAGGAAATCATGATGATCGATTTTCCTTGTGCCACCAGATCGTTCAGGAGCGCGTAGATCTCTTCCTTGGCGCCGACGTCGATCCCCCTCGTCGGTTCGTCAAAGATCAAGATCTCGCAGTCCTTCACGAGCCATTTGGCAATCACAATCTTTTGCTGGTTGCCACCTGAGAGGTTTTTGGCCGTCTGCGCGCTGGAGGGGGTCTTGATGCGCAGCTTGTCGATGTAGCTTGCGGCCGTTGACTTCATGGCCTTGTCATTGAGCACGCCCATGCGGCTGAACATTTTCAGGGAGCTCAGCGCGATGTTGTCCTTGACATCGCGCTCGAGCAGGAGGCCAAGGTGCTTGCGGTCCTCGGAAAGGTAGCCCACGCCCATGCTGGCCGCGATGGCGGGGTTCCCGATCGAAACTTCTGTTCCATTGAGCTCGATGGTTCCGGCCGAGATGCGGTCGGCGCCAACAATGGCACGGGCAATCTCGGTGCGCCCGGCACCCATAAGACCGGCAAAGCCAAGGATTTCCCCGCGGTGCAGCTCAAAGTTGATGTCGCGGAGAAAGCCCTTGGTTTCCAGCCCGCTGACCTTCAGCACTACCTCGTCCGACGGCGTATGGGTCGCCGGACGCTGGTTGCCGGAGATCTCTCGGCCCACCATGAGGTTGATGACCTCACGCATGGTGGTGCTTTCCGTGTCGACCGTGTCAATGTAGGCGCCGTCGCGGATCACCGTGATGCGGTTGGAGATGGCCTTGAGCTCGTCCATTCGGTGCGAGATGTAAATGACGCCGGTTTGTTCGTTCGTAAAGTTGCGAATCAAATCATGCAAGGTGGCCACTTCGGCATCGTTGAGTGCTGCCGTGGGCTCATCCATGATCAGGATGCGCGACTTGTAGGAAAGTGCCTTGGCAATTTCAACCATCTGCTGCTTGGCAACGGTCAGATCCCCCACCCGCGCTTTGGGGTCCAGATCGATGTTGATATGGTCAAAGAGCAGGCGGGCCTTGCGGTTCAGTGCCCGTTCACTCAGGAAGACGCCGGCCCGGCGGGGTTCACGCCCGATGTAGATATTCTGGGCCACCGTGAGGTCCTGCATCAGGTTGAACTCTTGGTGGATGATGCTGATGCCAAGTTCTTGGGCGTGCTTTGTTCCGTTGATGGCCACTTCCTGGCCGTCAATTTCAAAGGTGCCCGAATCAGGAACGTAGATGCCCGACAACAGCTTCATGAGGGTGGACTTGCCGGCGCCGTTTTCACCCACGAGCGCGAGGACCTCATTGTGCCCCAGATCCAACTGCATGTCAGATAGCGCTTTGACCCCGGGAAAGCTCTTATTTACCCCGGCGATCCGAAGGAGTTTCTTACTCATGCTGCCCTCTCAAGGCTTCCTCATTTGATCCGACATCAGACCTCTAAAGAGATTCGATACGGCTGGCCGACTCATTTGTCTTCTTCATCAAAAACCTGAAATGCGGCTACTTCCCGCCAACGCCTGCGTCAGCGGGGGAAATCAACTTCCATCATGGTATGTTACCCACGCCACAAAAACACGCTTTTTTGATAAATACATCCGATGTTTACTTAAATGTTATCGAGCGTAAATGCGTTGCGCTGTTCCGGCCCACATGGACCGCGTCTCCGTGGGGCTCAGCGAGGACATCAACGACTCCGCTATTTCCACGGTTTGCTGATAGCTGCCGCCGAGCAGGCTCACCGGCCAGTCCCCACCAAACATGAGCCGGTCGGGACCAAAAGCCGAAAGTGCGCTCTCCCAGACGCGCTCCAATGCCTGCGCAGAATAGTCAGTCCCGCCAGCATGCAGTCCGGAGAGTTTCGCCGTCGTATTCGGCAACGCCGCCACAGCTCCCAGCTGCCGATGCCAACGCTCCAGCTCTTCGGCGCCGCCACCTCTGGGCGGTTTACCCAGATGATCAACCACCACTTGGAGGCTAGGCAGCGCTTGGGCCAGGTCAACCACTTGGTCAAGATACCGGGGGAAAGCGTCGGGAACATCAAAGGCCAATCCTGCTCGCACCACCAATCCCAAAGACTCACGAACAGAATCGAGGGCCAAGAAATGTGGGCGAGGATCGTTGTGAATCAAGGCGCGCACACCGCACAGGGAGGCGTGATCGCCCCACTTTTCCAACAGCATCGCCGTAGCGGCCGGGTCCTCCAATGGGAGCCAGCCCACTACGCCCACAATCCAGTCATGAGAAGCCGCGGCGGACAACATCATCTCGGTGTCGGCCTGCGTGTCATCTGCCTGCACCAAAATCGCCTGACCCACTCCGGCAGCCGCCAGAGTCTTACCAGCCTGGTCAGCCGTAAAGGTGTTGTACAGGAGCCCGTGATCGGGCGTCAGCCAGGAGTACTGCCCGGAACCCAGCTCCCACAGGTGCAGGTGCGCGTCGATGCGCATCGCAGACTCAGGCGTGGACAAGGCGCTCGTCCAACAGTCCGCGTGAAACCAGGGCGGCCCACAATTCGCCCGGAATCTCCGCAGCCATGCGGGTTGCCGTCTGGGTGATCTGCCCCGCGTTGGAGGCTCCCACCACAACCGTGGCCACGGCCGGGTGGCTGAGCGCGAATTGCAACGCTGCAGCGGGAAGTTCCACACCAAACTCATCGCAGCAGGCTGCGAGTGCCTTGGCTCGGGCAAGGATCCCGGCCGGTGCGGGCGCGTAGTTGTAGTGGGCGTCGTCAGGCACCACAGGGCGCGCCAACAGACCCGAGTTGTAGACACCACAGTTAGCCACGGCAACGTTGCGTTCCAGACACAACGGCAAGAGATCCCCGGCTGCCGGCTGCTCCAGGAGTGAGTAGCGCCCGGCAAGCATGATCACGTCGAGATCGGCGGCGGCCACGCAATCGCGCAGCGCGTCGGCGGAGTTGGCGCCCACGCCGATGGCCTTGATCAGGCCTTCTGAGCGAAGTTTTTCGAGGGCGGGCAGGGCTTGTTTGATGCCTGCTTCGAGATCGTAGACATCAGGATCGTGCAGATAGGCGATGTCAATCCTGTCCAGGCCGGTACGTTCCAGCGAATCCTCGATGCTCCGCCGAATGCCAGCTTCGGAAGGATCCCAGCGGCGGACAACATCGGCAGGCACATCGAAGCCCTCGGCATCCCTTGCCCCGGCGGGGTACTCCGCGGGTTCCAAGATCCTGCCAACCTTGGTGGAAATAACAAAATCCTCGCGCGGCTTGGTGGCCAAAAATGCGCCAAGGCGGCGTTCCGAAAGGCCGAGGCCATAGTGCGGTGCCGTGTCAAAGTACCTGATGCCCGCGTCCCAGCCCGCAGCGACGGTGGCGGTAGCAACGGCGTCGGACATGGAGCGGTAAAGGTTGCCGATGCCGGCGGCACCAAAGCCCAGCCGACCCAGTTCGAGGAGACTCATGGCAGCTCCCACACCTTCGCAAGGCCCATGTCGGCGCCGGAGTAGTCATCCTCAACCTCAAGCAGCTCGGCCATGACGGCCTGCCATTCGATGTTGACGGGGTTGAGGGCCAATTCCCTGCGCATGGCCTGGTAGTCGTCGACCTCCACCACGTGGAAAAGCTCCCGCCCACTGCGCCAAATGTTCCATCCTGTGACTCCTGCTGCGCGCAATGCGGCGTCCAAGTCGTCGCTGATGCGGGCATGGACGGAATCGTACTCCGCCTCCTTGCCGGCCTTCAGCCGGGTGTGCAGGGCAATCTTCTGGGTCATGACGCATCGCTTTCGGTGTCGAGGAACAACTCAATGACTGGCACGGCCACCCCCGGGCGCTGCACAGGCAGCTTCAGGGTCAGCGTTCCGGGCGCCTGGCCCGCGGGCGTCATGTGCCCTGCCGCCTGGCCGGGATCCAGCACCAACATGGTGATTTCCGAGGCGTCGTTGAGCAATTGGGCGTAGCGCACCTTGCCCGCCAGCCCGGGCAGGTGGATGAACTGGAACGGCCAAGCGAATAGGTGCAGATACAGGCGGTTTCCGCGCCGCGTGAACCGGGAGTCCTGAGGGGCGGCAATACCTGCCGCGCCGGCCCCGTAAATGGAGCGGCTGTGCAGGCGCATCCATTCGCCCATGCCTTCAAGGACGACAGTGGCGCGGGGATCAAACTCACCCCTGGCTGTGGGTCCAACGTTCAACAGCAGGTTGCCACCCTTGGACACGCCATCAATGAGCATGTGAATCAGCTGCTCGGCGGACTTGTAATCCAGGTTGTCCCTGTCATAGCCCCAGCTGCCGTTGAGCGTTTGGCAGGCCTCCCACGGAACTTCCTTGCCGCCGCTGATCATGGCACCGGCGGGCTGGTACTGCTCCGGAGTCACAAAGTCACCGGGAACGTTGAGCCTGTCGTTGACGATGATGCCAGGCTGGAGATCACGGATCATCGCCATGAGCTCCACCGAGCCCCAATCTTCGGCGCCCTTGCCGCGGAACTTGGGTTCGCCGTCGGGGTTGGCCGTTGCCTCATCAGGGTAGGAGAAATCAAAGAACAGGTAGTCGATCTGCCCATAGTTGCTCAGCAGTTCGCGCACCTGGCCGTGCAGGTACTCGCGGTACCGGGCGCCGTCGCGCGTTTTGTTAAGGTCCTGCCAATCCGGGTTGTTCCGCGCGGCATGGTTGCCGTCAATTGTGAAGTCCGGGTGGTGCCAGTCAATGACCGAGTGGTAAAAACCAACCTTCAACCCCGCCTCACGCAGCGCCGCAACATAGGGCGTGAGTAGATCACGTCCGCACGGGGTGTTGGTGGCTTTGTACTCGGTGAGCGCGGAATCCCACAGCACGAACCCGTCATGGTGCTTGGTGGTCAGGACCACGTACTTCATGCCGGCATTCTTCGCCGCGGCTGCCCACTCGCGCGGATCGTAGAGATCGGGGTCAAAGTGTTCAAAGTACTTGCTGTACTCCCCCACATCCATGTTCTCCCGGTACATTACCCACTCGTGCCGGGCGGCCAGGGAGTACAACCCCCAGTGCACAAACATGCCGAGCCGGTCCTCGGTGAACCAGGGTGCATGCGGGATGGAAACTTGGGCGGGTGTGGGCAGAGCAGGCATGGGGTTAGACCAGATCCTCTTGTGGTTCGGCAACGGAGCGTTCGACGGCGGCCGCCTCGCCTGTTGCGTCGGCTGCTGCCGCGTCGGCTGCGTCGGCTGCGTCGGCCAGCCAGAATGCGCCGTCCGGGAAAGTGTATTCAGCAACAGACGCTGCGTGCATCTCACTTCCACCACCCGGAACCAGTGGCGGCCAGTAGCAACCGTCGTGGACGTCGATGGGTGCCACAAAGTGTTCGTGCAGGTGGTCCACAAATTCAATCATGCGGTCCTCCTTTTGGCCCGACACTGCTACAAAATCAAACATGGAGAGGTGCTGTACGGCCTCGCACAGGCCCACGCCGCCGGCGTGAGGGCAGACCCGGACGCCAAATTTGGCGGCAAGGAGCAAGATGGCAACGTTTTCGTTGACGCCGGCCACGCGGGCTGCGTCGATCTGCAGGACCTGGAGCGCATCGGCCTGCAACATCTGCTTGAACACCACACGGTTTTGTACGTGTTCGCCGGTGGCTACCGGAATGGGTGCCACGCCGCGGGCGATGGCAGCGTGGCCCAAGATATCGTCCGGGCTCGTGGGCTCCTCAATCCAGGCGATGTCGAATGGCGCCAGGTGGCTCATCCACTCGATGGCCTGTGCAACGTCCCAGCGCTGGTTCGCGTCAACGGCAATCCTAATGTCAGGGCCGACGGCGGCACGTGCGGTACGTAGGCGGCGGACGTCGTCGTCGAGCTCGGCACCGACTTTTAGCTTGATCTGCTTGAAACCACTGGCAACAGCCTCCTTGGCCAGTCGGGTCAGCTTCTCATCGGAGTAACCCAACCAGCCGGGTGTAGTGGTGTACCCCGGGTATCCCTCGGCCAACAAGGTGGCAGTGCGTTCGCCACGGCCTGCTTCTGCCTTGCGCAGGATCTCCAGGGCATCCTCGCGGGTCAGGGCGTCGGTGAGGTACCGGAAATCGACCAGGTCAACGAGTTCCTCGGGGCTCATTTCCGCCAGCAGCTGCCACAGCGGCAGACCTGCCCGCTTGGACTTGAGGTCCCATAGCGCGTTGACCACGGCACCGATGGCCATGTGCATGACGCCCTTTTCCGGGCCGAGCCAGCGGAGCTGGGAATCATGGGCAAGTTCGCGCCATGTGCCACCCATGTCATTGAGGAGTTCCTCGGCGTTGCGTCCGA
Source organism: Specibacter sp. (assembly GCA_046714315.1). GTDB lineage: Bacteria > Actinomycetota > Actinomycetes > Actinomycetales > Micrococcaceae > Specibacter. The sequence continues at coordinate 8,342 of JBKKBD010000052.1, forward strand.
GCAGGTACGGGGTCAACGCCTTGATGGCCGCCGTTTCAACATCGTTACCGCGGCCAATGGTGAAAACGAAGCCGTGCCCTTCGTGCCCATCGCCACTGTCCGTCACAACCCGCAGGTAGGCCGCCGAGTAGTCCGGGTCCGGGTTCATGGCGTCAGAGCCATCTAGATCACGCGACGTTGGAAAACGGACGTCGCTGGTCTCGACGGCAATGATTGTGCTCACGGGCTACTCCTGATTGAGGAAAGGAAGTTCTGAAAAAGTTACCTCAAGCTAAACATCGGATGTTTTCCGTGTCAATATTAGCGATAGGGCTAAAATAGCCGTAAGGTTTGGGTAAAGTTACCCGAAAGCTCAGATGTTAGGGTCCGATGAAGGACCCTCTCACCACAATCGCACCGCACGTTAGAGGTAAGAATTTCATGAAGATCGCACGCCTTGGCGAGCTGGGACGGGAAATTCCCGTTGTCATTGCCGCCGACTCCTCTGGAACCGAAATCAGCTACGACGCCCGCCCGGTCACGTCCACCATCGACGGCGCCTTCCTGGCCGGCGGCGGTCTTGCCGCCTTAAGCGACGCCGTGAACAATGGCACCTTGCCTGTCTTGGAGAACGCTGCCGAACTGCGCGTCGGCTCCCCCATTGCCCGGCCCAACAACGTCATCTGCATCGGCATGAACTACGCCGCCCACGCGGCAGAATCCGGGGCCCTGCCGCCCACCATTCCGGTGGTCTTCCTCAAGCCGAACAACACCGTGTCCGGCCCCTTTGACGCTTCGCCGATCCCGCCGCTATCCGCCAAGTATGACTGGGAAGTGGAGCTCGGCGTGGTCATCGGCCGCGAGGTCAGCTATCTCTCCACCCTCGAAGAGGCCGCCGACGCCGTCGCCGGTTATGTCATTGCCAATGACCTTTCCGAGCGCGAATACCAGATTCCCGGCGCCGCAGGTCAGTGGACCAAGGGCAAATCCTTGCCGAAGTCCACCCCGTTGGGCCCGTGGCTTGTGCCCGCCGCCGACGTCGACGAAAACGGACTCCAGCTCAAGAGCTGGGTCAATGGCGAACCACGTCAAGACTCCAACACGGCCGATCTGATTTTCGATGTGCCCACAATCATTCACCACCTGAGCCAGTACATGGTGCTGGAAGCCGGCGATGTGGTGCTGACGGGAACTCCCGAGGGTGTGGCCCTTTCCGGACGCTTCCCCTACATCCAGGACGGCGACGTTGTGGAAGTTGAAATTGCCGGACTGGGCCGCCAACGTCAGGAATTCTTCCGCGCCGGCACACAGACTGCCGGCACCCAAACTGCCGGCACCCAAATCCAGGAGGCATAAATGAGCCAAGAACTCTCAACCCTTACAGCAGTAGTCACCGGCGGAGCCTCCGGAATTGGCGCCGCCATCGCCGCCAAATTGCAGGGCATGGGCGCGCAGGTTGCCGTTCTTGACCTTAACCCCGGGGACCTTCCGGCCGGACAACTCGGATTTGCGTGCGACGTGTCTGACGACGCCTCCGTCACAGCCGCGATCGAGGGCACCGTCTCGGCCTTCGGTGGCGTGGACATTGTGGTCAACAACGCCGGCATTGGCGCCATCGGTTCCGTGGAAGACAATGACGACGCCGAATGGGCGCGCGTCTGGAACATCAACGTGGTGGGCATGGTTCGGGTTTCCCGCGCGGCACTACCCCATCTGCGTAAGTCCAGCGGAGCCGCGATTGTGAACATCTGTTCCATCGCAGCCACAGCGGGCCTGCCCCAGCGCGCACTGTATTCGGCAACAAAGGGTGCCGTGCTCTCGCTGACCCAGGCCATGGCGGCCGATCACCTGCGCGAAGGCGTCCGCGTCAACTGCGTCAACCCCGGCACTGCGGATACCCCGTGGGTTGGCCGTCTCCTGTCCCAGGCCGATGATCCCGCAGCGGAGCGCGCGGCGTTGAATGCCCGCCAGCCGCATGGCCGGTTGGTCACAGCGGAAGAAGTCGCCGGAGCCGTAGCCTACCTGGCCAGCCCCCTCTCGGGTTCCACCTCCGGGACCTCAATAGCGGTCGACGGCGGCATGCAGGCCCTGCGCCTGCGCCCCGTGGAGGCGTAACCCCGCTGTTGTTTCACACCCCGGATCTATGTCGCAGTTGTTGGACGAAAAACCCCGAAATCGGGTGAAATCGGTCCAACAACTGCGACACAGATGGGAAGGGCGGGGAGACGGCGAACGGAAGGACGTGGGGTCTAGCCAGCCTGAGCCAGAACGAGCGGGAGAACTTGGTCCGCACCGGCCTGTCGCAGGGCGCGGCCTGCCACGGTCAGTGACCACCGGCTGTCCACCAGGTCATCCAATAGCAGGACAGGTCCGGATGGTCCGGCTGCGAGCGCCGCCTGAAGTTCCGGACCAACGGCGAACCGCTCCCAGACCCCGGCCAGGCGATAGGCACTGTTACCGCCACGTGCGCCGGTGGGTCCACCAAATTCAAGGGACATCTCGCCCAAGTACGGCAATCGACCGATCTCGCAGATGGCCTGCGCAAAGGACTGCAGCAGCGCAGGCTTGGTGCGCGAGGGCATCGAAACAACGGCTACTGGACGTCCGGAGCCTTCCCAACCGCCCTGCCCCCATTCGCGCAGAACGGCAACAACGGCATGAGCCATGGCGGCATCAATAGGTGCAT
>JBKKBD010000053.1:0-3601 GCA_046714315.1 Specibacter sp.
ACCGCTGAGCGAGGTCGTCGGAATCATTAGAGTGTGCCGATGCGAGCGGCGGTAACTGGCAGATCAGCGTTTGCGATGCAGGGGGTGGGCATGGTGCTACCTAGGGCAGAAAGGAAAATGGTCGGGCTTGGCGTCGATCCGAGGACCGGCAAGTTTCCTGTCCAGCGGATGGTGCAACCGCTGACGTTTTTTGGAAGTTAGGTTCGCCTTGCCTAAGTGAGTATATGGGCCTCTCGAGCTGTCCGCAATCTGGATTTCAGGACAGTCGATTCGGTTTTCCGGACACTTTCTGCCCCTAATTCTTAGCGAGTTACTGCTGTGCAGTGGGAAGTGAGCCGGGCGTTGTCCCTAAGACGGCCCGGAACGCGGCTATGAACGAGCTCGGTTGCGCGTAGCCCACCATCTCCGAGGTGGTGCGGACGTCCCATCCATCGGACAGGAGCGCTAAGGCGCGATGGACGCGCAATACCCGCCGCCACTGCGCGAAAGACAATCCGGTCGTGTGTCGAAACGCGCGGGTGATGGTGCGTTCGCTGAGACCCAATAGTTGGGCCCACTCGTCGAGGGAGCGACCGTCTGAGGGGTCATCGAGAAGAATCTCGGCGATGGGGTCAATTCTGCGGTCGCCCGGTAGTTGGAGTAGACGTTGCTGGCCGGATGGTTGTAACACATCGAACACCACGGACTCGGCCCGCACCCGGGCGTCGGTGCCAAGGTCCGTCCGGGCAAGATGCTTCAGTAGGGATTCGAGGAGGGGAACCATGGTGATGACGGTGGGTGCCTCAAAAGCCATCGGAATGCGGTGGGGAGAGAAGAAGGCGCTGTGGAATTCAACGTTGGCGGTGAGCCGCCCAGCATGTATCTGGCCGGCGGGCAGCCACAAGCCTTCTCCTTCCGACACGGTAAAGATGCGGTCGCCAACGCGCGTGGTCAGGGTTCCGCCGCGCGCCCACACCAGCTCGTGGAGCGGATGCGAGTGTGGCTCCCACTCGAGTGGGGCTTGGGGTGTTTCCGATTCGGCAAAAATGACAAAAGAGTCGTGCATATTTGGCGGCTGGCTCTGTCCGCGGCGAACAACCGTGCTTGGTTCGCGACGCCACGCCCCGTGCCCGGCATCGGTGAGCGGCGGAAGGGTCATTCGAGTGAGTTTACCGGAGCCGGTATGCCGTGGAGCGGTCCAGAGAGTAGTGAGGGGACGCAATCACGCGACGTCCCGTCGTCGTACTTCCGCATTGTCTTGGATCACAGACAGACCAAACGGCGAAGCCCTAGGATTGCGCGGCGGCCAAGGGTTGGATAAGAACATAAGAACTTTCGCCAGGACTTCCAATACTCGGCGATGGACCAACAGCTAAGGAACATCATGGCAACGATGCATGACCCCTCCCGCACCATCCGCGCAGCCCGCGGCACCGAGCTCTCCGCGAAGTCGTGGCAGACCGAGGCGCCCCTGCGCATGCTCATGAACAACCTTGACCCCGAGGTTGCCGAGCGCCCCGAGGACCTGGTTGTCTACGGCGGCACCGGCCGCGCGGCCCGCTCGTGGGAGGCCTACGACGCCATTGTTGCCACGCTCAAGACGCTCGACGACGACGAGACCCTCCTGGTGCAGTCCGGCAAGCCCGTGGGAGTTTTCCGCACCAACGTCTGGGCGCCGCGCGTGCTGCTGGCCAACTCGAACCTTGTGGGGGACTGGGCAACATGGCCCGAGTTCCGCAAGCTCGAGGCCGAGGGTCTGATGATGTACGGCCAGATGACGGCCGGTTCCTGGATCTACATTGGCACCCAGGGCATTCTGCAGGGCACCTTTGAAACCTTCGCCGCCATTGGCGAGAAGCGCTTCGGCGGAACCCTGGCCGGAACGCTGACGCTGACCGGCGGCTGTGGCGGCATGGGTGGCGCACAGCCACTGGCCGTCACACTTAACGGTGGCGCCTGCCTTATCGTTGACGTGTCCGCCGAGCGTCTGCAGCGCCGTGTGGGCAAGCGCTACCTCGACGAGCTGGCACCTTCCTTGGATGTAGCGCTCGAGCGCGTACTGGCTGCGAAGGCTTCCAAGACTCCCTTGTCCGTGGGTGTTGTGGGCAACGCTGCCGAGGTGTTCCCGGAGATCCTGCGCCGTCACCAGGCCGGCGAATTCACTGTCGATATTGTCACCGACCAGACCAGCGCGCACGATCCGCTGTCCTACCTGCCCACCGAATACTCCGTGGAGGAATGGGCGGCCGAGTCCGAGGCAGATCCCGAGGGCTTCACCAAGAAGTCCCAGAACGCGATGGCCCGCCACGTACAGGCCATGGTGGAATTCCAGGATGCCGGTGCCGAGGTCTTCGACTACGGCAACTCGATCCGTGACGAGGCCCGCAAGGGCGGTTACGACCGTGCCTTCGAATTCCCCGGTTTTGTTCCGGCCTACATCCGCCCGTTGTTCTGCGAGGGCATGGGCCCGTTCCGCTGGGTTGCGCTCTCCGGTGATCCCGAAGATATCCGTGTCACCGATGAGGCGCTCAAGGAGCTGTTCCCGGAGAACACCCACCTGCACCGTTGGCTCGACGCCGCTGCCGAACACGTTGAGTTTGAGGGCCTGCCGGCTCGCATTTGCTGGCTCGGTTACGGCGAACGTGCCAAGGCTGGTGTGCTGTTCAACGAGCTCGTAGCATCGGGCAAGGTGTCGGCCCCCATTGTGATTGGCCGGGACCACCTCGACTCCGGCTCCGTTGCTTCCCCCTACCGCGAGACCGAGTCCATGAAGGATGGCTCTGACGCCATCGCAGACTGGCCGCTGCTCAATGCCATGCTCAATACGGCATCGGGCGCCACCTGGGTATCCATCCACCACGGTGGTGGTGTGGGCATTGGACGCTCCATTCACGCCGGGCAGGTATCCGTTGCCGACGGTTCGGCACTTGCGGGCGAGAAGCTTGCACGGTTGCTGACAAATGACCCCGGCATGGGAGTCATCCGCCACGCCGACGCCGGTTACGAGCGAGCCATTGACGTCGCCGCCCAGCGCGGGGTTCGGATCCCCATGCAGGAGCAGTAACCTCGCCCCCTGCGGAAATGACGCCGATTCGGTCATTCGCGCTGGAAGTCCCCAGCAGCGAATGACCGAATCGGCGTCATACTTTCCCTTGACCCGGGTCTGGCCCCAGGGTCATAATCGGGCTGAGCGCAACGTGGTGCCCCAGCGACGAAGCTACGGAGTCTACGGCTGAAGCAGAGGAGTCCTCGAATGACGAAGTACCTGATCTCGTTTCCCGGTGAAGCCATGGTGGTCCCGGAGGAAGAATTCCAGGCAGTGGTCGAAACCTCACATGCAGTCATCGAAGAGGCCAAGGCGGCGGGCGTGTACGTCTTTGGTGGCGCGATCAACGAGGCGGTTGACCCGGTGCTTGTGGTCGGTGACGGCAGCTTCACGGAGGGAACCTACCCGGGTCACAAGGTCCCCAACGGTGGCTACCTCATTCTTGAGTTGCCATCGAGGGAGGCAGCGATCGAGTGGGCCGCGAAGATCGCCGTCGCCTGCCGCTGCTCGCAAGAGCTCCGGGAGTTTCACTACGACCCAGCCAGCTGACGGCCAAGTGCGGGAGGGGACATCCCG
>JBKKBD010000054.1:0-40426 GCA_046714315.1 Specibacter sp.
TTCGATATCGGCATCGATTTCTCCCCCACCCGCCTCCGCGAACTGGCCAAAATGGACGGCGCCATCATCTGCGACAAGGACGCCGGGAACATCCTCCGCGCCGCCGTCCAGCTGGTGCCGGACTCAAGCATCGAAACGCAAGAATCCGGCACACGGCACCGGACGGCGGAGCGCGTGGCCATCCAGACCGGCGTGCCCGTGATCTCCGTCAGCCAGTCCATGCAGATCATTGCCCTGTACGTTGGCGGGCTCCGCTACGTCCTGGAGGGTTCGGAGAAGGTGCTGGCCCGCGCCAACCAGGCCCTAGCCACCCTGGAACGCTACCGGGCACGCCTAGACCAGGTGACCAGCTCGCTTTCCGCGCTGGAGATCGAGGCCATGGTCACTGTGCGCGACGTTGCCGTCGCGCTGCAGCGGCACGAGATGGTGCGCCGCATCTCCGAGGAGATCGCCGCCTACGTCCTGGAGCTGGGTGTGGACGGGCGCCTGCTGTCGCTGCAGTTGGAAGAGCTTTCAACAACTCGCGGCGCCGACACCGTCATCCGCGATTACACGGACCCGGAGACAACTGACGTTGAGGCGGCCGTCGTGGCCCTCGAGGAGATCGATCAGGCTGATCTGATTGATCTGAACCTTATCGCCAGTGTCGTAGGCCTGGCCAGCGGCAACGACGCCCTCGACAACATCATCCAGCCCCGCGGTTACCGCCTGGTTTCGGGACTTAAGGCCGTTCCTCGCGCCGTGGCCGGGCGTCTTGTTGACCACTTTGGTGGCCTGCAGAACCTCATGGCCGCCACGATCGATGATCTTATGATGGTTGATGGCATTGGTGAGCTGCGCGCCCGCAACGTCCGCGAAGGGCTCTCGCGCATCGCAGAAGCCAGCCTGCTGGACCGCTTCCTCTAAACCGGAACTAACCGCTACTGCAGCGTGAACGTGACTTTCTCGCTTGACCACTTGCCGAGAGTAGCAACAAGCGTGTATGTGGCACCGCCGCGCCCCGGCGCACTCACGACCGTGGCACAATCGGGGGCGTTGCGCTTGACCTTCCACACCATATTGGCGCTTTCCGAAGCACCTGGAGCCAGGTTCTTGACCAGGTCGGTGGGGTCCAGCTGGCAATTCTTGGAGTTGTAGATGATGTCCTCACCGCTGGTGATCTCATATTCCATCTGACTCGTGCCAACGTTGATATCGCACGGCGCCTTCCCGGAATTAGTCACGCGCAGGGTCAGTATGGGCGTTTCCTCGGCCGCGAATGAGTCCTTGTTGACCGCAGCGGCCACCTTGATGCCAGCCTCGTCACACACGGCCGACGGCGCAGTGCCGGGTTTCGCCGCATCCTTGGGCACCACAGTGCTGCTGGCACCCGGGTCAGTCCCGGCGTCGTTCTTGGCGGCCGCACCCAACAGGTTGGCAATAGATATGCCGGCTGCAATGAGCCCGCCGATGACCAACAGCGCGATTACAACGGCCACGAGTCTGCGGCGTCGCAGGACCTTGGGGGAAACGCGAGGCATTTTCCGGGCAGGCTTCGGCGAAGGGGCCTTGCCCGTGCCGGATTTTCCTGTTGTTCCCACCACTCAAGACTATCTAAGGGCGGGGTCACCCATGAAAAACCACGCCGCCGCACAAGATTTCAGGATGGACACACCGCTGATGTTGCGGCCGGGTGTGTGCCCTAGAGTTGAATTGCCATTCGGGCCGTGAGACGGACCTTGGCAAATATGGCACATGCAATAAGGAGAATGGGTGTACACCGAAATCCAGGATTGGTTCCAGCGCGAAGCCAGGGACCTGCCGTGGCGTGGCGATTGTTCGCCGTGGGGCATCCTTGTCAGCGAGATCATGCTCCAGCAAACGCCCGTGGTACGGGTGCGCCCCATCTGGGAGGAATGGCTGGAACGATGGCCAGACCCTGCCGCATTTGCCGCCGCCCCGCCAGCCGATGTGCTCCGCGCCTGGGGCAAGCTGGGCTATCCCCGCCGTGCGTTACGCCTGCATGCCGCGGCCGGGCAGATCGTTTCAGAGCATGACGGCGCTGTGCCGGACAACTACGAGGAATTGCTGGCGCTTCCCGGGGTCGGCAGTTACACGGCGGCTGCCGTAGCCGCGTTTGCCTTTGGCCGCCGGACAACCGTTGTGGATACCAATATCCGTCGCGTTCACGCTCGACTGGTCATCGGTCAGGCACTTCCGGCGCCTGCCCTGACCGCCGCAGAGATGTCTCTGGCCGCCGATCTGCTTCCTGCGGACACGGAGCAATCGGTTCTCTGGAACGCGGCCGTCATGGAATTGGGGGCGCTCATTTGCACAGCGAGAAGCCCAAAGTGCGCCGACTGCCCCGTCCTCGACAAATGTGCGTGGATCGCCGCCGGCCAGCCCGAGCCCACCTACATCCCCAAGGGGCAGCCGTGGGCTGGCACCGACCGGCAGGTCCGCGGCGCCGTGATGGCCGTGCTGCGTGCTGCTGGCACGCCCATCCACGCCGATTTGATGTGGGATCCGGTGGCCGCCTCGCGGCACGACGAGGTGGCCACCGAGCTGGGCAAACTGCATGCACTCAACACGCACGCACCCCAACTTGAACGCGCCCTTGCCGGGTTGGTGACCGACGGCCTGGCCCAGCTTTCAGAGTCGGGATATCACCTGCCGCGGTGATCGAGCCGCCGGGTACCTCGGGCCTCAGAGTTCGCCGAAGCCCGCCGCTACTTCGCTGCGCACCAATTCCACGGCACGTTTCGCGTCAGGTCCCGTTGCACTAACGTTCAAATCAGTGCCCTGCGCAGCGCCAAGAGTCATCAGCATCATGACCGATTGGGCGTCCACGCCATTGATGTCAATTTGCACGTCCATGGCGCCCAATTCCCCCGCAAGAACGGCGGCCGGCCTGGCATGCAGGCCCAGGGGATTGATCAAGGTGAACACAGCTGTCACGGCTTCCCCGTCTCGGCTCCCGCCCAGGACAAGGTCGACGCCGGACACCCCCGCCGTCGCTGGCGGGGCGGGCGTCGCAGCCTGCAGGGCCGTCTCGGCGGCCTTGCACACCACGTCAAGGGATGCGCCGGACTGGGCCGCAACGGCCGCCGCCACGGCACCCTCAACCAAGGGCGCATCGGCAAGCCGCACCGTCTCGGGGTTGCCCATGAATTCAAGCGCCGCATCAGCGGTCATGACGGCCGAGCCAAGATCGGTGAGCACCACGGCGCCGTCACCGGTATCTGCCAGCCCGAGCGCGTTCATGACCTTTTCCAGCGACGTCCCGATGCCGCCGTCGTCCATGCCACCGGCAGGAATCAGTGCAACATTGGGAGCCATTTGGGCGGCCAACTCAACCACGCCGGCCGCTAGCTGGGCGCTGTGGGAGACGATGACGAGTCCGACGCTCATGCGATCACCCCCGCCGCCTGTGCGGCAGCGCGAAGGATCAGGGCCGAGGAGGCGGCGCCCGGGTCGCGGTGGCCAATGGCGCGTTCGCCCAGGTAGCTGGCGCGGCCCTTTCTGGCAACGAGTGGGTCGGTGGAAACCGCGCCGGCCTCCGCTGCCGTGGCCGCCGCAGCCAGCACGGCGGCCGGCTCCGCCCCCGAGGCGGCTGCTGCAGACGCCGCGTCAACGGCCGGAGTCCAGGCATCAATCATGGTCTTCTCCCCCACCTCGGCCTTCCCTCGGGCAACCACACCGTCGCGGGCTGCACCCAAAGCGGCAGCCAGAGTTGCAGGATCAAGTTCGACGGCGTCACCGACGGTTGTTGCTGCGCGTAGGAAAGCGGTCCCATACAAGGGCCCGGCGGCTCCGCCCACCTTGGACATCAAGGTCATGGCGGCCAGCTTGAAGGCGGCCCCCGGTGTGGCGGGCGGTTCGGCGTCGAGCTTCTCCAAGATGGCTGTGAAGCCGCGATCCATGTTCTCGCCGTGGTCACCGTCGCCAATGGCCCGGTCCAGCTCGATCAGGGCCATCCGATTTTCAGCGACCACCGCGGCGCTCTTGCGCAACCAGTCGACGGCCCAGGTGACATCCAGTGTTGAGTCTCCCATTTACATCCCCCATCGCAATGCCGGTGTGTTCACAGGCGCGTCCCACAGTTCGGTCATTTCATCGTCCAGGCGAAGCACCGAAAGGGAGCAACCCTGCATTTCAAGGGCCGTGATGTAATTGCCAACGAGTGAACGCTCAACCACCAGACCGGCCGCTTCCAGGAGCTTTGCGGCCGCCCGGTACACGATGTACAGCTCGCTGGCCGGGGTCCCGCCCATCCCGTTCACGAACAACAGCACCTTGTCCCCGGCTGCCGGTGCAAGGTCGGCCAGGATCGGTTCAAGCAGGCGCGCGGTAATGCCGTCGGCGTTTTCCATCGGGATTTTATGGCGGCCGGGTTCGCCGTGGATGCCGATCCCGATCTCGATTTCGTCATCTTCGAGCTCGAAGCTGGGCACCCCGGCATGGGGAACGGTGCAGGCGGACAGGGCAACGCCCATACTGCGCACGTTGTCGTTGACCCTGTTTCCGATGGCCGCCACGGCATCGAGGTTGTCGCCGCGCTCGGCGGCGGCACCTGCGATCTTCTCGACAAGCACGGTTCCGGCAACTCCACGGCGCCCGGCCGTGTACAGCGAATCTTCCACGGCGACGTCGTCGTTCACCAGCACGGTGCGCACCTCCACACCTTCGGCCTGAGCCATTTCAGCCGCGGTTTCAAAGTTCAGGACATCGCCTGTGTAATTCTTCACGATATGGACCACACCGGCGCCCGCATTGGCCGCGATGGTAGCGGGAATGATCGCATCGGGGGTGGGGGATGTAAACATTGCACCCGGGACGGCAGCATCCAGCATTCCGTAGCCAACATATCCGGCATGCAATGGTTCGTGGCCGCTGCCGCCGCCTGAAACCAGGCCAACTTTGCCTTCTCGCGGCGCATCTTTGCGCGTGATAAAGAGCGGATCCGGATGAACTTTTACGTGGTCCGCGTGCGCCTGGCCGAACCCCTCCACTGCTTCATCGACAACTGTTCTGGGATCATTTATGAGCTTTTTCATGCCGTAATCCTCCAAATCGCACAACCGTAAGTAGCAAGCCGGTTTGGGTCCGGCCCCCACCTGAACCCTACCCGGAGCGTTGGCGCTTGGTAAGGATGACGGAAGGTTCCAGCGCTACTCAGAGTTGGCGGATCATCCGGGTGTTGCCCAAGGTGTTCGGCTTGACCCTTGCCAGGTCGAGGAACTCGGCGATGCCTTCATCGGCCGAGCGCAGAAGTTCGGAATAGACGGCTGGATCCACAGCGCTTTGATCTGCCATGACTGTGAAGTTGTTACGGACAAAGAAGTCCACCTCGAAGGTCAGACAGAACACCTTGCTCACTCCCAACGCCTTGGCGTTCTCGAGCAGCTTTTCCACGATCGCCCGGCCAACGCCCTTGCCCCGCCACGCGTCTGCTGTTGCCAGGGTCCGGATTTCCGCGAGGTCCTCCCACATGACGTGCAGCGCACCACATCCGACGATCTCACCGTCAACTTCCGCGATCAGAAACTCCTGGATCGCCTCAAAGTACGTCACCGATTCCTTGGAGATCAAGATACGCCTCTCCGCCAGCGGTGCGACCAGGTCCTTGATCGCATGGACGTCAGAGGTACGGGCGGCTCGGAGGACAATTACGGGGGTGGTGGTATCGGCAGTCACCGTTTTAGTCTATGACTCTTGGCTCGTGCTGTTGAACCTGGCGCCGAGAACGGCCGTCTCCCGCGCTATCTCCTCGCAACTCCCTCCGCCTTCCACGAATTCCCCGAAAACGGTGTGAACTCGCCAAACGCCCCAGAACATACACCGTTCTCCCGGGTTGACCCCGCTTTCGGCGATGAGAGCCGTGCGTTTAGGCGGCAGCGCTCCAGAACGGTGCCACGTAGAGTGCCATGATGCGTCGTTTCACGTCGACTGGATTGGCCAAATCTCTCCATTCGAGACGGAGGAACCTCCACCCAAGCTCCGTGAGTCGTTTCTCGCGTTTTCGCTCATCTAAGATGATGTCGGCGGTGCTCCTGTAAGCAAAGTACTTGATATCACCGTCAAACTCGACAATCAGTCTCTGTTTTTCCCACACAAAATCAGGTCGATAGCTCCTATCGCCCGCAAAAAGTTCTTTCTGAAGTTCTGGCTGCTCAATGGGCATCTCAGCGATGATCAGCCTCGTCCGGCTTTCACCTGGAGATTCCGATCTACCATCGATTGCGCGCAGTACCCTCCGGGCCTTGCGCACCCCTCTGCGGCCGGGCATGGTCTCAATAGCGGCCCACATTACCTCCAAGCGTGCGCCATTATGCACGGCGTGGTCACCAATTATCACTGCTTGGGCAAAGGCACCGACCCTGGCGCAGTCCACCACCGTCCGTTCGAGAGTTGTCGCCAACACGTGGTTCCCATCTCGGAGAGTCAACTGCTCAGACTCCGATTCAGCCAGTGGCTCGTGATGCGCCGCCACATCCTTGGCATTGCTCGTTCCCGAAACCGCCGACTTCCCGGTCACATGCACCCGTGACCCGCAATTCCAGACGTACAATCCATGCAGTCGTGCCGCGCTGAAATACGAGTAGACAGGATCGCCACGCACAGTCAACACATGTGCATGGAGCCGGAACTTGTCTTGTTCCCAGGGTTTAAGGAAGCGCCACTGGGCTGCCTGGACGTAGACACCTCGGCGTAACCTGCACACCAGCCCTCGTTTCAACGCCTGTGCCAATACTCTTTCGCCAAAGCCAGATTCAGCGAGCACCGCGGACGTGGCGAGGAGTGCTTTGTCCGGCCATGCCTTCTCCAACCGCCGTACCAAATGACGTTGTTCCATAATTCGAGTCTGTTCAACAGCACGAGCAGCTACAAGGGCCTCATGGCGAACCAGGCAAATCTGTGGATAACACGGGCGTTTTACCGCTCAAATGGACAAAAAATATTTCGACGATAGCTCCATTTCGCCGAGAACGGGGTCAGCTCGCGAACAGCCCCACAACATACGCCGTCTTCGCGACCTGGCACCGTTTTCGACGGATATGAGATCGGGCCAGGGGGAAAGCAAAAGCGGCACCCTCCCACTCGGGGAGGATGCCGCTTTAGCTTGCTAGTGCAGGTAGACCCTAGGCAGACGCCGTGAGTGCCTCGGGGATGTGCGGCTTGGCCGTGCCCACAAAAGTGAACTTGGCGTCGTCGCCCTCGCCCTCAACACCAACGGTAACGATGTCGCCGTCCTTGAGTTCGCCAAACAGGATCTTCTCGGAGAGGTGATCCTCGATCTCGCGCTGGATGGTGCGGCGCAGCGGCCGGGCACCCATCGCCGGATCGTAACCCTTAGTGGCGAGCAGGACCTTGGCCGCGGGAGTGAGCTCGATGCCCATCCCCTTATCAGCCAAACGGGTCTCCAAGCGAGCAATCATCAGGTCAACGATCTCGATGATCTCGTCCTGTGTGAGCTGCGGGAACACCACAACGTCATCGACACGGTTCAGGAACTCGGGACGGAAGTGCTGCTTGAGCTCTTGCGTGACCCGCGAACGCATCCGGTTGTAGCCGGTCTGCGTATCGGGGCCCGACTGGAAACCGGTGGCTACCGACTTGGAGATATCACGCGTACCCAGGTTCGTGGTCATGATGATGATGGTGTTCTTGAAGTCCACCACACGGCCCTGGCTGTCGGTCAGACGGCCATCTTCCAGGATCTGCAACAAGGAGTTGAACAGGTCGGCGTGCGCCTTTTCAACCTCATCGAAGAGCACCACGGAGAACGGACGACGGCGGACCTTCTCGGTCAGCTGGCCACCTTCTTCGTAGCCAACGTATCCGGGAGGGGCACCGAACAAACGCGAAACCGTGTGCTTTTCCGAGTACTCAGACATATCCAGCGTGATGAGCGCGTCTTCGTCGCCGAAGAGGAACTCGGCCAGCGCCTTGGCCAACTCGGTCTTACCAACGCCCGTGGGGCCGGCAAAGATGAACGAGCCGCCGGGACGCTTGGGATCCTTCAGACCCGAACGCGTCCGGCGAATGGCCTGCGAGATGGACTTAATGGCCTCGTTCTGGCCCACCACACGCTTGTGCAGCTCATCTTCCATCTTCAGCAGACGCGTGGACTCGGCCTCGGTCAGCTTGAAGACCGGGATGCCCGTGGAGTTCGCCAGAACTTCAGCGATCAGGTCTTCGTCAACCTCGGAAATCTCATCGAGACCTCCGGATTTCCACAAACGTTCCTTGTCGGCGCGTGCAGTGATGAGCTTCTGCTCGTCATCGCGCAGAGACGCGGCACCCTCAAAGTCCTGGGCGTCGATGGCGTCTTCCTTGCGCTTCTTTACAGCAGCAATTTCACCGTCCATGGCCTTGAGCTCCGGAGGAGCAGTCATGCGGCGAATACGCAGACGCGCACCAGCCTCATCGATCAAGTCAATGGCCTTATCCGGCAGGAAGCGATCCGAGATGTACCGGTCAGCCAGCGTTGCCGCAGCCGTCAGCGCACCGTCGGTGATGGAGACGCGGTGGTGAGCTTCGTAGCGGTCACGCAGGCCCTTGAGAATCTCAATGGTCAACGGAACTGTTGGTTCCGGAACCTGGATCGGCTGGAAGCGGCGCTCAAGGGCTGCGTCCTTCTCAATGTGCTTGCGGTACTCATCCAGTGTGGTTGCACCGATGGTCTGCAGCTCACCGCGGGCAAGCATGGGCTTGAGAATGGAGGCAGCATCGATTGCGCCTTCGGCAGCACCTGCACCGACCAGCGTATGGATCTCATCGATGAACAAGATGATGTCCCCGCGGGTGCGGATTTCCTTCAGGACCTTCTTCAGGCGCTCCTCGAAGTCACCGCGGTATCGCGAACCGGCCACCAAGGAACCCAGGTCAAGGGTGTAGAGCTGCTTGTCCTTGATGGTCTCGGGCACGTCGCCGCGCACAATGGCCTGCGCCAAACCTTCAACAACAGCAGTCTTACCCACACCCGGCTCACCGATCAGCACAGGGTTGTTCTTGGTGCGGCGGGAGAGGATCTGCATGACGCGTTCCATCTCGTGCTCGCGCCCAATAACAGGGTCCAGCTTGTTTTCGCGCGCAGCCTGGGTCAGGTTCCGACCAAACTGGTCTAGGACCACGGAGCCTGCCGGCTGACCTTCGGGCTGCTGGCTGCCACTGGCGACAGGTTCCTTGCCCTGGTAGCCGGAGAGCAGCTGGATGACCTGCTGGCGCACACGGCCCAGATCAGCACCAAGCTTCACCAGCACCTGCGCAGCAACGCCCTCACCTTCACGGATCAACCCGAGCAGAATGTGCTCTGTGCCGATGTAGTTGTGGCCCAGCTGCAGGGCCTCACGCAGTGAAAGTTCAAGAACCTTCTTGGCGCGCGGGGTGAACGGGATATGACCGCTGGGGGCCTGTTGTCCCTGTCCAATAATTTCCTGGACCTGTTCCCGGACACCGTCAAGGGAAATGTTCAAGGACTCCAGGGCCTTGGCGGCAACACCTTCACCCTCGTGGATGAGGCCGAGCAGAATATGCTCAGTGCCAATGTAATTGTGGTTGAGCATGCGGGCCTCTTCTTGGGCCAGCACAACAACACGTCGGGCTCGATCAGTAAATCGCTCAAACATTTCGCCACACTCCTTTTACTGCGTACTTTGATGCTACGCAGTACCCGGCCTTCATGGGGGCGTGTTCGCCACAGGGGAAATAGCAATATCACTCAAGCCCGCGCTTTTGTGATTAAAGAACGACGGCGGGACCTCTCCCCAAGTGGAGGTCCCGCCGTCGTTTTGGGGCAAGTTGGCCCTAAGTGTTAACCCTGTGCGGCGTAGTAAGCGTCGCGAATTTCAGCCTGGATGCGGCCTCGTTCGTGGACGTCGTACCCATTCTCGCGTGCCCATGAGCGGATCTGGGCAACATCACTGCTGCCCTTGGTTGCAGCAGCTGCAGCCGGCCCACGTCCGCGAACGGCACGGCCGCCTGCACGGCGTCCGGAAGCGATGAACTTGCTCAATGCATCACGCAATGCCTGCGCGTTCTCTGCCGAAAGGTCAATCTCGTAATTGATCCCATCCAAGCCGAAGGTAATATTCTCTTCGGCCGGACTCTGATCGATATCATCCACGAGTGTGACATGAATTTTCTGTGCCATGGTGATTAATCGCCTCACATAGTATTGGTGAATACTTCATGACAAATTATGATGGCAAAATTCATTCACGTCAAAGTCCAATACCGGAATTACTCTTTAGCCGTCATGCTCGGTCTTCGAATCCGCATCGCGTTCGGCCTGCGCCAAAGCGTCACGTTCGTGGCGATCCGCATTAAATATTGCCTTCATTGCAAAGTAGAAAAGCGCACCTACGCCTAATGAAGGCAGGATAACTGCTACATATTCCATAACCGTGCCGCTCCTACTCAGGTTTCATCAACGGGAAGAGAATTGCTTCACGGATGCCAACTCCGGTGAAGAGCATAACCAGGCGGTCCACACCCAATCCCAGTCCACCCATGGGCGGTGCACCATATTCCAGGGCACGCAGGAAGTCCTCATCGAGCTGCATTGCCTCAGGATCGCCGGCCGCGGCCGCCAGAGACTGCTGAGTCAGACGCTCACGCTGAATTACCGGATCAATGAGTTCAGAGAAAGCGGTTCCGGTTTCCCGGCCGTCAATAATAAGATCCCAGGCTTCAATCAGATTCGGCTTATCGCGGTGCGGACGGGCCAATGGCTGCGCCGACGGCGGATAATCACAAACAAAGGTCGGCTGAATAAGTGTAGGTTCAACTATTTCACCAAACAGTTCAGTGACAAGCTTCTCGGCATCCCAAGCCTGATCAATCTTGATATCCCGCTCAGCGGCAATTGCGCGCAGTTCCTCGGCAGTTGTTTCCGGAGTAATCTCGCGGCCAACACCATTGGAAAGACCCTCATAAACCGGCAGCCAGGGCCACTCACCATCGAGGTTGATGGCTCCATGATCGGTTTCAATGACCCGTGAGCCAAGGGCGTCAGCTGCGGCAAGAATAATTCGCTGCATTGTTTTAGCCATGGTGAATTGATCACCATATGCCTCATAGGCCTCAAGCATGGTGAATTCCGGGCTGTGCGTTGAATCAACGCCTTCATTGCGGAAAATACGTCCGACTTCAAAGACCTTGTCCATGCCGCCAACTACCGCACGCTTAAGGTAGAGCTCAATAGCAATGCGAAGGGTCATGGGCTGATCGAAGGCGTTTAGGTGGGTCCGGAACGGGCGGGCCGAGGCGCCACCGTGGACCAGCTGCAGGATGGGTGTTTCCAGCTCGATGTAGTCCTCGCCGTGGAGGGTGTCGCGGATTGCCTTGACGACCGCTGAGCGTGCACGAACCTGGCGGCGCGCATCGTCACGGACAATCAGGTCAACATATCGCTGGCGGACGCGCATCTCTTCGGAGAGCTCGGCGTGCAGAACGGGCAGCGGGCGCAGTGCCTTGGATGCCATGGACCATTCGGTGGCCATAATGGAAAGCTCGCCGGTGCGGGAACTGATGACCTCACCCTTGAAGAACACGTGGTCGCCCAGGTCAACGAGGGACTTCCAGCCCACCAAGGCATCTTCGCCAACGTTGGCGAAGGAAAGCATCACCTGAAGACGTGTGCCGTCCCCGGACTGCATTGTGGCAAAGCACAGCTTGCCCTTGTTGCGCACGTACACAACGCGGCCGCTCACGCCAACAATTTCACCCGTTGCGGTGTCCGCCTCGAGGTCGGGGTATTTGGCCCGAATTTCCTCAATCGTGTGGGTACGGCCAACCCCAACCGGGTAGGCCTGTTCTCCCTGTTCAAGCAATTTGGCACGCTTATCCAAACGGACAAGCATTTGCTCGGAGACGTCACTGGGTTCAGGGGTCAGGGTATTTTCTGCGCTCACGAGATACCAGTTTAGATGGTGAATCTGGGTGAACCCTCCGTGTCAGCATTAAAGGCGCTGATTACACCCCGAACCAGTGAATATCACACATCCTTGGGTGCCTGCGTTGAGCCGCGCACCACGAGGGTCGCCTCGAGGGTCAGCTGGGTCAGCGCTACTTCATCGCCGGAAATGAGGGCGAGCAATTGCTTCCCGGCCAGCCGCCCCATTTCAAAGGCTGGCAGATGGACCGAGGTCAGGGACGGATTGGAAGACGCCGAGTACGGCAAATCGTCAAAGCCCGTGACGGCCAGCATCTGAGGAACGGCGACGCCGGCAACCCGCGCCTCCTGCAGGACGCCATAGGCGTGCGTATCCGTGGCACAGACGACGGCGGTGACCCCTTTGGCAGACCACCCCGCCCAGGCCTGGGTGAAGGCGCGCGCGGCGGCACCGACGTCGATCGTTACGGATGTCTTGGCCACTACCTCAAGGCCCAACTTGGCTGCCGCCGCGCCAAACGCTTCGCGGCGAACCTGGAACGTGTCCGTTCCCGTTGAACTGTCCAGGTAGGCCACCTTGCGGTGACCCAGTCCGGCGAGATGCCCCGCCAGCAGCCGGGCACCCTGAGCCACATCGAAGTTTACGGATGGAGCGTCGCTGGCAATCCCGGCGGCGTCGAGCAGCACCATGGGATCTGGCACCCGGAGCTCGTCAAGGAACTTCGAACTTGGCGCATCGACCAGCAACCCTGCTGGTCGCAGGGCAAGCAGTCTCCTGACATCGCCTGGTTTCGGGGTCTGCCCGGCATCAGTGACGGACAGCAACAGCTGGAAATCCTTGCCGATGGCGTCCCGCACACCGGCAATGACCTTGGCATAGAAAGGATTGGAGACATCCGGGGCCACCAAGATCACAATGTCGCTGCGCCCCTTGGCCAACGAGCTGCCTAACCCGTCAACAACGTAGCCAAGCGCTGCGATGGCCTCATCGACCTTGGCAATATTTTCACCCGAGACCCGTCCGGCAGTCTTCCCGCTGGTCACAAGGGATACCGTGGCAGCCGAAACTCCAGCACGGGCGGCCACCATGGCGGCGGTGACCCGGGGCGGCGCAGAATGACGTGTCGCGTTGCTGGACGGTGGGCGGCTTGCTGGGGAACGCATAAATAGATCGTATAGCCGGGTCTGGGAGTTTCCTGAAAAGACAGGAGTCCAAACCCTTGATGCATCTCACGTTAAGCGCTTGACGTTGACGGAATCGGGTGTCAGACTAATTCCATCGCACCACCCCCGGTTATCCGGGACCACCCCAACGACGTGGAGAAATTAAGTGAACACGGAAGCATCTTCCAACAACGCCGTAACGGCCCCGAGCCTGTCAGCCGCAGAGCCTCGCAAGATCATTCTTGACTGCGACCCCGGCCACGATGATGCCGTAGCAATGCTGCTGGCTCACGGAAACCCCAACATTGAGCTGCTGGCAGTGACCACAGTGGTGGGAAACCAGACCCTGGAAAAAGTAACCCGCAACGCCTTGAGCGTTGGCACCATCGCTGGCATCACCGGCGTTCCTTTCGCCGCTGGCTGCGACCGGCCCCTTGTCCGCAACATTGAAACAGCACCGGATATCCACGGCGAAAGCGGCATGGACGGCCCGGCACAGCCCGAGTCCTCGATCGAGCTTGACCCGCGTCACGCCGTCGACCTCATCATTGAGCTCGTGATGTCCCACGAGCCCGGCACCATCACCCTGGTGCCCACGGCCGGACTGACAAACATCGCCATGGCTGCCCGCAAGGAACCTCGGATCGTTGAACGCGTAAAGGAAGTTGTCCTCATGGGCGGCGGCTACCACGTGGGCAACTGGAGCCCTGTGGCCGAATTCAACATCAAGATCGATCCCGAAGCCGCGCACATTGTGTTCAACGCTGGCTGGAACGTTGTCATGGTTGGCCTCGACCTGACCCACCAGGCGCTGGCCACCGATGAGGTCGTTGCCGCGATCGACGCCGTCGGCACCAAGCCTGCGAAGTTCGTCATGGAGCTCATGGACTTCTTCGCCAAGACGTACAAGGACGCACAGGGCTTTGACTTCCCGCCCGTCCACGACCCGTGCGCCGTGGCCTACGTCATCGACCCCACTGTCATGACCACGGTAAAGGTGCCCGTTGACATTGAACTCACTGGCACGCTGACCCTGGGCATGACCGTGGCAGATTTCCGTGCCCCGGCTCCCGCAGACTGCAAGACCTCCGTGGCCGTGGCACTGGACCACAAAAAGTTCTGGGACATGGTCACGGATGCCCTCGTGCGCATTGGCGAGGTTGACGCGTGAGCTTGTCACCAACCCTGAAGAAGTCCGGCAACGTCACAGCCCTCATGGTTGCGCTGCTGACGGCCTGCGTGGCCTTCCAGCTCAACGCCTCCATGCTCAGCCCCGCCTTGGTCACCATGGGCGAGGAACTGAACGCCAGCCAGGCCGCCATTGGCCTGTCCCAGACCTGGTTCTTTACGGCAGCTGCCGTCTTTTCTCTGTTCCTGCCTCGCCTGAGCGACATCATCGGACGCAAAAAGGTCCTGATCGGCATGATGCTCATGATGGGCATTGGCTCAATCATTTCCGCCATGGCCCCGGACATCACCTGGCTGTTCATTGGCCGCATCATCCAAGGCGTCAGCGGACCCACGGTTCCGTTGTGCCTGATCATGCTGCACTCCGCAGTCAAGGACCCCAAGAAGTACGGCGCCCTCATGGGCCTGGTAACGGCCGTCAACGGCGGCATCGCCGGCATTGACTCTTTCGTGGGCGGCTACTTCGCCGAACACTTTGGCTTCCGCAGCATCTTCTGGCTCATGGTTGTCATCGCCGCGATTGCCGTGGTCTTGATTGTGCTGCTGGCCGGGGAGTCCAAGCCCGGCGAGGGCACCAAGATGGACTGGCTCGGCGTGTTCTTCATCGTCATCGCCGTGGGCGCCCTGCTGACAGCACTGAATGAGGCCAGCAAGCTGATTAGCGGCATGTCCATCGTGCCGCTTGTCATCGCGCTCTCACTGGCCCTGGTCTCCGTGGTCTCCTTCATGGCCTTCTGGAAGGTGGAGAAGGTATCCGCGCACCCCATGGTTGAGACGGTGCACCTGCGCCAGCGCTCTACCTGGGCCCCGCTGCTGACCACCATGCTGACCATGACCGGCATCTTCGCCGTCATCAACGGCATCGTCCCGGCATTCGTGCAGGCCGTTGACCCCGGGTTTGGCATCGGCGCAACCCAGATGAGCCTGCTCATCCTCACCCCGTATGCCCTTCTGGGTTGGCTCTTCGGACCCATCACGGGCCGTCTGGCCCCGGTTATCGGCTACACCACCATGCTGCGCGTGGGCCTGTTGGGCAGTATCGTGGCCCTGGCCATTATCGGCTTCTTGGGCCTGCACAGCCTGCCCATGATGATCGCCGGAACGGTCTTGCTCGGCATCATGTACGCCGGTACCGTGAACATCATGCTCAACGGTCTTGGCGTGGTGCTCTCCCCCGAGGGCAATCCCGGTTTCCTGCCCGGCATGAATGCCGGAGCCTTCAACCTTGGCGCTGGCCTCAGCTTCCTGGTCCTGCCCGCCGTCCTGGTGGCCTCGGCCCCGCTGGGCGGCCACGGCTCCTACCTGACAGTGGTCATTGTTGCCCTCGCCATCACCGCGGCTGCTTTTGCCGCCTCCCTGCTCGTCCCCAAGCCTGTTGCTGCCGAGGTAGCGTCATGAACGACTCCCGGATTATTGTTGCCGGCTCCCTGAACGCCGATCTCACCATTTACACCGAGCGGCTTCCCTCTCCCGGCGAGACCCTGCATGGCAACGGTTTTTCCGTGAATCCCGGCGGCAAGAGCGCCAACCAGGCTGTCTCGGCAGCCAAGTTGGGCGGGAAGGTGACGCTGATTGGCGCCGTGGGGAATGACGCAAATGGCGACATGCTCGTGGCCTCGACGGCCGGTGCTGGCGTCGACGTAAGCCATGTTCGCCGCGTTTTAGAACCCACGGGTGTTGCCGTCATTTCGGTCGATGCCCGCGGCGAAAACAGCATCATTATCTCCGCCGGCGCCAATGCCACCCTGTCCCCCGCCGACATGTCCCCGGACTTGTTCGACGGCGCGGGCGTGGTGTGCCTGTGCCTAGAGGTCTCGCTTGACACTGTTCAGGCTGCGGCTCAGGCCGGGCACGACGCCGGAGCAACAGTCCTGCTGAATCTCTCGCCGTACGCCCCGGTCGCCGATGCGTTGGCGCAGCTGACGGACGTTCTCCTCGTCAACGCGCACGAAGCCTCCGAGTTCCTTGGCGGCTTCGCCATGCCAGCCGAGGATGCCCCCGTGGATGCGTGGCTCGACGCTGTTGACGCGTTTGCCGGGCGCGGACTCCACAAAGTTTTGCTAACGCTGGGCGCGGACGGATCGGTGGTGCTGGATTCCACCAACACGGCCGAGCCCGTGGTGCGCATTGCACCCACTGTTGTGGACGCTGTGGACACCACGGGAGCAGGCGACGCCTTCACAGGTGGAGTTGCCGCACGCCTTGCAGCCGGTGACAGCCTCGTGGCGGCCGCCCGCTATGCCTCAGTCGCGGCCGCCATGGCCGCAACGAAGAAGGGCACGCAAACCGCCTACCCCACAGTGGCGGAAGTGGCAGCCAAACTCTAGCCCTCTTTACAACTGACCCGCAGTAGTGGTCGAAAAAACGCGATTTCGCGGTGTTTTTCGCCCACTACTGCGGGTCAGTTGTTTAACCCAGGGGCATGTTGTCGATGAGGCGGACCGAACCGACCTTGGCCGCAATGAGCGCGAGTGCCTCGCCCGTGAAGGGGGTGTCCTGGCAGTTCTCGGCTCGCGGAACAAGGGTCTGCGGGTCAACAACTTCCAGGTAATCCAGTTCCACGCCCGGGGCGCTGCGCACCAAAGCCTCTGCCGAAGCGATGTCCAGCGGCTCGTGAGCCTTGGCGCGGCTCGCCAACAGCCCCAGTGCACGGGAGAGTACCAGCGCGGCGGTCCGTTCCGACTCGGAGAGGAAACGGTTCCGGCTGGAGGTCGCCAGGCCGTCTGGATCGCGAACGATGGCGACCGGCACAATCTCAACCGGGAAGTTCAGGTCCGCGACCATACGGCGGACAAGGGTCAGCTGCTGGGCGTCCTTCTGGCCAAAGTATGCGCGGTAGGCCGGACCGCCATCGAGTGCGGCCAACCCCTCGTTCGGCAAAGCCACATGAAGCAACTTGGACACCACTGTCAAGGCACCGTCGAAGTGCCCGGGGCGTGAGGCGCCTTCATGGATCTCGCCCATCGTTCCGGCCGTAACACGGATGGATGGTTCCCCGTCGGGGTACATCTCCTCCACGGAGGGCGCAAACATGATGTCAACACCGGCATCATTGAGCAGGGCCAGATCGGCGTCTGTGGTGCGCGGGTAGCGTGCCAGATCCTGCGCGTCGCCAAATTGCAGGGGGTTCACAAAGACAGAGGCAACCACCACCGAATTTTCGGCAACGGCGCGGCGGGCCAACGTGGCGTGGCCGTGGTGCAGGGCGCCCATGGTCGGCACCAGGCCCAAGGATTTGGGTTCGCCGGCGGCCTCCTTCAGGCGCAACTTCTGACGTGTCAGCGCCTGCAGTTCGGCAATCGTGGTCACCAGGGCAATGCTCATGCTCTTCACTCTCTTCAATCCATACAAATCACACAGTGAAAGCCCGCGAAGCAGCCGGCAGGCCGTCACGTGGCCAGTAAATATCCTAGGCGGCCGGGGAGCCGGTGGAGGGTCCGGCGTCGTCCGTGGTCAACGCGGCCTGAACTCCAAGATACGCCTCCGCGGAGAGCAGCCTGCGCCGGGCGGCTCTGGCCGCGGTTGCACCAGCCATGGCCAGGTAGGCGTCAAGGATGTCCCCTGATCCGGTGTCCAGTGCATGCTCCCGCAGCGCGGCCGAATGCGCGGCCACGGTGCCAATGTCCCCGCGAGCTACCGGGCCGGTCAGCGCCGATTCTCCGGATGCGAGAGCATTTTCCAGGGACGCGCGCAGCAGCGGGCCGAGCACCTGGCTGGGCGACTCGACGCCAATGTCACCCAGGATCTGCGCCGCCTGTGCCACGAGCGTGACCATGTGGTTTGCCGAATGTGCCAGGGCCGCGTGGTAAAGAACACGGTCAGCCTCGGCGATGACCACCGGCTCGGCCCCCATCTCAACCACCAGCGCCTGGGCGATGGGAAGCATGGCGGGATCGGCCGTGACCCCAAAATTGCAGTCAGTCAGCCGGGCCAGGTCCAAGCTCATCCCGGTAAAGGTCATGGCCGGGTGCAGGGCCAGCGGGATGCCACCGGCGGCCTTGACGGGGGCCAGGACGCCCACCCCAAAGCGCCCCGAGGTGTGTGCAACCAGCTGGCCCAGCTGCCAGGCGCCCATGGCACCAAGGCCAGTTACGAGTTCGGGCAGCACGTCATCGGGCACGGCGAGCAACACCAGCTCAGCCCGCTCAACAATTTCGGCCACCTCAAGCACCGGCACACCCGGCAGGAGCAGCTCCGCGCGCTCCTTGGAGCTTTCCGATACCGCTGAAACGCCCACGACGGCGTGCCCGGCGCCGCGCAGGGCGGCACCTAAAACGGCGCCCACCTTGCCGGCGCCAATGATTCCAATGCCTAGACGGCCAGGCTTAATAGCCACGTTCGTGCTCCTCAGTGCGCAAGTGTTGTTCTGTGGCCGCAGTGGCCACGGGGGTCTCAGCGGCCTCAGGTGTCTCGACAGGCTCGACCACCGGAGTCGCCAACCACTTTTCGTTGCGGTGGACGCGCCGGGCCGTCGCAGCACGGGCGGCCTGCTCGTCAAAAAGTTGCAGCCCGTTTGCCAGGGACATGTGGTGCACCAGCGGGCGGATGGGTCCCGCCGTTGAATGCAGCTCAAAGTCCACAAGGCCAAGGGCGGCCATGAGCGGGCCTTGGCGCAGCCCGAGCGATTGGGTCCGCTCATGCGGTACCACCTGCAGGCTGCGGAAGATCACGCCACGGCGGCAGAGCAGGGCGGTCTCGGTGGCCCGGAAGGCATTGCGGCGCCAAGACAGCGGGTCAATCCAGCGGGCCGACCGTGGCGAGTGGACAAAGCCTTGGGCATCTTCAGGTCCGCGCAGCCCGGCACCAAACACCTCAAAGGGGTTTTCCACGCCCGGATCCGGGAATACCAGCCCCAGCACGGCCATGACCTCATCAAGGGTTCCCGCCGGAAGCAGCACCGTCCGTGAGCCGTGGTCCGTGGCATCGGTGCCATAGCCAGCAACGTTCACATGCACCCGGTACCAGCCGCAAAGCCGCCAGAGCGGGCCCTGGGTGATTCCAACGGCCTGGACGCGGCCCGGCGGAATGGTTTGCGAACGAGTTTCCAGCAGGCCGTAGTGCAGGCGCACGCCGTCGGGGGAAACCGCAACCCGGAAATTGAAATCACCCGTGATGTTCTTCCAATACGCGGCTCCAATGCCAATGAAAATGGGCACCGCACCGACCAAAATTCCGGGTTTACCGCTCCACGCTACGGCCACAATCGCCGCCGCAATGACGCACAGGGCCAGAACGGTTGTGCTGCCGAAGAAGGCGGCGCCGATGATCCGCCCCGGCTTAAGGGCGAGCACATGCGCCTCCGGGGCCTCCTGCACGTGCCCTGGCGCCTCCGGGTCAATGGCCACGCCGGCGGCTCGGGCAAGAATGGCTGCCCGCAGCCGCTTGGCCTCCCCCAACTTGAGGAAGGAAAGCTTCATGGCCGACTTCCCGCCGTCGGCCACTTCAAATTTCAGCTCGGCCAGACCGAAGGCGCGCGCCACGAGCGGCTGCACCACGTCGATAGCCTGCACCCGATCGATCCGTGCGCGCCGCTGCTGCCGGAACACCACACCTGAATTGATGTGCACGTGATCGTCGGTGACCTGATAGCGCGTGAACCGCCAGGACAGGAAAAATACCACGCCAAAAATGACGACGGCGGCACCCACCACCGCGGCAATGAAGAGCGCAGGGGTCCCGCGGGTCAGCGAATTCCCGCCGTCCCAGCCCTCCGAAAAAACTGACTCCAAGGAGTTCCGGCCAAAGATGAAGATGACCGCAACAACTGCCACCCAGCCACGGACCAGTGGCGAAACAGGGTGCACACGGTGCCACGTTTCGGCGTTGTCGGTGGTGAAAGGCTGCTCGCCGTCAAGAACTTTCTCGTTCACAGGCCGGCCAATTTCGCCTCACCGCGGGCCGAAAGCTGTTCACGCAGGCGCGCCGCCTCCGCCGCGGGCAAACCGTTGATCACGGCGTTGGTGCCGGGCGAGGCCGTGTGCAAGTGGATAGTGCTCAGGCCGAGCATGCGCTCCAGCGGGCCCATCGTGACGTCCACGTACTGCATGCGTCCGTAGGGGACAACCATGACGCGGTGGAACATGATGCCACCGCGAATCAAAAGGTCCTCGTTGCGTTCGGCGTAGCCAATGGCGCGTACCTGCCGCGGGATCAGGATCATTTCCCACACCACTACAACGACCACCACGGCTGGCGCCGCCCAAGCGAGCCATGCCGGATAGCCGCTCCAGACACCTGTCAGCTTCAGGATCAGAGGAACGGCGGTTACGGCCAAAAAGATGAGCGCCCCGATGCCGCTGGAGATGAACCGTGCCGTGACCAGCCGTCCTGAAACCCCCAGAAAGGTGACGTCCGCGGGATCGATGGCGCTGCTGTGTTGCTTAGGCAAATTCTTCCTCCCCGTGGCTTTCACGCTTAGGCCGCGGTTTCGATGTCGGTTCACTGTCTTCCGGCGGCAGCTTGCAGAAACGTTCGACGGCGATTCCCACGGCCACCATGACAACCCCGCCCGACAGCAGGGCCACGATCTGCCAGATGACGGCCAGGTCTTCCCGCAAGAAGATGGTGGGGAGCTGGTCCAGGAGAATGCCGGCGTGCCAGCCAAACAGCATGGCGCCAGCATAGGCGCAGGCTTGGGCCAGCACCAAGGTGCGTGCGGCAAGGAGCGGGTCCAGGACCCTGTCACGCTTGCCGTCACGCCACCGGCGGACCTTCAAGCCAAGAATCAGGCACACCACAGCGATCAAGCCCATGGTCACCAGGGAACTCAACGGCAGGACCGGCAGGGCCAGGCTGGCGCGGGAGGTCAGCTCTGTGACGACCCAGCCAATGACTGCCACAGATACGGCCACGGCCAGCAGCCATGTAGGCCTGATGGTCCGCATTGTGCTTCTCATGATTGCCTCATCGATTCGCGTTGGAACTACACATTTAACCGTACTGGTTTTTTGCCGCTTTGGACTTCTTTGCCGCCCAGTGTTCTGGCGGCTGGGTTGTTGTGGCCGGCAGTTACTCGGCAGCAGCGGCAGGGTCATGGGCGAGCAGCCCATCCTGGGCGTGGGCAATGCCGGGCATATCGGGGGCAGCCGCTGCCAGCTCCGCCACGGACTGCCCGGCCAAGGTGGCATTGGGGTCCATGAGCGACCACGGATACAGCACGAACGCCCGCCCGGCAGCACGCGGATGCGGCAGCGTCAGCACGACATTCTCACTGACCACGTCGCCGTAGGTGATGATGTCAACATCAAGGGTGCGGGCACCCCAACGCACGTCCCTGGTCCGGTGATGGGCCAGCTCGACGGCTTGGCAGTGCGCCAAGAGATCCTCCGGAGTCAGGGTCGTTTCCACGGCAATGACCATGTTCAGAAAATCGGGCTGGCCATCGGGTCCGCCCACCGGCTTGGTGGTGACCACGGGTGAGACATTTTGCAGGCGCACCTCGGGCCGGTCAACGAGGTCGGCAACGGCGCTTTGCAGCGTCCCTTTGCGTTCGCCGAGGTTGCTACCCAATGCCAGAATGGCCCTGGTCAGCGGACGAACGGGGTTCATGCCGAGCCAGTTGCGGTGCGGGAGCGTAAAACGGTGATGCTGACGTCGCCGAACGGCACCTGGATGGGGGCCTTCGGCTTGTGCACGGTGACCTCCACGGCATTGACGACAGGAAAGTCAGCCAGGATCTTCTCGGCCATGCGGACGCTCAGCGTTTCGATCAGATCGAAAGCCTCGCCAGTCACCATGGAAACGATGGTTTCCGCCACCGCACCATAATCGGCCGTTTTGCTCAGGTCATCTGTTTGCGCCGCAGCCGAGACGTCCATGTGCAGCACAGCGTCCGTGATGAACGGCTGTCCGTCACGCTTTTCATGGTCGAAAACCCCGTGGTAGCCGATGGCCGTAACACTTGAGAGCTTGATCGTGTCACTGTGTGCCACTGCTGAAGTACTCGGAGTTGTCACTGGCCACCAGCTTGCGCGGCAGCCAACAGCCGGGCATCGCGGGAGCGCTTGCCGGCCACCAGCTTTGCGGCGACCTTTGCAGCGTCAAGGCTCGCTCCGACGTCGTGCACGCGAACGCCCCAAACGCCCTGTGCGGCGGAAATGGCGGTGGTTGCCGAGGTGGCGTCGTCACGTTCCTTGGGTGCCGCGGCTTTACCGGCACTGGTCAGCAAGGAGCCAAGGAAACGCTTGCGGGAGGTGCCCACCAGAATTTTGTTGCCCATCTCCGCAACCTGCTGGAGGTTGGCCAGCAATTCCCAGTTTTGTTCTGCCGTCTTGGAAAAGCCGATTCCTGGATCAAGGATCAGGTTCTCTTCCTTGACGCCCGCGGCATAGAACTTCGCCCGAATCTCACTTAGTTCGCGCACCACATCGTCAACGACGTCGGCGTACTGGGTCAAGGAGTCCATGGCCCGGGAATCGCCGCGGCTGTGCATCAAGACGTAAGGGACCTGACGCTCCGCGATGAGTGCGATCATGTCGTCATGGACGTGTGTACCGGAGACATCGTTGATCAGGCCGGCGCCGGCATCCAGTGCCAGGGCAGCCGTAGATGCGTGGCGTGTGTCAACGCTGATCAGGGCGCCGGCCTTGGCCAGGGCCGAGATGACGGGAAGGATTCGGTCCTGCTCTTCGAGCTCGTCAACATCCGCTGCGCCCGGACGGGTTGATTCCCCGCCTACATCGATGATGTCCGCTCCACCATAAAACATGCGCAAACCGTGCGCGATGGCAGTTTCAGTGGAGTTGTACTCGCCACCGTCACTGAAGGAATCAGGGGTGCAATTCAAGATACCCATGACCACCGTGCGGTCCTTCGGCAGGGCGGCAAACGATGCCACCGCCCGCCGCGCCCGGAGGACGGGCAAGGGAGAGGTGGCCGGGCCCGTACCGGGTGCGGCTGCGAGAGAATCCATGGTTTGTAAAGTTACCTTCCGAGAATCAGGCTCATGGCTTCGGCCCGGGTTGCGGGCTCATGAAGCAGACCGCGGACAGCACTGGTGACTGTCTTGGCCCCTGGTTTACGCACGCCACGCATGGACATGCACATGTGTTCACACTCAACGACAACTATGGCGCCGCGAGGTTTTAGATGCTCAATCAAGGCATCTGCAATCTGGGTGGTGAGCCGTTCCTGAACCTGCGGGCGCTTGGCGTAGATATCTACCAGGCGTGCCAGCTTGCTCAGGCCCGTAACGCGCCCATCCAGCGCCGGGATGTACCCTACGTGTGCGCTGCCATGGAACGGGACAAGGTGGTGTTCGCACGTTGAATAGAAGGGAATGTCCTTGACCAGGACCATTTCCTCATGCGCAATGTCAAAGGTTACACCCAACACCTCGGCCGGATCCTGATGCAATCCGGCGAAGACTTCGCCATAGGCCTTGGCCACACGTTTAGGCGTGTCAAGAAGTCCGCTGCGTTCCGGGTCTTCGCCGATAGCCAGCAAGATTTCCCGGACAGCCGCTTCAATGCGCGGCAGGTCCACCTGAAATTCGTCGCCCTCCGGGGCGGCACCTGAGGCGCCGCCCCGTACGGAGTCGTGTTCGTCGTCGTAATAAGTCACGGATGTGATCCTATCTTCGATTACGGTTGGCCGGGCAGTTCCGGCGCGTCATCCTTCGTCAAGTCCAGTGCCGGCGCCTCTGCAGATTCGATGGCGGCCGCGGCTTCGCGCCGTTCCTTGTCGGTGATGACAGGGGGCAGATCCGAGACGGGCCGGGTGTCCTTGGACAGCCAGACCTTGCGCTCGGCGGGCTTGCGGAGGTCGGTGAAGATGGCCGCGATTTCAGCTTGGTTCAGCGTTTCGCGCTCCAGTAGTTCCAAGGCGAGACGGTCAAGGATGTCGCGGTTGGCGATCAGCGCCTCATACGCGTCGTCATGGGCCTGGTCGATCAGCTTGCGAACTTCCGAATCCACAATCCCGGCAACCGACTCGGAGTAGTCACGTTCGTGGCCGCCACCGCCGCCAACGAAGGGTTCACCAGCGGCGGCACCCAACTTCACGGCGCCGATGCGTTCGCTCATGCCGTACTGGGTGACCATGGCACGGGCAGTCGCGGTGGCCTTTTCAATGTCATTCGAGGCCCCGGTGGAGGGATCGTGGAACACGATTTCCTCGGCAACACGGCCGCCCATGGCGTAAGCCATCTGGTCCAGGAGTTCATTGCGGGTGATCGAGTATTTGTCATCCTCGGGGACCACCATGGTGTAACCCAGGGCGCGGCCTCGGGGAAGGATGGTGATCTTGGTGACCGGTGCCGTGTTGTGCATGGCCGCGGCAACCAGCGCGTGACCACCCTCGTGGTACGCAGTGATCTTGCGTTCCATTTCCTTCATGACGCGGGTGCGCTTCTGCGGGCCCGCCATGACGCGGTCAATGGACTCGTCCAAGGCACGGTCGTCGATGAGCTGGGCGTTGGAGCGGGCGGTCAGCAAGGCCGCCTCGTTCAGGACGTTGGCCAGATCGGCACCCGTGTAACCCGGGGTCTTCTTGGCAACGGCGTTCAGGTCGACGCCGGGAGCCATGGGCTTGCCCTTGGAGTGAACCCTCAGGATCTGCTCGCGGCCCAAGCGGTCCGGTGCTTCAACAGGGATCTGGCGGTCAAAACGGCCCGGGCGCAGCAATGCGGGGTCCAGGACGTCGGGACGGTTGGTTGCAGCAATCAGGATGACGTTGGTCTTGACGTCAAAGCCGTCCATTTCCACGAGCAACTGGTTGAGGGTCTGCTCGCGTTCGTCGTTACCGCCGCCGATGCCGGCACCGCGGTGACGGCCAACGGCGTCGATCTCGTCAACAAAGATGATGGCCGGGGAATTCGCCTTGGCCTGTTCGAAGAGGTCGCGAACACGGGAAGCACCCACACCCACAAACATTTCAACAAAGTCAGAACCGGAGATGGAGTAGAACGGCACGCCGGCCTCGCCGGCAACAGCGCGCGCCAGCAGGGTCTTACCTGTTCCGGGAGGGCCGTACAGCAGCACGCCCTTGGGGATCTTGGCGCCAACAGCCGTGAACTTGTCCGGGTTCTGCAGGAAATCCTTGATTTCGTGCAGTTCTTCCACGGCTTCGTCCGCGCCGGCAACGTCGCTAAACGTCACCTGCGGGTGGTCCTTGGTCATGAGCTTGGCCTTGGATTTACCGAACTGCATGACCTTGGAGCCGCCACCCTGCATCCGGGAGAACAAGAACCAGAAGATCAAACCGATGAGGATGAACGGAATCAGCAGCGAGAGCATGCTGGACCAGAAGTTGTTGGACGCCGGCTGGTCATCAAATTTTTCCAGCTTGGCGTCGTCGATGGCAGCAACCATGGTTGTTGCCCGGTAGCCACCAAAGTAGAACTGCACGTTCTTGCCGGCCTTGCGGCCCTCGGCAGTCGTGTAGTCGTCCTTGAGGACCATGTCTACGCGGCCCTCGGAGCCAAAGACCTTGGCCGAGGCAACTTTGTCGCTCTTGAGCAGGTCCAGGGCTTCGGATGTGCCGACCCGGCTAGTCCCGGTACCGGTCAATGTGAACAGGCCGGCTCCAATGAGCACAACCACCACAACGATCCAGACAAATGGACCTTTGAAGAGTTTCTTGACTTTCATGTGTTCGAGGCCAGGCCTCGTCCCTCCTGCTCAACCAATTCGTACCTGTAGAGGACGCGGCGACACGTTCCCAAGTAATAGCTTTACACCGTTCGCATTACAACACGTACGGGAATGCCCAATAGTTCCCTGAGGGCATAACGATTCACGCATTTGGCGAAGTCTTCACCCAAAAGTGGCACTCGGAGCACACGACCCCACCTGAAACGCAAAAAAACGCCCGCCTCCCCGAAATAAACAGGGGAAACGGGCGCCCAACGAGGCTTACTCGTAAATGTGCGGCGCCAGGGTGCCGATGAAGTCCAGGTTGCGGTACTTCTCGGCGAAGTCCAGGCCGTAACCAACAACGAATTCGTTGGGGATCTCGTAGCCGACGTACTTGACGTCGATCTCTACCTTGGCGGCGTCAGGCTTACGCAGCAGGGTGCAGATCTCAACCGAGGCCGGTCCACGTGACATCAGGTTGGCGCGCAACCATGAAAGGGTCAGGCCGGAGTCGATGATGTCCTCGACGATGAGCACGTGCTTGCCCATGAGGTCCGTTTCCAGGTCCTTGAGGATCCGCACAACGCCAGAGGACTGGGTGCCGGAGCCGTAGGAGGAAACTGCCATCCAGTCCATGGTGACGTGGCTGTGCAGCGCCCGGGACAGGTCGGCCATGACCATGACGGCGCCCTTGAGTACACCGACAAGGAGGACATCGCGGTCCTGGTAGTCAGCGTCAATCTCCGCGGCCAGTTCGGCGACGCGGGTTTGGATTTGTTCCTTGGTATAAAGAACATGCTTAAGATCGGCTTGGACGTCTTGTGAATCCACCAATGACTCCTGATTGTGAAGGTTTTGGTACTGGTTTTAGTACTATTGGGCGCCTACATGCTGCGTCTAAGAACTAGCTTCCCATAGCCGGGGCCATCGTGGGGAACGCCCTGGTTCCGTGAGATTCGCCAGGCGCTGACTTTTCCGGCCAATTGCACCGGTCCGGCCGAGCCCTTGCGCTCGAGCAGCTTTTCGGCAGAACCCAACCGTTCCAGGCTTGGTTGCACTCCCCCAAGTTCGACGACGGCCAGTGCCAACACCCTCATCCTCAGGGCCGGAGCCAGCCCCCTCAGGCCATCTTCGGACAGGGCGATTTCCTGCACGACTGTAGCTTCGGTCCCATTTTTGGCGCCATTTCCCGCGTCATTGCCACCCGCAGACAGCGGGCCACGAAGGGCCATTCTGTTGTATTCAATACCCGCCAACTCGTCAAGATAATCGGCGTCATGCCCCAAAATGTTCGCCGACCTTGCCAAGGATTCGGCGATGCCCGGGCCCAACTCGGCGCCAAGATAAGGGATGACGTTGTTCCTGACCCGGACCCGCAGATAGGCCGGATCCTGGTTAGTGGGATCGTGCCACGGCACCAAGGAGAGCGCGTCACATATGGCCAATGTCTCATGGCGGCGCAGGGCAAGGAAGGGGCGGAGGTAGATTCCGCGACGTTCGCGCATGCCGGCCAGGGAGCGAGTTCCCGAGCCACGGGCCAGCCCTAAAAGGACCGACTCGGCCTGATCGTCTAGGGTGTGTCCCAGTAGGACATTCTGGGCGCCGGATTCTCGTGCCGCCGCCTCAAGTGCGCCAAAGCGGGCGGCTCGGGCTGCCGCTTCCGGGCCAACACCGTCGTGCTGGAGATCAACTGCGCGCACCATGACCGGGTCAAGGCCCAAACCACGCAGCTGGGCCGCGGTTTCCTGGGCCACCTCAGCGCTGCCGTCCTGCATCTGGTGGTCAATCACCACGGCACCCACACGGACTTCCCCGCGGGTTGCGAAGAACGCGCAGACGGCCGCCAGTGCCAGCGAGTCCGGCCCGCCACTGCACCCAACCAAAATCAGGGGTGGGTTCTCAACGGGTCTGTTCTTGCCGGTGGTTTTCAGGCCCAAAAGCTCTCCCACCATGGCCCGTGCCTTGCCAACCGTGGGGTCAAGACGACCGCGGGCCCGGCGATGTTCGTGCGGCGTGAAGGCGGTTTCCAATTACAGGCCCATCCGTTCAATCCAGAGCCGGGCGTTGTGGATCTCCGGTTCCGTGGGCAGGTTCTCCGCCTGCGTCCAGACATTGTTGAAGCCGTCCATGCCGGCCACGGCCACAACGTCGCGGACAAATTTTGCCCCATCACTGTATTGGCGCATTTTCGCGTCCAGGCCGATGAGGTTGCGGATGAACTTTTCAATCATGCCGCGGTCCTTGCCCCTGCCGTTGAAGCGCTGGCGAATGGTGCGAACGGTCGGCACGATCCGCTGGTCAACGCCGTCCATGACAACGTTTGCGTGGCCTTCCAGGAGGCTCATGACCGCCGTCAGATGTGACAGGGCGGCCTTTTGCTCAGGATTTTGCAGCAGATCCAGGACGCCACCGCGGCTGGGATCCCCGCCCTCGGTCGCAAGCAACTTGGACCCCGATGACTTGGACCCCATGGACTTCACAGACTCAAGGAGCCGTTCGCCAAATTTCTCCGAGTCCCCCACTAAGAGTGATCCGAGCTTCTCGATCTCGCTGAGCATGTGGTGCCGCAGCCATGGCGCGGCGGCAAATTGCACGCGGTGGGTCTGTTCGTGCAGGCACACCCAGAGCCGGAAATCGGACGGGTCAACCTTGAGTTCGCGCTCGACCGTAATGATATTGGGAGCTACCAGCAGCAAGCGCCCGCCGGATGCTTGTTGCTCTGCGGAACGGGTAGGCGCCAAAGCGGCAAAAGGATCGTACTGGCCAAGGACCTTGCTGGACATGAAGGCCAACAACCCGCCTAATTGGGTGCCCGTCACCGTGGCACTAAGGGCGTTACTGTTTCCCTGTGCGGAACCGGCGTGTTTGGCTGCAACGGCACGTAAAACCGGATCCATCATGACGGCGAAGCTTTGGGTATTGGCCCTGGCCCAGGAGGCCCTGTCCACCACCAGCACCTCGGAATCGCGAAGGTCCTTCGCTGCCTCGAGCCGGCTGATTTCGTGAACGTGCGGAACGGACCTCTCCGCCATGAGCCGCAGGTTTTCCACGGCCGAGGAAATCTCCGATCCCTTCAGCGCGGGCCCGGCCGGCGTCAAGTTTGCGGCCGTCTTTGCGGCAAGTTCCCAATTGATCATGCTGGGCAGCTCAGTGGATATGGTTTCGCTCTGCGGAGTCATAAATACCATCAGACCACAGATGCCTGAAAGCTGGCCGCCAGCTCACAGCTGAAGCACAGGATCAGACTAGATGCGGCCTAGAAATGCCGGTCACACTGAGATAAAAGCAATTAAAGGGCCGCCGGATTGAGCCGCGGGCAATTACTGTTGGAACCACAAGATGCAGGTCACACAGTGGCCGGCCTTTACGAAAGACTCACGTTCATGACGCAGAACCCGCGGATTTCCTTCACCGACCTGCCGCCGCTGTCGCACCCGGATGGCAGCCCCATCCGCGCCCTGGTAGTCGATGATGAAGCGAGCCTGACGGAACTGATCAGCATGGGCCTGCGCATGGCCGGTTGGGAAGTTGCCACGGCGGGCGACGGCGCCGAGGCCGTCCGCACGGCCCGCACCTTCCGCCCGGACGTACTGGTCCTTGATGTCATGATGCCCGGAATGGACGGCATCGAGGCGCTGGGAAAGATCCGCGAGTTCGCCACGGACATCCCTGCCCTTTTCCTGACAGCACGCGACGGCGTTCACGACCGGATTGCCGGGTTGGCGGCGGGCGGTGACGACTACGTTACGAAGCCCTTCAGCATGGAGGAGGTCATGCTGCGCCTGCACCGGTTGGTACAACGCTCCGGCATTGCATCCTCGGACAACGCCGAGATTGTTGTGGGCGATCTGGTCCTGAACTTTGATACTCGCGAGGTCACCCGCGGCGGCACGGACATCGATCTGACCGCCACCCAGTGGGAGCTGCTGCGCTACCTCATGGAAAACGCGCGGCGTGTGGTCAGCAAACCCCAAATCCTCGATCAAGTGTGGCACTACGATTTTGGCGGCCAGGCGAACATCGTAGAGCTTTACATCTCCTACCTGCGCAAGAAGATCGACGCCGGACGCTCCCCCATGATTCACACCGTCCGCGGCGTTGGCTACGTCCTCAAGCCGGCCAGTTAGTGACCGGCCCCACCAGCGCCAGGGCGCAACCCGGTGCGCGGAGACAGCGGACCCACAGGCTGCGAACCAAGTTGATTCTCGCCGTCCTGGCCTTGCTGGCCGCCATCTGCGCCACGATTGGAATCGTGAGCCACCTGGCCATGACCACTTACCTCACGGCTCAAATCGACAGCAGTCTGCACGAATCGGCGGCACGCTCCGCGGGCCCCAAGGACCGGCCGCAAGGTTCCGTCGTCAACCCCGATGAGGCGTCACCGCTACCCTCCGGACAGCCCAATCCGTTGGATACCCGAGGCCAGCGACCAGGAACGCTGCTGGCGCTGTTCTCCCAGACCGCTTCACAAACCACTGTCATTGACTCATCTGTTGTTCAGGCAGACGGTTCCGCCATCGCCCTGACTGCGGCGGATCTACGGCAAATCCAACACCTGACCCCCACCGGTCAGGCCACCGAACTGAACCTCTCCAGCGGCACCTACCGGCTCTCCGCATCCTCGACGTTCATGCCGACGGGTGGAAAACTCGTGGTGGGATTCCCCACCGCGGAGCGGGACTCAACCCTGAACTCCCTTGCGTGGACAACGGTGGTGGTTTCCGCGTTCGGTCTGGCCTTGATCGGCTTGGTTGGGACCATCATCATCAGGCGCTCCCTGCGCCCCCTGGATGAACTTTCCGCTGTGGCAACCACTGTTGCTTCCCTGCCGTTGGACTCGGGAGAAGCGCCCATCAACGTGCGCATCCCGCCCATGGCGTCGGCACCCGGCACCGAAATTGGTGATGTGGGTGTGGCATTCAACAACATGCTGGATCACTTGACCCGCTCCTTTGCGGCCCGCCATGCCAGCGAGGTGAAGGTGCGTCAGTTCGTCGCCGATGCCAGTCATGAACTTCGTACTCCCCTCACCTCGATCCGCGGCTACACAGAACTTGTCCTGTTGAGCGAGAAGCTCACACCGTCCGGGTCCTCTGCGCTGCGTCGGGTAGACAGTGAATCCCGGCGGATGTCCGCATTGGTAGAAGACCTGCTGCTCCTGGCCCGGCTTGATGAGGGCCAACGGGGTGCACCGGAATCAGTTGACCTGACGGATCTGCTGATGGAAACCACGCAGGACAGCAAAGTTGCCGCACAGGACCACTCATGGGCTTTGCAGCTCCCCGAGGAACCGGTGTTGGTGTTTGCCGTGGAATCGGAAGTGCGGCAAATCATCATCAACATCCTCTCGAACGCGGCAAAGCACACGGCTGCCGGCACCCACATTCGGGTGAGCCTGACAGCCGTCAAGGGGATGGCAACGCTGACCATCGAGGACAACGGAGAGGGCATCCCCCAAGAGTTCATCGATCAAATATTCACGCGCTTCAGCAGGGCCGATGCCGCGCGTTCCAGCAGCAACGGAAGCAACAGTTCTGGGCTTGGGCTGGCCATTGTCGACGCCCTGGCACAAGCAAATCAGGGCACCATCACCGTGACCAGCGTCCCCGGCAGGACGTGCTTTACGCTCCAGCTGCCGGTCCAGCAGCACACCAACTAAGGCTCACAGCTTCAGCACAAGGTAGGGGACGCAAACGGCACAGGGTGCCTGCGTAAAAAAGAAGTATGAACACTTCTTCCCCTCCCACAGAGCAAATTCCCGCAAACCAAATATCCACAGACCAAGCACCCGTTGCTGCCGGTGCCAAGAAAACCCCAACTCGGCGCGTTGTCCTGGGTGGCGCCCTCGGACTCCTTCTCTCCGCCGGCGGGGCCACGGCCTGGGCCCTCGACCGGTTCGTCGTGGAGCACGTTGAAATCAACGACGTCGACGCCTACGAAGCCAGCGCGGCCTCGTCACAATCCAGCACCACGGCGAGCGCCGCCGCGACAAGCGCCGCCGATGCTGCCGCCGTCGTAGGTGACAACGGTTTCACGTCCGCCAACGCAAACCTCACCATTGAACAGGTCACCACCGGAAGCGGCGACGCAACGCTGAACTACTTCACCGCGAAGATCGATCTGAGCGATGCGACAGCGTTGAAATCCGCGTTCGCGCAGAACAGCTTCGGGGAAAATATCACCGAGAACACCTCCGCCATTGCCGCGGACAAGGACGCCATCTTCGCCATCAATGGCGATTATTATGGCTTCCGCGATACCGGAATTGTGATTCGCAACGGTGTTTCCTACCGCGACGCCGGAGCAAGGGAAGGCCTTGCTTTTTACCGTGATGGAACTGTGGAGGTGTATGACGAGACGGCAACCGACGCCGCAACCCTCGTGGCCAACGGTGTGTGGAACACGCTCTCCTTCGGTCCCTCGCTCATTGAGAACGGCGCCGTCAAGGACGGCATTGACAGCATCGAGGTCGACACCAATTTTGGCAACCACTCCATTCAGGGACTCCAGCCGCGAACGGCAATCGGCGTCCTAGGCACCAATCAACTGGTCTTCGTGGTGGTGGATGGCCGCTCCACCGGGTATAGCACGGGTGTCACCATCCCCGAATTGGCCCAGATCATGCTCGATCAGGGAGCAACCACGGCGTACAACATC
Source organism: Specibacter sp. (assembly GCA_046714315.1). Taxonomy (GTDB): domain Bacteria; phylum Actinomycetota; class Actinomycetes; order Actinomycetales; family Micrococcaceae; genus Specibacter. Next base: position 32,461 of record JBKKBD010000054.1, read on the forward strand.
GACGGCGGTGGATCCTCAACCATGTATTTCAACGGCTCGCTCGTGAACAACCCCCTGGGCAAGAATCAGGAACGCGGCACCTCCGACATTCTCTACTTGGCGAGGTAGACAGCGATGATCATCTTAATCCCCTCCTTTGAACCAGATGAAAAACTCCCCGAGCTGATCCACGCACTGAATAATTCCGGCACCGGAGCAAGGATTGTGGTCGTCAACGACGGCAGCGGGCCACACTTCGACGCAATCTTTGCGCAGGTAGCGGCTCTTGGCGCCACGGTCATTGCTTACCCCAATAATCATGGCAAGGGGCAGGCCCTCAAAACGGGTTTCGGTTACATTGCCGCCAATCTGCCGGGCCACGATGTGGTGTGTGCCGATAGCGACGGCCAGCATTGCGTCACAGACATAATTCGCGTTGCCCAGGCAATTACGCCCAACAACGCCATTGTCTTGGGTGAGCGTCACTTCAGTGGCCAAGTTCCGCTGCGCAGCAGTTTCGGTAACTCTGCCACGAGGTTCTTCTTCGCCCTGGCGACCGGCACGTGGCTTCGCGATACCCAAACGGGCCTGCGGGGCTACCCGGCCCAGCTACTTCCCTGGCTGCTATCGGTGCGTGGCGACCGCTATGAGTATGAGCTCAATGTGTTGCTGGAAGCCCGCTCACAGGGTTACACCTTTGAAAGCGTCAGCATCGCCACCATCTACATCTCCGAGAATGAGTCATCGCATTTCCGCCCCCTCCGTGACTCCCTGCGGATCTATGCACCGCTGTTGAAGTTCTCCCTGTCATCGTTCATGGGGTTCCTGGTGGACACCGTGGCTTTTCTTGTCCTCATGACCGCCACGGGATCCCTGTGGATGGCCGTAGTGGGCGCCAGAGCCATCAGTTCGGCCGCCAATTTCGCCGTCAACCGACGCCTCGTTTTCCCCGAAGGGCGATCGGCACCTTTCAAAGGAACGGCGCTACGCTACTTCGCCTTAGTGGCCGTCCTGCTGGCTTCCAACTACGCGCTCTTGATCAGTTTCACAGAAGCTGGCCTGCCTGCGTTTCCGGCCAAAATTCTGACCGAGATAATCCTGTTTTTGCTCAGCTTCGCCGTGCAAAAACGTTTCCTGTTTCGCGAGCGGGCCACCGCCAAGGAAAAGAAATCGGCAACGAATATGTATTCACAAGCTCAGCTGCCCACCAGCACAGATTCAGCACAGATTCACGCGGAAGTCTAGTTATAGAACCCCTTTTGAACCTTGAATTTGGAGACAATTATGAACGCTTGGATATTCGTGGCCGCCGATCTTGTGGCAATTATGGTGCTGACATTTGGTATGTATCTGCGCCGGCACCGGCGACGCGACCTGGTGGTCTCCTACCTCGGCATCAATGTTGGCGTCCTGGCCGTGGCAACGGCCCTCTCGAGCTCGGCCGCCGGCGTCGGACTTGGCCTTGGCCTGTTCGGTGTCCTCTCGATCATCCGCCTGCGATCCACCGAACTGTCCCAGCATGAGGTGGCGTATTACTTCTCGGCGCTGGCCCTTGGCCTGATTGCCGGACTCGGTGTTGAGCCACTGTGGCTCTCGCTTTCGCTGATGGCGCTGATCCTTGTTGTCATGTTCATTGGCGACAGCCCCCGCGTTCTCCCTTCCTACCGCCAACAGAGCGTCATCCTGGATCAGGCCATCGCCGATCCGGCAGCCCTGAAGGCCCGGCTGGAAGAGGTCCTTGGCGGCACCGTGCACACCGTTATTGTCCAGTGCCTTGACCTGGTCAACGACAAGACCCACGTAGATGTCCGTTTCGAGGTTGGCGTCTACCGCAAACAGGAACTAGCACCGCGCGGACCGATTCAGGAACAGCTCCCTGCCCCGGCCGGCCACGGCTTTGACCAGGTTGGTGCCTCGTGAACCTGAGCTACCAGAGCACCCTCAGTCCCCGGCTGGACACGCTGCCAACCATCGGACTTGAGGAACTGAACATCACCGCGGCATTACAGACCCGGATTGACCGGAAGTATCTGGTCCCGGTAGACAAATTCACTCAGATTTTCAACAGTTTTGACGCGCAGGTGCAGGTCTTGGACACCAACGGCTTGCAGATCTTCCCCTACGATTCCGTCTACTTCGACACCCCCGGTTTGGACAGCTACCACCTGGCCGCCTATGGCAGGCGACGGCGCTACAAGATCCGCACCCGCAGCTACCTCGACAGCGGCGTCAGCTTCCTCGAGGTCAAAACGGAGGGATCGCGCAGCGCCACGGTCAAGGAACGCATTCCTTACGACGTTGCCGATCGCTCCACCATTACCGATGAGGGTGCGGCCTACATCGCCGAAACACTCTTGGGAACAGGCCAGAGGCCGCCGGTCAATCTAGCTCCCGTCCTGGAAACCGTCTACGGGCGGATCACCCTCTACCTTCCGGCATCCAACAGCCGGGCCACGATTGATGTGAACGTCGCCTGGTCACTGCCTGGAGCCAATCCGCTGATCATGACGGATCAATTCGTGGTGGAAACGAAGTCCGGCTCCGCCCCCGGCCAGCTCGACAAGCACCTGTGGAGGAACGGCATCCGCCCCTCCCGGATCTCAAAATTTGCCACCGGCATGGCCACCCTCATGCCACATCTGCCAGCCAACCGTTGGCACCGCACATTGCGACTGAACATGCCGCAACCCCCGAACCAGTAAGGAATCCACCATGAAATTCTTCTCCCGAGCACAACGCGCCACCTCCGTAGCGGCACTCGCCTTGGCCTTGGCCCTGGCTGGCTGTTCAGCCCAGTCCTCAAGTTCGACGGCGGATCCCACCACTGCTGCCGCGTCGTCGGCCACCAGCGTGGTCACCAGCGGTACGACGGCCGAGCTGGCCAGCAGCATCTCCGAGTCAACCCACTTCGATGCTGACGATCTGACGTGGGACGCCGCAAAGGAAACCACGGTGACCCTGGCCGACAGTTCCAGCGCAGCCACGGGTACCAACGCCGATGCCGTTTCCGTTGATGGCAACACGGTGACCATCACCGCCGGCGGAACGTACCGGGTCTCCGGAACGCTGGGCGATGGCGAACTGGTTGTTGCTGCAGGAGAAGAAGATGTCGTTCGCATTATTTTGGACAATGCCACGGTCACCAGTTCAACCGGCTCGGCCGTTGATATTCAAAGCGCCAACGAGGTGTTGCTCTTCCTTGAGGACGGCACCACCAATACCTTCAGTGATGCCGCCAGCTACACGGATACGGGAACCGATGCCGCCAACGCCGCCGTCTACTCCTTGGCCGATCTCACCATCGCCGGAACGGGCACGCTGGCCGTCAACGGCAACTACGAGGATGGCATTGTCTCCAAAGACGGGCTGGTGCTTGCCGCTGGCAATGTCACCGTCAAAGCGGCAGACGATGGCATCAAGGGCAAGGACTACACGGTGCTGCTGGACGGCGTCTATTCGGTGATTGCAGGCGGCGATGGCGTTAAGTCCACGAACGATACCGAAACCGACCGTGGCTGGCTCCTGATGACCGGCGGAACGCTGAATGTGGCCGCCGGCGATGACGGCATCAAGGCAGCCACAACGCTGACCATCAGCGACGGCACCGCCACAGTTTCCAAATCCGAAGAAGGTCTCGAGGCCCCCCACATTGCCATCTCGGGTGGCACCGTCAACATCACTTCCAACGACGACGGACTCAATGCCGCCGGCGGGTCCACAGCAACTACCGATTCCGCACAAGGCGGTATGGGTGGCGGAGGCGGTATGGATACCGTCGGTGATTTCTCCCTGGATATCTCCGGCGGAACGGTGACAGTCAACGCCGAGGGCGACGGACTGGACTCCAATGGCAATGCCTCAATTAGCGGCGGAACCGTTGTTGTCAATGGGCCCTCCTCAAACGGCAATGGTGCCCTCGACGTCAACGGCGATCTGACTGTCACCGGCGGCACAGTCGCAGCAGCAGGCAGCGCCGGGATGGTTGTCACCCCCAGTGAGACCTCGACCCAGTCCGGCCTTCAGATCAGCTTTGACTCCCCTGTTGCCGCCGGAACAGCAGTTCAGATCACCGACTCAACAGGCGCCGTTGTGGCAACGTTTGTGACCACAAAGCAGACGGCCTCGATCGTCTTCTCGAGTGCCGACCTCAAGGCCGGAGAGGAATACACGGTCCTGACCGGCGGAACGGCAGATGTTGAGGCCGGGCTCGGCACAGGTTCCGCCACTGGCGCCACGGAAGCGTCAACGGCTGTGGCGGGGGAATACACCACAAGCGGCGGCATGGGCGGCGGGCCCGGCATGGGCTAACCCCCGGCAATCCCTCGCCAGATGCACTTCCAACTCAACCCAAGGACCAACCACCATGGCCAAAAAGCCGTTCCTGAGTAAAATTCGTAAGAAAGCCAAAGCCCTCTCCGCGACCGCGGCCGTCCTCGCCCTAGCTCTGTCCGGTTGTTCCGTCTCCAGTGATGGTGCTGTCACCGGCAAGGCAGGAACCTCAATCACAGGTGCCGTCGAGCTGTTCGACGCCACTGCCACACACAACGTCAGCATCGTCTGGGACGACGACGATTACGACGCTATGATCGCGGCCTACGAAAGCGATTCGGACAAGGCTTGGATCAGCGCTGATATCACGATCGATGGAACATTGATTGAAAACGTCGGCGTCAGGCTCAAGGGCAACTCCACCCTGCGAAGCCTTGGTGGCACAGGTGGCGGAATGGGCCCGGCCGGGGCAGCCGATGGAACCATGCCTACCGACATGCCGACAGATATGGCCGGCGGCATGGGCGGCCGCGGGAATCCCCCGGAAGGCGCCGATGGCACCATGCCAACCGATATGCCTACGGATATGGCGAATATGGGTGGCGGTGACGCACCCGCAGGCATGGGCGGGATGGGCGATTCCGCCGACATCTCTGCGGATGATCCGGCGTCACTGCCATTGCTCATCCGCTTCGATAAGTATGTCGACGGCACCGACTATGAGGGCCTGACCGAGTTGGCCCTCCGCCCGGGCACCCCAGTCATCAACGAGGCTCTGGCACTGTCAGTTACGGCAGCCACGGGACAGTCCACCCAGCGCTACGCCTACACAACGTATTCGGTCAACGGCTCGGCAACCCAGACGCGCCTGCTGCTGGAAAACCCCGACGAGGAATACGGCGATGGCGTCGATGATGGCAATAGCGTGGTCTTTAAGGCTGACGCCGAATCAAGCTTCAGCTACCAAGGTGATGACCTCTCAGTCTACGAAGACCAATTCAAGCAGCTAAACAAAACGGACACGCAGGATGCCGCCCCGATCGTTGCCTTCCTCAAATGGTTGGACGAGGCCGATGACGCCACTTTTGATGCCGAACTGGCCACCTGGGTTGATGTGGATTCTTTTGCCAAGTATGCGGCTACGCAGAATTTGCTGGCCAACTCCGATGACATGGCCGGCCCCGGCCAGAATTACTACCTCAGCTACGATCTGACCACGAAGAAGATCTCCGTCATCTCGTGGGATTTGAACTTGGCGCTAAGCGGCAACGCCACAGCAAGCCCGGACGAATCCTTGTCCATGGGCGGCGGCAAGGGTGGTGTCGGGGGCGGAATGGGCGGTAACACGCTCAAGACCCGCTTCCTTGCTTCGGATACTTTCAAGAAACTGTACGACTCGGCCTATGAGGAGCTCTACAGTCAGGTGTTTGCCGAAGGAACCGCACAATCACTTCTGACCACCATCACCGAGTCAATCCCGGCAAGTGATGGTTTGACCGAGGAGGAGATTGCGGAGAAATCAAAGACCCTGGGCAGCTATCTCACCCAGCGTGGCGATGCCCTCGAGAAAGCTCTTGCTAGCTAAGACCGGGCTAACCAAGACGGGCTAACTAGCTGCGGGCCAGCACTGCCGCGGCCGCATCGACCACAGGGCGAGCGGCTGCGGCACCACCGGTCAGGCCATTGCCGAGAATGGAAAAGACCAGAAGTCTGCCGTCGCTGTTGATGACGTAACCGGACAAGGACGTCACCTGGTTCAGGGAACCGGTCTTGGCGCGGACCACCCCGGCACCGTCTAGCTGGGAAGAGTTGCCAAAGCGATTGCCCAAGGACCCGGTCAGCCCGGCGATGGGAAGCCCGGGCAGTGCCTGACCGATATCCGCGGCGGGATCTGCCAGCATCAGGTTCAGCAGAGTCACGAACTTTTCGGGGCTGATCAGATTACCGGTTGCGAGGCCACAGTTATCTGTTGTCACAACACCATCCAAGGACAGCCCCAGCTCGGTAACAACTTGGCGGACGGCGGCCACGGCGCCGTCGTTGCTGGCCTGAAGACCCAGCTTCACGGCCACCATTCGGCCAAGGACCTCGGCCACATAGTTATCGGATTCGGCCAGCATGTACTGCGTCTGCTCAGCCACCGTGGCAGAACTGACCGACCCCAGCACCGAGCCTGGTCGGGCCTGGCCGGAGGCTGTGGAAGCAACGGAAGCTGGCGCTGTCCCTCGCGTAATGGCGCCAGTGGTGGACACTCCAGCGCTCTCCAGAGCGCTGGCGAAGGCCTCCGCAACGGAAACAGCTGAATCCTGCGGGCGGCCCCCGGTCAACACCTCGGGAGCAACTCGTCCGGCGTACAAGGCCATCGGGAAAATCGGCGCAATTTCGCCAGCGTCAACGTCGCCGTCGGTCCACTTGGGATTCAGTGCCGGACCGGTAAACAAGGTGTCGTCGATGACGATCGTCACCGGACCGCTGACACCGGCGGCTGCGAGCGCCGTGGCGCTCTGTTGGGCCAGGGTGGCCAGCCCGGCGTGACCCATTACCGCATCAGCATCGCTCTCACCGGCAGCCAGCATGGCGTCCCCGCCGGCAAGCAGCACAATCTCATTGGGCGTCGCACCCGAAACGGCGGAGGTGCTGAAACGGGTATTCGTGCCCAGCGTCCGCAGCGCGGCACCGGCCGTCAGCAGCTTCAGGTTTGATGCCGGAGTCTTGGCGGTCTCACCAGCCTGAGAAAATATTGCCTGGCCGGTCACGGCGTCGGCGACATACATGCCAAAAGTACCTGCGGCGTCGTAGGTCAACGCCTTCTTCAGTTCTGTGGCAAGGGTTGCGGCGTCAGGCAGGGGCGCCGTGGAAACCAACGGAGCCACTCCAGTGACCTCACCCAAGGTGGTGGGTGTCTCCTGGGCCGCCGGCAGAACAGCAACGGCCGCCGGATCCTGCGGGAGGAAGGCAGGTACAAGCTGCAGGCCAGCGGGAACACTCACGGCGGCCAAGGCGCATATGAGCAACCCGCTCGTCACAACTTTTGACGTGCGTCCCATTGAGCAGGCAGTTCCTTCGCGGATGGTCCCGGCACACCAAACGTGGCGGGAAAATGACAAGAGTGGGCCCGGAAATTCCGGGCGGGTTTTTAGCGCAACGAAAGCGCCTATATCCTCATACTAGACGGAATTCCTGTGCAAGGCCGCGTCTGGCTGCGCGCACCACCCTCATGAGGAGCATAACGATGAAGCACGACGTCACCATCGAGATCCCCCGCGGATCACGCGTCAAGTACGAAGTTGACCACGAGACCGGCCGCGTCCGCTTGGACCGTGTGCTGTGCACCTCGATGCAGTACCCCACCCACTACGGCTTCTTCGACAACACCCTGGGCGAAGACGGCGATCCCCTGGACGCACTTGTCATGCTGCAGGACTTTGACCTGCACCCGGGCGTTGTGGTGGATGCCCGCCCCATCGCTGTATTCAACATGACCGACGACGGCGGCGGCGACGCCAAGGTTCTGTGTGTTGTTGACGACAAGCGCTTCGACCACATCCAGGAACTCTCCGATGTTGACGAATTCCTGGTCAAGGAAATCGAGCACTTCTTCACCCGTTACAAGGACCTGGAGCCCGGCAAGTGGGTCAAGGCTGAGGGCTGGGCCGACCGCGCAGCCGCCGAGGCCGAATTGGAAGCCTCCATCAAGCGCTTCGAAGACACCAAGCAC
>JBKKBD010000055.1:0-6509 GCA_046714315.1 Specibacter sp.
TCATTTTGAGTCAAACTACACTCGTTGCTTCGAGGATGTTGTAGTTCGCGAATCGTCATGTGATCTCGCATATTGGCAATCGGTTGCATTATTGATTTCGCCAGCGCTAAGGTGGCATCAGTCAACGACGTAAGAGCTCAAAGGGCATTCGATTGCCAGTCTTTTGATACTCCTTGGATCCTGTTCATTGCATTATTGCCCCGGTGAAAATATTCTCTGATGTCGGGGACAAAATCTTAGATTCTTAGACCGCCTCTTGGAGAACGCCATGAACCTGAAACCCACCAGTCGCTGCACGGGATGCGAGAACTCTCCTGTTGGGCAATTCGGCAGCCCAGCTGGGCTAACTGCCCAAGGTCTTGGCGTGGCGTCTCCGGTGAACTTTTAGCATGGCCTCCGCCGTCGGTACCGATACTAGGCCGCAGCTTAGGTCGGCAGCACGTGTACTGGTTATGGGTGTCCCGTTGGCTGTTGCTGCGGGCTTGACCTTGCCGCTGCAGGCTCGCATCAACGGTGAACTGGGGCACCGGCTCCAGGATTCGCTGCTGGCCGGTTTGTTCAGCTTCGGGGGAGCGGCGTTGGTCATGGCAGTCGCTACTCTGGTCATTCCCAGCGGTCGCACTGCGTTTGTGAAGCTCCTCGCGGATACGCGTAGGCGGAGCATCCCGTGGTACTTCCATGCAGCGGGATTGATTGGTGCTTACTTTATCTTTGCGCAGACCAGTTTTGTCGCAAGCGTCGGGATCGCTATCTACACGGTGGCAGTTGTAACCGGCCAGACCGTCAGCGGCCTCGCTGTGGACCGGATCGGCCTTGGCCCCGGCGGCAAACGAGCCGTCACTGCACTTCGGGTGCTTGGTGTGATCCTCACGGTTTGCGCGGTGTTCTGGGCGGTGTCGCCGCGGATCTCCGGATCTGGGGACCCTCTCGCCATGTTGGTTCCTTTGGCATTTGTTGCCCTAGCCGGCGTGTTGATGACCTTTCAGCACGCCGTGAACGGAAGGATCGCCGCCCAGATTGGGTCGCCAATACCGGGGACTCTGATCAACTATGCGGTTGGCAGCGTGGCGTTGGCGCTGATCTGGATTCTGAAGCTGGCCCTCACCGGTGGACTGCCCACGCTGCCAACCGATCCATGGTTGTATGTAGGCGGCGTGCTGGGCTGCATCAATCTGGTCCTGAGCGCCCTGCTGATCCGGCGTATTGGCGTGCTGCTGACCGGGTTGAGCATGATCGCCGGGCAATTGATCGGCGCTCTCTTGATGGACTGGCTGCTGCCGGTTGCTGGAAGTGTGGTCTATCCGCAAACCGTATTCGGCACATTGCTCACCCTTGCCGCAATCGTCGTGGCTGCGCTGCCAGGGTCGACCCTGCAGAGGCTCCGGCGGCGCGGACCCAAGGTGCGGCAAGGTCCGCCCTCAAGAATTCCCGATCAGCGGTCTCCCTAATTGGCCAGACGTCAAGCTACTTAGGCTGTTCGTGCTGAGTGCGATTTGACGGGTCCAGGCTGGTCTACATTAGGTTGCGTCCAGGGCTATTCCTTGGGTGGGTTACTTACATCCACGTCATCCAAAGTGATCATTGTTTTTGGGGCAGTCAGGGTATATCGTTAGCTATCGTTGAGTATCGTTCACGATTCACTGAGGAGAGCACGATGCATAATTCATTCCCTGCAGGCGGATTTATGGGCAACAACATCGACGGTGTGTGGCAAGCCGTCGAGGAGTTGCGTTCGAAGTTTGAAAAGCGCTCTGGCACACGGGCCGGTCGAGGTGAGGTGCGCTCGGCGGTACTGGCACTTCTGGCAGAGCGGCCGATGCACGGCTACCAGATTATTCACGAAATCGAGGAGCGCAGCGGCGGTAGCTGGAAGCCCAGTGCCGGTTCTGTTTATCCAACTTTGCAGTTGCTGGCTGATGAGGGCTTGATTAGTGCTGAGGAGTCCAACGGCCGCAAGATTTACTCGCTGACCGAGGCAGGCCGGGAATCCGTTGTGGGGGACGACGGATCGGCACCTTGGGACTCTGCCGGTCCGACGCCGGGCGGAGGGTTTGCGGCCTTGCCCAAAGCGGGTATGGAACTGGCGCAGGCCGCGGCCCAGGTGGGCCGCACCGGATCGGCCAAGCAGGTGCAGGAAGCCGTTGAGGTCCTGAACGATGCTCGTCGGCGCCTGTACTCGATCCTCGCCCAGGACTGACAGGGTTGAAGTCGGATCGTCGCGGGCAAGCAGGGCAAGCAGGGCAGATGGCCGGCGCAGGGGGCACCCGTGCTCGCTACCGCCGCATCCTACGCTTCGCCGCGTGGAATCTGACGGTGACATGGTGGTTTGAGCTATTCCTCCCGAGACTTGGGCTGTCCAGGGTTGCCGAACGCACCAGAGCCAACCGGATGCGGCACTTCGCCCAACGCTTCCATGTTCTGGCCGTGGACCTTGGGGGCCTGATGATCAAGGTGGGGCAGTTCATGTCGTCACGACTCGACGTGCTCCCGCCGGAAATCACAGCCGAATTGGAAGGCCTTCAGGACGAGGTGCCGCCTGTTCCGTTCCTTGAATTACGGGCCCTTGCCGAGGCGGAGCTGGGTGCGCCACTGGAGCTGGTTTTTGCCTCGGTGGAGGAGAACCCCATCGCCGCCGCATCCCTTGGGCAGGCACACCGGGCGAAACTCCTTCCTGGCAATGCCGCCGATACCGGACTCCAAACTGTGGTGTTGAAGGTACAACGGCCGGGCATCGGTGCGATTGTCGGCGTCGATCTAGCCGCGCTGCGCAAAGTGGCGGGCTGGCTAAGCCGCATCCGCTTCGTGTCCAAACGGGCTAACGTCCCCGCATTGGTCGAGGAGTTTGCGAAGACGAGCCTTGAGGAGATCGACTATTTGAACGAGGCGGCGAATTTGGAACGGTTTGCTGCTGATTTCTCCACCGACAAGAGGGTGACGGTGCCCGGCGTCGTTTGGGAGCGAACTACCCGCCGGGTGCTGACGCTCGAGGATGTCACGGCAATCAAGATTACCGACTCGCAGGCGCTCATCGCGGCGGGGATCGACCCGGTGGAGGTTGCTCCGGTTTTCGCGTCTGTCATGTTTGAGCAGTTGTTCACGAACGGCTTTTTTCATGCCGATCCACATCCCGGCAATATCTTTGTCACGCCCGTTGCCGATCCCTCCGCGGAGCACCCCTGGAAGCTGACGTTCATCGACTTTGGCATGATGGGCGAGGTTCCGCAGCCGACCCGCAATGGCCTGCGGAAGCTGCTGATCGCGGCGGCCTCGCGGGACGGGAAAGGGTTGGTTGCCGCCATCGGCGATATCGGTGTGCTGGTGCCCTCGGCCGATACCGCCGAGCTCGAGCGGGCGATGACGCTCCTCTTCGCCAGGTTTGGTGGGATGGGATTCGCCGAGCTTCGTGACGTGGACCCGCGGGAGTTCCGTGATTTCGCAACGGAGTTTGGTGATGTGGTTCGCTCGCTTCCGTTCCAGTTGCCGGAGAACTTCCTGCTCATCATCCGCGCCATGTCCCTGACGTCGGGTGTGTGCAGCTCGCTGGATGCCAGGTTCAATCTGTGGGATTCGGTTGAACCCTACGCGGCGCAGCTGCTGCGTGATGAGCGCGGCAACATCCTCAAGGATGTAGCGACCCAAGCGCTCGACGCCGCAGCAGTTACCTTGCGCCTGCCAAAACGCATGGACGGCCTGATCACCCACATCGAGAATGGTTCGCTAGCTGTGGCCAGTCCGCGCCTGGAACGGCAGGTGGCCCGGCTTATCCGCACGGTGCATCTGGCAGTTGCCGCACTGATCTTTGGTGCATTGCTGATAGCAGGTTCCGTGGTCCGGGCGAATGACACCGCCCTAGGCAACTTCCTGATGATCGCCTCAACGCTTCCCCTCGTTTATGGGCTTTGGGCTGGAGGTCGCCGGAGCTGAATTAAGAGGCGGCGCCGAACCAGGTTGCTAGCGGATGGAGCAGACTGTCCTGGTCCTCGCCGATCCAGGCGACGTGACCGTCTGGTCGGAGCGGGATCGCAGGTACTGGCAATTTTCCGCTGGTGTCCGTCACGAGGTCGATCCGATCCGTCCAACCCTGCACCGAGAGTTCGCCGGTCCCATCCAGAAGGAGACCGCGGCCTTTGCGAGTGAGCTCGTAGAGGCGGCCCTGAGGCAGCGGGATGTCACGCATTCGCCTGCCGAGCAGCCCGGGCCCTTCCCCAAAATCGTAGCGAACCCCGATCCCGGTGATCTTCTCGGCGAGGAAACGGTTAACGTCATCGAACTTCATCAGCTCGGCCATCAGGCGGCGCACGGCTTGTGGTCCGGGCTCGGGGGAGATCAACTCAGACTGGGCGCGGGTGAGCGTCAGGACTTCCTCGGCCACTGGGTGACGCTCAGCGAAGTAGCTGTCCAGCAGCCCGTCCGGAGCCCACCCGTTGACCTCGGCCGCGAGCTTCCAGCCTAGGTTGAAGGCGTCCTGGATCCCAAGGTTCAACCCCTGCCCGCCCAGCGGCGGGTGGACATGCGCCGCGTCGCCGGCGAGGAAAATACGGGCTACTCGATAGTGTTCGGCAAGGCGGGTGGCATCGCTGAAACGGGTCAGTGAGCGGGGCGAATGAACGCCGAAATCGGTGCCCGCGTAGGCCAGAAGCTGCGTTTGGAACTCAGCCAAGGTCGGTTGGATCGAGCGGTCCTCGGACACGGCTGCCGCGGGCACTACAGCGCGGTACAGGCCATTTCCGGCAGGGCCAATGCCGAACCCCTTGTTGGTTTTACGAACTCGTTCCGACACCTGGGCCACCTCGTCCGGCGGTGTGGTGACCTTGACTTCGCCGAGCAGCCACTCGGTCTTTGCCGGCTCGCCGGGGAAGTCGATGCCGAGCGATCTGCGCACTAGGCTGCGTCCGCCGTCGCAGGCCACCAGCCAGCGCGAGCGCAGGCGCGTGCCATCGGCGAGCTCAACGCTTACACCCTGGTTGTCCTGCTCGATTCCCGTAACTTCGGCGCCGCGGCGTACTTGTGCGCCGAGCTCGACGGCGTGCTCCGCAAGCAGCCGATCCGTGACTGGCTGGGGGATGCCGAGGACGTAGTCATGTGCGCTGTCCAGCATTACTGTGTGGAGCACATCGATCGCGGCGAAGCGGCCGGCGCCGCCGGGATACTGCTGACCGAGTGCAAGGAAGCGTTCCAGTAGACCACGCTGGTCCATGATCTCGATGCTTCGTGGATGCAGTCCGAGCGACCGGACCGCTTTGCTCGGCTCCATGTCCTTCTCCAAGACGAGCACGTCAACGTTGTGCAGCCGTAACTCGCTGGCCAACATCATCCCCGTGGGCCCGCCACCACTGATGATCACGTCGAACATGTGAAACCCCAATCCAAAAAGCAGCTTCCAACTGGTTGCTTCGGATTGAAGTTCCATCCGAAGTCACCCCCCATTTTCACAGGTATCCGGCCCCCGGCCAAGCGCTTTGGCTGCTGAGAGAAGTCTTGCGGAAATCAGAAGAGGAGATCCTCTTCGACATCTGGTGTGCGGCACTCTTGCGTGGTTAACTTGTAGTGGAAAGTGACGCCATGGACCAAGACGACAGACGAACTGCGCATCAGGCAACCGTCCCCATGAGGCGGTCCCCAACGCGGCTTCTTGTTCAAGGCATGGTCGCCGTCCTTGGCCTGATCTTCGGTGTCCTCGTGGCGGCAACACCGGCCCAAGCCGCAACCTTGGCAGGGCACGATATTTCTTGGCCACAATGTTCAACGGCTGCTGGCGGGTTTGGCTTGCCGATGCCACCGACCACGACCCAATTTGTGGTGGTGGGCTTGACTAAGGGCCTGCCGTTCACGGAGAACCCATGCCTGGGCAGCCAGCTCACGTGGGTACGGACAAATTCCAAGCCAGCCCATGGATACACCATGGCCGCCTTCCCGACCGCAAGCCAACTAGTTACCTACGGTTCGCGGGGTCCATGGTCAGCAGCCAGCCGTGCCGGACAGCTGTCCAACGTCGGTTTTGCGGAGGCCTCCTTCGCCGTAGCCACCCTGGCGCGTAACAGTTTCCGCCCCGCCATGGTGTGGATCGACGTCGAACCCCGCACCGCCCAGCCGTGGCCCACCGCAACGGCTGCTGCGCAACGTGAAAACCGCTACATTATCGAAGGCTTGATGCGGGGACTCAGAGATGCCGGGTTCTCCTACGGGCTGTACTCTTTCGCCAGCGGATGGGCATCAATAACAGCTTCCTGGCAAATCCCCGGTGTGCCTGTTTGGGCTACCGCCGGCCGGCTGGACTACCCCACTGAAGCACAGGACCGCTGCGTGCAACCAAGTTTTTCTGGCGGCAGGGTCTACTTGGCTCAGTGGTATGACGATGTTCGCGACTACGACATCACCTGTTCGAACTATGCGTTGGCGGCACTTCCCATGCCTGGATCGGTGCTGTCGGGCGCCACAGCCGATTTCAACGGGGACTGGAACAATGACGTGCTGGCCCGGGTAACAGCGACGAATCAGTTGCGCCTTTA
>JBKKBD010000056.1:0-23501 GCA_046714315.1 Specibacter sp.
TGGCCAATAAAAAAGGACCCGAACAAGGAGCGATGGTTCGCTCTATGATCGGATCCTGCCTAGTTGCCCAGTTACATATCCTTGGATAAGTGTGCGCAGTTTCTGTGACCTTCGTCAAATCCGTAGCCGGCGGCGCAGACCATGAATGGCGTCATCGGGCTGCAAGGTAGACTCCCTGACCATGACCCCCGAAGCAAACTCCATGACCATCCACGCCATCTTCCTCGACGTTGACGGCACGTACGCTGACTTCGGAATTGTGCCCGAAGCGCATGTTCTGGCCGTGCAGGCTGCACGCGCCAACGGGCACAAGGTGTTCCTGTGCACGGGGCGGCCCGTCTCGATGTTGCCCGAACACATCCTCGATGCAGGTTTTGATGGCCTGGTTGCCAGCGCCGGCGCTTACGTGGAAGTTGCTGGCGAGGTACTGCTGGACACTCGCTTCTCCGCGGATTTGGCGGGCCGAACCGTGGCTGTTTTGGACGCCCACGATTCCGTCTACGTATTGGAAGCCCAAGAATCACTTCACGTGGCACCGGCGGCCGAACAACGGTTGCGGCGCATCATCGAGGCACACTTCGATAAATCATCCAACGGCCCAGGCAAGGGATCCTCCGCCATCCTGGGGTCGTTGCTGCCCTGGAGCGCCCAGTCACCACTGTTCGCCAAGGTTTCCGTCTTTGAATCCCCGATCCCCATGGAGCTGATTGCCGCAGAAATCGGTGCGGAGATCGCCGTGGTCGCTAACTCGATTGCCGACGAGGGAGCTCACGCCGGAGAGTTGTACCAGCGAACCATCAGCAAGGCCGACGGCGTGGCGGTCGCCATCGCGAAACTCGGGATCGAGCAGGGCAACACCATCGCGTTTGGTGATGGCCAGAACGATCTTGAGATGGTGGCCTACGCCGGCATAGGTGTCGCCATTGAGGGATCCTCCCCCGAACTCTTGGCCCTCGCCGACCGCACCACCGCGCCGCCGTCGCGCGATGGAATTGCCACGGCCTTCGCGGAACTCGGGCTCATCTAGCCCGAACGCCGGCCCCGTCGATTTTCGTGCCCGCCTCCCAGAAATGCGCCCCCGTAGACCGGGCACATTTCTGGGAGGCGGGCGCGGTTTTGTGTGGGATGGGGTGGCCCCGGCAATACAAAACTTGTCCGTGACATCAATCACGTGTACAGTCTCAGCAGCAGGCAATGCTGCCTGTAAGGATTGTTACTCGGATACGAGGCAAGACCTGAGACCTACGTCAAACGTATGTCTTGGGTCTTTTTTTGTGCCCGAAAGACGAGAGCGGACAGAAAGGACTGCCATGGCTTCCGTGAATTACCGGACATTGGCCGCAGACATCCTGGAGGGTGTTGGCGGAGAAGAGAACATAGTGGGAGCCACCCACTGCGCAACCCGGCTTCGGCTGACGCTGCGCGACGATGCAAAGGCCAACACGGCCGCCGTTGAAGAGTTGCCCGGCGTGATCACCGTGATGAAAGCCGGTGGCCAGTACCAGGTGGTCATCGGCAACGATGTCCCCACCGTGTTTGCGGAACTTGGCAAGATCAGCCGCTTCGGAGGCGAGGAAGACTCCTCGGAGGATGCCCCAGTCAAGGGCAACATCTTCAACCGTTTCATCCAGATGGTCTCCTCCATTTTCCAGCCGATCCTGTGGCCGCTGGCGGCCGCCGGATTGTTCAAGGCATTCCTGAGCCTGGCCGGAACCTTCGGCTGGATGTCCGCAGAGGACTCCACGTACGTCATTCTGAATGCATCCGCAGACGCCTTGTTCTACTTCCTGCCGCTGTTCCTGGCCATCACGGCCGCCAAGCGGTTCAAGGCCAACCAGTTCACCGCCATGGCCATTGCCGGTGCTCTGGTTTACCCGTCCATCGTGGCGTTGAACGGCACCAAGACGGATTTCGCCGGCATCCCCTTCTCCGTCATGAACTACACCAGCTCGGTCATCCCGATCATCGTGGCCGTCTGGCTCCTGGGATATCTGGAGCGCTTCCTGCTCAAGGTGCTTCCCTCGGCCATCCGCAACTTCATGACCCCGCTACTAGCCATGGCCATCATGGTCCCGCTAACCCTGCTGACCGTGGGCCCGGCGACAATCTTCCTGGCCAACGGCCTCTCCTCCGGCATCACGGCCATGTTCAGCTTCGCACCGTGGCTGGCCGGAGCGGTCATGGGTGGCTTCTGGCAAGTCTTCGTGGTGTTCGGTCTGCACTGGGGGCTAGTCCCCGTCATGCTCAACGACATCGCCACGACCGGCTCCTCCGTCATGATGGCACCCCTGCTGCCCGCCGTCCTGGCACAGTCCGCCGCCATGCTGGCAGTTGCCCTGCGCAGCCACAGCGCCAAGCGCCGTGAGGTTGCGGCACCGGCGGCGTTCTCCGGCTTCCTGGCCGGCGTCACCGAGCCCGGCATCTACGGCGTGAACCTGCCCCTGAAGAAGCCGTTCTACTTTGGCATTGCCGGCGGTGCCGTGGGCGGTGCCATCGCAGCCATGGGCGGCAGCGCGGCCAACGCCTTCGTGTTCCCGTCCTTGATCGGCCTGCCCGCCTTCACCGCGATCGGAAGCTTCACCACCCTTCTACTGGGCACCGGCATTGCCATCGCCATCGGCTTCCTGCTGACCTTCTTCTTTGGCCCCCGCGAAACCCCTGACAGTCTCGACGCCGGTGTGCCCGCCCAAGCAGATGGCGGCACCGCCGCGGCAACGAATACTGCCGGCAGTGTCAAGGTCCTCGCCCCGGTGACGGGTTCCGCCGTCGCCCTTGCCGACGTGCCAGACAAGGTCTTTGCCTCCGGTGCCATGGGTGCCGGGCTGGGCATCGTCCCCGAAGAAGACACCGTCCACGCCCCTGTGGCAGGCACGGTCCAGGTCGCCATGAAGACCGGCCACGCCTACGGCATCAAGACCGACGACGGCGTGGAAGTTCTGGTGCACATCGGCATTGACACCGTCCAGATGAAGGGCGAGGGCTTCACCTCGGCAGTTACCCGCGGCCAGCGTGTGGAAGCCGGCGATCTGCTGGCCACAATCGACCGCGCCAAGATCAAGGACGCCGGCTTCAGCGACATGACCATCATGGTCGTCACGAACACGAAGAACCTCACGGCCGTTGTTCCCGTTGGCCAGGGCCACGTGGACCACGGTGTCCCCGCACTGGACATTGAACTCTAAACACTTCGAACCCCACGCACCGAAAGAGGACCAACGCACCATGAGCAACGCAACTTTCAAGCCGGCCACCGGAGCATTCCCGGAAGGATTCCTCTGGGGCGGCGCCACGGCGGCCAACCAGGTTGAGGGCGCCTACGCAACCGGCGGCAAGGGCCTGTCCATCCAGGATGTCATGCCCAAGGGCATCACCGAGCGGCCCACCGAGGGCCCAACGGCGGACAACCTCAAGCAGGTGGCGATTGACTTCTATAACCGCTACGAGGAAGACATTGCCCTCTTCGCCGAGATGGGCTTCAAGGTCTACCGTTTCTCCATCGCCTGGAGCCGTATCTTCCCGAATGGCGACGACGCGGAACCCAATGAGGAAGGCTTGGCGTTCTACGCCCGTGTTCTAGACGAGCTGGAAAAGCACGGCATAGAGCCCATGGTGACGATCAGCCACTACGAGACGCCGCTGAATCTGGCGCGCACGTACGGCGGCTGGACCAACCGCGCCATGATCGCTTTCTACGAGCGCTACTGCCAAGTGTTGTTTGAGCGTTTCGGCAGCCGGGTGAAGTACTGGCTGACATTCAACGAGATCAACTCCGTGCTCCACGAACCGTTCCTCTCCGGCGGCATCCCCACGCCGCGCGCTGATCTGAGCGAGGCGGACCTGTACCAGGCCATCCACCACGAGCTCGTGGCCTCGGCCCGCGTGACGAAGCTGGCCCGGGCCATTATGCCCGAGGCCAAGGTTGGCTGCATGATCCTGGCCCTGCCGGTCTACCCGCTCACCCCGCACCCGGACGACGTGGTCAAGGCCATGGACACGGCCCACGGCAGCTACGCTTTCGGCGACATCCACTGCCGCGGCGCCTACCCCGGCTACCTGCTGCGCTACTTCCGCGACATCGGCATCGAACTGGACATCACGGAGCAGGACACGGCGGATCTCACCAACACGGTGGACTTTGTCTCCTTCAGCTACTACATGAGCATCTGCGACACAGCCGATCCGGCCGCGGAACAAGGCCCGGGCAACATCATGGGCGGCGTGCCGAATCCCACCCTGGAGGCCTCCGAATGGGGCTGGCAGATTGACCCGCAGGGCCTGCGGGTGGTCATGAACGACTACTGGGAACGCTGGCAGAAGCCACTGTTCATCGTTGAAAACGGCATCGGCGCCAAGGACGTCCTGGTGGAGCTCGACGGCGTCAAAACAGTTGAGGACGACTACCGCATCCAGTACATGAACGACCACCTGGTGCAGGTCCGCGAGGCCATAGCCGACGGCGTTGACGTTACGGGATACACGTCCTGGGGTTGCATAGACGTGGTCAGCGCCTCCACGGCCCAGCTGAGCAAGCGCTACGGCTTCATCTATGTAGACCGGAACGACGATGGCTCCGGCAGCTTGGACCGGTACAAGAAGAAGTCCTTCGGCTGGTACCAGAATGTCATCGCCAGCAATGGTGCAACGTTAAACTAAGTACAAAAGGGGCGGAGGCCACCAGCCTCCGCCCCACCACACGTTCCCGCCATTAGCGTCAAAGGAGACAGCGGCATGAAGGTCCTGCGCGTATTCAACAACAATGTCGTCCTCGCGCGCGAAGATGGCCGAGACGGGCGAGAGGTCATCCTGACCGGTCGCGGCCTTGGTTTCCAAACAGGCCCGGGCCAGCCCATCGACCCGGCGAACATTGTGCGCACCTTTGTGCCCGACGACGGCCGTGACCCGGACAATTTCGGGGCCATGGTGGCCGCCATCCCGCCCGAACACCTGGCCTTGGCCGAGCAGGCACTAGAGGCGGGGCGGGCTGAGCTGGCCATTCCCAACAGCACCTCACTCTCCGTAGCTCTGGCAGATCACCTCAGTTTCGCCATCAAACGCCTACGGGACGGGATCGCGTTTGAGTACCCGCTCCGGGCAGAGGTCTTTCATTTGTACCCGGCGGAGCTGCGGGCTGCCAAACGTATTCTTGACCATGTAAACGCCACCCTCGAGTCACCCTTGGACGAGGGTGAGGCAGTCTCGATCGCCTTGCACCTCGTCAACGCCGGCTTCACGGTGGGCGACCTCTCTTTCACGTATCAAATGACAGGGGTCTTCACACAGCTTTTCGAAGTTTTGGAGCAGGCCTCCGGGCGCCCGATCGACAGGGAAACGGTCAACGCTGCCCGGTTCATCACCCACCTGCGGTATTTCTTTGTGCGGGCCAGTTCCGGAAAACAGCTTGCCGAAGGTGCCACGAAGCTGCGCTCGGCCATCAGGGAATCCTATCCTGAAGCCTATGCCACAGCGCTGCGGCTCCAAAGCGTCCTGGAGCTGCGACTCGGGGAACCCCTAGCCGAGGACGAGGTCACATATCTGACCCTGCATGTGGCACGCCTCATCGATGAACAACGCGACTAACGCTGGTCCGAGTCAGCAGCAGTGGCTGCTTTCAGCGCAGTAAGCAGCCACTGCTGCTGACTCAGTGAGCCGTCTAGCCAGCGCGTGAGGTCAGTTATATATCCCAGTGGGACTCAGGAAAGATTCGGCCGGGCCGGTTGAAGCACGTTCCACCAGCTCGGGGGCCGCGGCTGCCCGGCTTGCAACTGGCTCACCGGCCAGGTGCCCCAGCAGCAGTTCCGCGGCCAGTTCTCCGTAGGCGGCGACGTCGTGGGACAGCGCTGTGACTCCCGCTAGCTGGCACTGAAGGGAATCATCCCAGGCCAGGACCGATACCTGCTCTGGAACCGAGATGCCTAGCGATGCAAGTGCCTCCAACCCGCCCATGGCCATGACGGCGTCGTCGTAAATAACGGCCGTGGGCCAGGGTGCCCCTGCGGCAAACAGCTCTGCCGTCAGGGTTCGCCCGTTTGCATGACTGTAGTCGCCGTTACGCTGCAGACCGTCGATACCCCAGCCGGCCAGCACCGCATCGTATACCTCGGTGCGCTGGGCCGTGTGGAGGAGTTCCGCGGGCCCTGCGACACGGGCAATCCGTTGGTGCCCTAGGCCCGCAAGGTAGCTCAGCGCCTCGGCCATGGCCGCCTTTTCATCCGTGAAAGCCGTGGGATGGGCCTCACTGATCTGCCGATCACCAATCACCACCGCCGGCAGGTCCAGTTCCTGCAACAGGGGCACCCGCTCATCCCCCAGGCGCAGATTCATGAGCAGGACACCGGCAATCCTTCCCTGGGCAGCCCAACGGCGGTACGTTTCAAGTTCCTTGTCAGGATCGGCCTGCAACATGACCAGCAGGCTCCGCCCGGCCTCGGCCAGCCGCGATTCCACACCACGAATAATGTCCTGGTGAAAGGGATCGAGCTGGCCGGGCTGGCCCGAACGCAGAAGTACCAATCCCACCGGCGCGGACTCCGGAATACCGGACCGCGGCGACGACTCTGTGGTACTCCCATGGCTGATCATGAATTTAGACTACCCGTGCAGCAGATCATTGGCGCAACGCAGAACGGGGGCCGTAACCAGCGCCTCCAAATCCAGCTTTGTGCCGCTCACAAGGAAGGTGTGCTCCTCGCCGGCACTGAGCGTGATCAGGCCAGAATCCACGCTCGCCCCGGCATCGAGGCGGTCCGGGAAGAGCGCAATATCCTTCACCAAGGCCGAGGCCCGAACTGTCACGGCGACGCCGCCATCTGTTGTGCGCGCCGTGGCCGTCCAGGCCTGCTCCGGGTGGGCAAGGGCCAACACGGTATCCTCAACGAAGTAGCCGTAGGCGGTGGCCACCTCAAGGCTGGCATCCTGCGCGCGCACCTCAATGTATTCCGCCGCAGCATCGCCCGGAAGCCCAATTTCCTCGGGCAGCGAGTAGCTTGCCGCACCGCGGGCTGGCACCAAGACATCCACCAGCACCTCGGCCAGCACGTCCCCTGAGGTAGCCGCCCGTCGAAGCCGCAGCTCGCCAGCCAACGGCTGATCCGTATCGTTGTGAAGTACGACGGCGAGTCCCCCCTCACGCGGCTGAACGGTCGCCAACCGCGGTGCGTACGCATGTTTCAGTGCATGCCATAGCGGCTTGCGAATGCCGTGACTGTCCACGGCGGCCCAGGAAACCACGGGCCAGGAATCATTGAGCTGCCACATAACGGTGCCCTGGTTGAGCGGAAACAGGCTGCGGAAATGTTCGATCCCGAAGGCCAGTGCGCGGGCCTGGTTCAGCTGGGTTGCCCAATGCCAGTCCTCGATGGTCGCGGGCTGCGGCAGGTGTTCGCCGAGGCCGCGCTCCAGCTTCAGATTGCCCTGGGCCGCCTTTTGGTGCACGAGCATTTGCTCACCGTAAGGCGCCAGCGGCTCGTCGTGAACCACGCTTGTGAGCGTGGACCAGGCCGGCGGGCCCTGGAAGCCGAATTCGGAGGCGAACCGCGGCGTATAGGAGGCGTAGTGGGTGTAATCCTTTTCGTTCCAGACATCCCAAATGTGCGTGGTCCCGTGGCGCGGATCGTTGGGGTGCATGTGATCGCCATAAGAGAAGGGGCTGCCGGCCGAATACCGCGTCCGCGGATCGAGCTCGCCAACAATCTCCGGCAGGATCTGGCGGTAGTAGCCTTCACCCCAGGTGCGGCCGGCCAGCGGCACCTGCCAGTTCCATTCCACCCAGCCCCAAATGTTTTCGTTGCAGCCATTCCACAGCGCCAGGGAGGCATGCTTGCTCAAACGCGTGACGGCCTCACGGGCCTCGGCGATGACCTCCGAGCGCAGCGGATCTTCTTCCGAATAGGCGGCGCACGCGAACAAGAAGTCCTGCCAGACAAGGATGCCCAGCTCGTCGCAGACCTCGTAAAAGTCCTCCGATTCATACAGGCCACCGCCCCACACACGCAGCAGGTTCATGCCGGAATCGGCGGCGTCGCGGATGGAGGATTCGACGCTTTCCCGGGTGATCCGGGTGACGAGGGCATCGTCCGGGATCCAGTTCGCGCCGCGAATGTACACATCAACACCGTTGACCCGGAACTGGAAACTCGTCCCGTCAGTGTCGGCGTCGGTGCGGACCTCGATGGTGCGGAAGCCAACATTCGTTGACCAGGAGTCGCTGGCACCGTCGGCCAGCTCTACGCGCACCTCATGCAGCGCCTGTTCGCCGTGCCCGCGCGGCCACCAGGGTGCCACGTCCGGGACCTGCAGGACCAAGGAGGCCACGGCGTCGCCCGCTCCAACAGTGAGCGCACCTTCAACCCCGGCCACGGAAATCCTCAGTTCCGCCGTACCCGCGGCAGCTGCCCCGCCGTCCCACTCCAGCTCAACAAAAGTTTCCAGCACGCCGGTGCCATCCGTTGCGAGCGTTGCCAGCGGACGCACGGCGGCAATGCGCGCGCCCGACCACGATTCGATCCGGATCGCCTTCCAAATTCCAGCGCCGGCAATGTCGATGCCCCAGTCCCACCCAAAACTGCACGCCATCTTCCGCACTGCATTGAAGGGGTGGTGGTTCACCTGCGGCCTAGCCCCGATGAGTTCTTCCTGCTCCCGGGCGAAGGTCACGGGAGCCCGGAAATCGATGACCAGCTCGTTCTCGCCCTGCACCAGATAGTCCCGGACATCGAAGCGGTAGGACCTGTGCTGGTTGGCCGTCGTGGCCACGACCTTGCCGTTCAGACGGATCGTGGCAGCCGTGTCCAGCCCTTCGGCCACCAGATCGTGGCGCGCATGCTGGCCGTTAGCGAAGGTGAAAACAGTGCGGTACTGCCAATCCGTGAGACCGATCCACGCCAGCGCACTTTCGTTGTTGCCGTCAAAGGGATCGGGAATCAGCCCGGCCCGGAGCAGGTCGGTATGCACCTCACCGGGTACGACGGCGGGAATCCCTGCCGCGCCCAACGCCGCCTCCGGCGGCAGTTGCGTGGTGGGACGAAGCTCCCATTGGGAACCGCCTGCGCTAGTCAGGTCCGCCACGGTGGGCGCGGGGAGAAGGTCGGTGGTGATGGTCACTGGGCAAGTCTCTTTTCCGGATTGGGCGCTGCCTCGGCGAGCAGCTGGGTGTAGGGGTGTTGCGGGTTGAGGATGACCTCATCGGAAGGCCCGGCCTCGACGATCTCGCCCTGGTACATGACCAGGATTTCGTCGGAGAAGTGGCGGGCGGTGGCAAGATCATGGGTGATGTACAGGACCCCCAGGTTGTCCGCGCGCTGCAGGTCCGCCAAGAGATTCAGCACGCCGAGCCTGATGGAGACGTCCAACATGGAGACGGGTTCATCGGCGACGAGGATGCGTGGTTCCGGCGCCAGCGCCCGGGCAATGGCCACGCGTTGGCGCTGTCCGCCTGACATTTCATGGGGGTGCTTGCTTGCGGCTTCCGGGTCCAACTGGACCCGTGCGAGCAGCTCTGCCACGGCGCCGTCGGTCTCCTCGGCCGTCTTGACCTTGCCGTGAAGTTTCAGCGGCCGGGCCAGATGGTGTCCTACCGTGTGGAAGGGATTGAGGGAGGCGAAAGGATCCTGGAACACCATTTGGACGTCGCGGCGGTACTGCCGGAGCCCGGCACCGCGGCGCTGGACGGGCACGCCGTCGAGCCTTATCTCCCCGGACGTGGGCCGCTCCAGCTGCATGAGCAACTTGGCGATGGTGGATTTGCCGCTCCCGCTTTGACCAACCAGGGCCACGGTCTTGCCCGACTCCACGGAGAAGCTGACGTCGTTGACGGCCTTGAGCGTGCGTCCGTGCCAGCCGCCACGCAATCGGTATTCCTTGACAACGTTGTGAAATTCAAGGGTGCTCATGCCGTTCCTTCCAAGACGCGCCCATGGCGGATGAAGTCTCCGCGTTCGCCGGTCAGGCTGGGGAACGAGTTCAGCAGCTTGCGGGTGTACTCGTGGGCTGGGTTTGTGTAGACCTGGCGGGCATCGCCCAGTTCCACGATTTCGCCGCCTTTCATGACGGCGATCCGGTCGCTGATTTCCAGGAGCAGCGGCAGATCGTGGGTGATAAAGATGACGGCGAAGCCAAGCTCGGCCCGGAGCCGTGTAATTTCGCGCAGGATCTCGCGTTGCACCACAACGTCAAGGGCCGTGGTGGGTTCATCCATGATCATGATCTGTGGATCAAGGGCCATCGCCATGGCGATCATGACACGTTGGCGCATGCCGCCGGAGAGCTCGTGCGGAAAGGACCTGACCCTGTTGCGGTTGACGCCGACGCGCTCCAACAAGTCGCCGCAGAGCTGGCGGCGTTCCGCCTTGCCCATGGCCGGCCTGTGGGTGGTGAAAATATCCTCCAGCTGCGCCTGGATGTTCAAGACGGGGTTCAAGGAATTCATGGCACCTTGGAAGACCATCGAGATCTTGTCCCAGCGGAAGGCGCGCAAGGGTTCGCCGTTCAGATCACTGATGGCGATGTCCGCACCATTCCTGTCGTGAAAGGTGGCGTGCCCGCTGACAATCCTGGCCGGCGGTTTGAGCAGCTTGTTGATGCCGTAGGCCAAGGTGGTTTTACCGCAGCCGCTTTCGCCTGCCAGACCAAGGATCTCTCCCCGCCCCAGGGTCAAGGTGACATTCTTGACGGCATTCACCGGCACTTCACCTTCATAGTCAATGCTGAGGTTTTCGATGGTGAGGACGGGGCCCGGATCAGTTGCGTTCATGGCGTTGCCTTTCCTGTACCGGCTACTGCTGTTTTCCCAGCCCGCGGCTTGCTCCAGCGTTTGCGTACCGCCAGCGTTTGGTCGCGCAGTTTCGGGTTGATGATCTCGTCAATTGAGAAGTTGATAAGGGAGAGGGCAGCTCCGAAGACGGCGATGAGAAGTCCCGGCGGAACGAACCACCACCAGGCACCCAGGCGCAGGGCTAGACCGTTTTGGGCGTAGAACAACATCGAACCCCATGTCCAGGTGCCGGAGGCACCCAAACCAATGAAGGCCAGCCCTGCTTCACCGAGGATGGCGAAGATGACGGCGAAGACCATTTGCGACGCCAGGACCGGCATCAGGTTGGGCAGGATTTCAATCAGCAGGATTCGCCACGTTTTCTCCCCTGAGACTCGAGAGGCTGCAACGTAATCCCGGTTGCGCAGGCTCAGTGTGACGGCACGCAGCACGCGTGCACCGCCGGCCCAACTGGTCAATGCCAAAACCCCTGCGATCAGGAACAGGCCCTTGTCCGGAACATAGCTGGAGATAACGATGACAAGGGGAAGTCCCGGGATCACCAGCATGACGTTGGTGACGAGCGAGAATGCTTCGTCGGTCCACCCGCCAATATAGGCGCCGACTATGCCAAAGAAGGCCGAGGCCACAATGGCCATGGCACCTACTAGGACGCCGATGGTCAATGACCCCCGGGTGGCGTGGGCCAGCTGGGCCAGCACGTCCTGGCCTGTTTGGGTTGTCCCCAGCAGCATCCCATTGCCAGGTGCGGCAAGGGTGTCATTGCTGATGGCATTGGGGTCACCAAGGACCATGGGCCCAAAGATCCCAAATGCGGTGATGGCTCCGGCAATCGCCAGCCCGGTAATGAGTTTTGCTGAACGGGGGCGTTTGCGGCGGTTTCGGCTTTTTGCCGGCCGCACGGGTGCGGCGGCCGCAGGACGTTGTACTTCAATAGTTGTTTCCATCGTGTTCCTTCCGTCCTTAGGCACGCACGCGCGTGCGGGGGTCGATGAGGGCGTACAGGAGATCTACGAGCAGGTTGGCGGCAAGAACTGAGATGGTAATGACAAGGAAGATGCCCTGCATCAGCGCGTAGTCGTTGCTTTGCACTGCCGTCAGGAGCGCCGAGCCAATCCCGGGGTAGGAGAACACCATCTCGGTGACGATTGAGCCTGCCACCACGAATCCCAAGGAGATGGCGAACCCTGACAGGGAGGGCAGGACGGCGTTGCGGGCGGCGTAGCTTGTCATGATCCGGCGCGGGTGGAGGCCCTTGGCTTCGGCGGTGACAATGTAATCCTCCGACAAGGTGGAGACCATCATGTTGCGCATACCCATCATCCAGCCACCAATGGAGGACAGGACAATGGTGAGTGCCGGCAAGGACCCATGGTAAATAACGCTGGAAATGAACGCCCAGCTCAGGCCGGGCTGCACGGTGTAGACGTCATAGCCACCGCTGAGCGGGAACAGCTGGATCTTGCTGGCAAGGAAATACAGGAGCACCAGGGCCAGCCAGAAATACGGGACGGCCTGGAACATGGTTGTCACCGGAATGACGTTGTCCAGCCATGAGCCGCGCTTCCACCCGGCCAATTGGCCCAACCCGATGCCGATGACAAAGGAGATCACGGTGGCGATGCCGATGAGGCCGATCGTCCATGGCAGCGTCTGGCCTATGATGTCGGTGACGTTGGCGGGGAAATACGTCACGGACACACCCAGATCACCGCGGAAGACGCTGCCAAGGTAATTCAGGTATTGGATGAACACGGGCTGGTCGGAGTTGGTGCCGAGCATCAGTTCCAAGGCATGCCGGGTGGACTCCGAGACGGGCCCTTTCGCGGATAGCTTGGAGATGAGGATGTCCACCGGATTGCCCGGCATCCATCGTGGAAGGAAGAAGTTCAGCGTCAGCGCGGCCCAGAGAGCCACCACATAAAACACAATCTTCTGAAGATAAAACCGCATGACTAATCAACCATCCATTCTGCCGCTCGGCACCAACACCGGGGCTACTTGCTGACCGGAGTGAGTGACTTCAGGACAATGCCGTTGTCCCAGGACTTCCAGGAGGCCGGGAAGGCGTACTTGTCATCGTTCGTGGGCCAGCCGGTGGCACGGTCGGTGTTGAATTCGGACAATGTCGAGTTGACGTAGATCGGGATGTACGGCAGATCGCGGACAATTTCCTTCTGAATGGCCGCATAGGAGGCCTTCTGCACCGCCTCATCCGAGGTGGCGGCGGCCTTGGCCAGTTCGGCGTCGACGGTCTTGTTTTGGTAGCGGGCGTAGTTGCCGCCGGTGGAGGCGTCCTGGCCAACCTTTGCCGTGGTGGAGCTGTTGAAGCGCGGCTGGTACGTGTAGTACGGGTTGTCCGAAGCTCCCAAGCCAATGGAATCCAAGGTCAGCTCGAAGGTGCCCTTGGTCTGGTTGGCACTCCATTCGTTGTAGGACAACTGGACGGATTTCAGCTCAATGCCGGCTTCCTTCAACTGGCTGGTCATGACCTGAATGGCTGAGATGTAATCACTCCACCCGGCCACCACCTGAACGGTGAGGCTGACGCGCTGGCCATCCTTGGCGTAGATACCATCGCCGCCCTTGGCGTAGCCTGCGGATTCGAGGGTCCCGGCGGCCTTGGCGACGTCCGCCGCCTGCGGCACCTGGACGTCGTCGGGGTTGGCGATCCACTTCTTATCCCGCTCCGGCAGCAGCAACGTTGGGGAAGCCGGGGCGGCAAAGTCACCACCGGCCAGCTTGTTCAGCTGCGTGCGGTCCATCGCGGCGAAGATCGCCTGGCGGACAGCAACATCGGTCTGCGGACCCTTGCAACCGAGAGCAGCATCGGAGCAGGTGAACAAGGATGTTGTCATGACCGGAGTGTTGACGTAGCTGAGGTTCTTCTGGGTGCCAATCATCTGCTTCAGGTTGGGCAGGAACGAGCTCATCCAGTCAACTTTGCCGGCCACAAGGGCCGCGCTTGCAGCATCAGCGGTGGCGAGCGAGATGTACTGGACCGTGTCAATTTCCGGCTTTCCGGATTCCCAGTAAGTGGGGTTCTTCTCCAGCACGTAGGACTGCGCATTGAAGGACTTCACCTTGTAGGCGCCCGTGCCCACGGGGTTTTCGTTGATCGTGGTGGTGGGGTCGGCAATCTTGGACCAGATATGTTCCGGAATGATCGCCTGGTTGCCCAAAATCTGCGGTTCCTGCATGAAGGAGCTGGTCTCAAATTTCAGGACCGTGGTCTTCTCATCCGTGGCTGTTGCCGTGGCGTTCAGACCGCTCGTATTCAAAGCAGGGTTGTCATGAATCATGTTGAAGGTGAAGGCCACATCCTTGGATGTCAGCGGTTCTCCGTCGTTCCACTTGACGCCCTCACGGTTGGTGATCGTCAGCTCGGTGCCGTCCTTATTCCAGCTGAAGGCTGTGGCGAGGATGGGCGCCGGCTCAGATTCTGCCGCCAGGTTGTAGTAGTAGAGCGGTTCATAAATGACGCCCTGCGTGGGCTGCAGCATCGTCGGCGAGAACGGGTTCCAGTTCTCGGAGATGGCGCCGGTGGCCCCGTTGAACACGGTGATGGCCGATCCGCCCGAGGTGCCGGAACCATTTGCACCGCCTGTGTCACCGCTGCAACCCGACAATGCCAAAAGACCGGCCGTGGCGACAGCCACGACACCCATGGCAAGGCTGCGCTTTTTGAAATGAGACATCATTGACCCTTCATAGTGATTCACAGCACATCTAGACCAACGTGAGCCACGGCACTGTGTGCGCTCATTGGAACGCTTAGATACTTTTATATGAGACTTAATTAAGTCTGTCAACAATGTTTTTTGAAGTTGGTCCATAAGGGTGAAGAAAGGGTGAATGTGACGCAACCCACGTCACATTGGGGCTCAATGTGAGCTGGGCTGCGCGGGGCTGCGGAGTGTAGCCGCCGGGCTGATTCGGGCGAATCCGGGCTGGTTCGGCCGGCGCCTGAGCTACTTCGTTGCTGCTGCCGCGGGCTTTCGATCGAGCTTGTCCTGCAGGGCCAGCGTGGCTGCGCCCAACGCCGCGGCGTCACGCGGGCTCGCCGACATGACCACCGAAACGGTATGGACGCCTCGAGCCAAGGTGCGCGAATCCAAGGCTTTCTGGGCTTCTTCCAGATAAAACGCGGCACAGGATGAGAAACCAGGACCGGCCAGGACCACCATGTCGACGTCGAACAGGTTCACCAGCGTGACAATGCCACAGGCCAGCGACTCGGCGCCTTCACGAACGATCTGCGCGGCCGCCTCATTGCCGCGGGCCGCCAGAATCCCCAGTTGGGACATCCCGTCCTCGACATTGCCGCGGGCCACCTCGCCCAGGCCGGCCTCCTGTGGTGCCAGCCGAGCCTTTTCCACCATGACCGGCGGAGCCGCAAACAGCTCGAGACAGCCCCGATTGCCACAGGGACAGTCGGGCCCGCGGAAATCGACACTGATATGACCCAGTTCGCCAGCATTCGAGCTACTCCCCCGATAAGGCATCCCGTTGACCACCAAGCCACTGCCGATGCCCGTTGCCAGGTACACCGTGGCATACGCCGAATGCTGTTCGGTTGTCCCTAGCCAATATTCGCCGACGGCGGCTGCCGTGGCATCGTTGTCGACGATGACAGGCAGTCCCGTTGCCGCTTCCAGCTCATTGGCCAACGCAAAGCCGGAGAGATTCTCCAAATAGGGAACATTGCGCAGGTAGCCGCCGGGTTTATCCAGCGGGCCGGGCATGGCCACGCCGATCCCTGCAATGGTGGCACGGTCCATGCCAAGGTTGCCGATCAAGTCCTCCACGGCACGAGCCAGAAAGGCAATAATGACCTGCGGGTCAAGATCCTGGGCACCGCGCAAGATCTGCCGCCCAACAATGTTGCCAGCAAGATTCGCCGCGACAATGCCAACCGAGGCTGCTCCGAGTTGGATGCCGATGGCCGTCATGGAGTCATGATTCAGGCGCACCAAGGTGCGCGGCTTGCCGCCGGTGGATTCGGCCTGCCCCACCTCGCGGACCAGCCCCTCCCCCAACAGGTCACGGACCAAGTGGGTGATCGAGGCCGGCGTAAGGTTCGTTTCCCGGACCAGCTCAATCCGGCTAGTGGGCTCGGTGGCCCGGATAATATCCAACACCCGGCTACGAGAATCTTGCCGGAGCGGAGCCTTCACCTTGATCATGATTCGATCCTAGCTGGCTGCATGAGGCGCTTCGGCATGGTCCACGGACTGAAGAAGGACCACCACGGAATGCTCCGGTTGGAGTGGCGGCATGGCGAGTCCGGCGGCAGCCAGCATGGCCCCGGAAAGGCGGATCCCGCCGTCGTTCATCCAGGCCGGGGAATTGTTGTTGGTGCCAAGGGGCGGCGTGGGGCCAAGCTGCGAGATGGCGTATGTACGCTCCGGGTCAAGGCCGCTGATGCGGACAGGGACCGGCGGCCAACAAGCAGGCCTGGACAGGACCGTGAACTCAAAAAGTGCGGCGGATCGGTCGCCGGCGATGACGCCGTGGGCACTGATTTCCGGGGTGGGGTGGTCAACCCGCACCACATCGCCCTGATGAATCAGCGCACGGTGTTCCTTGTATACCGCGATCCAGTGGGCCAGTTCCTGTTGTTCGGCAGGAGTCAATGCGGTGATGTCCCATTCGATGCCGTAGTGGCCAAAGAGCGCCGTGGCAGCCCTGAAGGACAGGTCATGAGTGCGGCCCGTGGTGTGGGAATGCGGGCTACCCACGTGGCTGCCCACCAATTCCGGCGGCAACAGCTGGGTAGTCCAGCGCAGAATTTGCTGCCGCTCCAACGGATCAATGCAGTCGCTGGCCCAGACCCTGTCAGTGTGTTCCAGGATGCCCAGATCAACGCGGGCGCCGCCCGAGGAGCACGATTCAATCTCCAGCCCGGGGTGGAGCTTCTTCAGCTGCGCCAAGAGGCGGTAGGTGGCAAGGGTCTGTTCATGAACGCCTGCCCTGCCTGTTGCCGTGGAGCCACCTTCAAGAAGGTCGCGGTTGTGGTCCCACTTGATGTAGCCGATATTGTAGCTGCCCACGAGGTCGCTGATGCGGCCCCGGATATAGTCGAAGGCTTCAGGAATGGCCAGGTTGAGCACTTGCTGGTGGCGGGCCGGAAGTGGAAGGCGGCCGGCGGGCTGCAGAATCCATTCCGGATGTTCCCTAGCCAAATCTGATCGGGGATTGATCATTTCCGGTTCAAACCACAGGCCAAATTCAATCCCCAATTCCGCCAGGTGATTGGTCAGCGGATGGAGTCCTTGTGGCCACACGTCCTCATCGACGTACCAGTCTCCCAGCCCGGCTGTGTCGTCACGGCGACCGCGGAACCAGCCGTCGTCGAGCACAAAGCGTTCAACGCCAAGCTCCGCAGCCTTGTCCGCGAGCGCAAGTATCTGGGTGAGGTCGTGGTCAAAGTACACGGCCTCCCAGGTGTTTAGGGTGACCGGGCGCGGGCTTGTTGGGTGCTGGGGTCGGGAGCGCAGGTAGTTGTGGAACTGCCGTGCTGCCGCATCCAGCCCCACGCCGTGGCAGGCGTAAACCCAGGGCGTGGAATATCTAGCGCCGGCGCTGAGCACAACCTCGCCCGGCAGTAGCAGTTCGCCTCCGCCCAGGACAGTCTTACCGGTGGCAGTGCGCTCAACGTAGGAAACGTGGTTGCCGCTGAAGCCCACGTGCAGGCCCCAGACTTCGCCGTGCCCAAACCCAAAATCCTGTTCACCGGCCAGCAGCACAGTTGCCGCATCGGCGCCCGTGCGGCCGCGGCGGTTCTCGCGCAGGTGGGTACCCACCGTGATGGGGCGGCGCTGGGGAGTTCGTTCCTTGCTCCAACGCCCCGCCTGATCCAGCGTCTCAACTGCGCTGCCGGAAACGGGAAGTGCCACGAGCAGCTGTTCTAGGTTGTAATCGCTCGCACCCAGATTGGTCACGGCCGCGCGCAGGCGCAGCAGCCCGGAGTCCAACAACTGCATCTCAACTACGAGCTCAAGCTCCGAGTGCCGGTCAATGCCGCGGGAAGTGACGTTGTTTCCCACCACAGAGTGTTCCAACGAGCCGAACCGAGGCGTCCAGGCGTGCCCGCTGCGATGACCACGCAGACCGGGGATCCCCATCCACCCCGAGGAGTGCTCGGGTACAACGCTGATATGGACGGGCACATCAACAGAGTTCTCCAACGCCGGTTGGGCGTTAGCGGCAAACTCCCCCAACTGCTGGTCATCGGCAGGACCTAGGTCTGTACCCCAGTGAAGAATTTGTGGCACTTCATCCTCGGCCAACCGGAGGACAACACTGGTGCCTGCGGCGCGCAGCTGAACATGTGTGACTGAACCCTGACCTGTCTTTGCTTCAGGCATTGCTTCAGGCATTGACTGCCTCCAGCCAGATGGCGGCGAGCTGTTCGTGGCCAAGGGCCGTGGGGTGAACGCCATCGTCTGCGAGTGCGGCGTTGCCGCCATGACTGGCCGCGAGCGCGTTGAGCCGTTCGTGGGCTGGGACTAGAACGGCTTCAAAGTCGGCGGCCAGTCGGGCCACCGCCTCCTGCTTCTCATGCAGGTCATCGGCCCAGTCGTGTTGGCCTTCGGTGACCGGCAGCAGGAACGGCTGAACCAAGACGATTCGCTTGAAGCGTGGCTTCGCCTGCGTCAGCAGCTCGCGGTAGCCAGCCTCGAATTCCTGGGCTGATGTGGGGTCGTTGCTGTCAAAGCGGCGCCAGGTGTCGTTGATGCCAACAAGAATGGACAGGACTTCGGCGTCGCTGCTCAAAACATCCGCAGCCCAGCGCGAGTCCAAATCAACCACGCGATCGCCACCGATGCCAACGTTGGTGACGGTGACGCCGTGCGAGGCCAGCTGCGAGGCAAGGACGTTGACGTACCCATCCCCAAGGCCTCGCGGATCCTCCCGGCGCCCGCAATCAGTAACGCTATCTCCGGCAAAGAGGACACTTGATCCCCGCGACTTGTCCACACTGACTCCTCAACACAACACTTGAACTTTGTTTAGTGACTAATCTAAGTCAGCGTTACGGCGGTCGGAGCTAATCGCGCCACTATTACGCTCCGCGTCTACCTTCGCTGAGGGCCAAGGTGCTGCCTATTCGGGCCGGGTTCCAGCGGGCGCCACCTCATCAACGTCCGTCCATACCTCTGTCATGCTGAGAATGAGCTCATCGCGCACGGTAATAAAGGTCGCCACCTCGAAGTGCTGCAGCCGGTCCTGGTTCAGCGCCGTGACGTGGGCCCGCCCGGCGGCGCGGTCTCCGGCAGCGACGCAATCTTCAAGGACGAAGCGTTTGAATCCCGGATACTCCGCATTCAGCCGGACCCACTCATCGCGGCCGAAAGACTCCCCTGTGTGGACGTAACGGCAAGTGAAGTCCGGGTGGAGCGGGCCGGGTAACTGTTCCCAGTTATGGGAGTCCATCACCCCGGCCATCCTCTGCATCAATAGCTGTGCTGTCATGGGACAAAAGGTATCAGCACCGCCAATCAGCCAGTTTGCTACGGCCGGACAGGCAGCACTGGCGTAGGGTAGAAAATCCAGACGATTTACACAGCATGGGGGCAGTCACACAAGCGCATGGCAACCAAAAACACCAGCACACTTTTCCAAACCCTGAGCCGTCTGGCCCCGCAATTGCGGCCCATTCGGTGGCCCCTGCTCTGGGGTTTCCTCTCGGCTCTCGCCGCCAGCGCCGTAGCCCTGGCCGTTCCCCAGGTGTACCGCTACCTCGTCAACACGGCGCTGCTGCCGGGAACCGGGACGCAGGCACTGTGGGTGGGGGCCGGCGTCGTGCTTATCCTTGGAGTCCTTGAAGCCGGGTTGATCTCCCTGCGCCGGCAGTTTGTGATTGTCCCGGTCACCACGGTGGAAACCCGCATGCGGACCACTTTCTACCGCCACCTGCAAAACCTCGCCGTGGAATTTCACGACCGCTGGGGTTCGGGCCAATTGCTCAGCAGGGCCATGAGCGATCTGAACTTCATGCGCCGCTGGATGGCTTTTGGCGCCATCATGCTGGTGGTGACGGCGCTGACGGTGGTGATTGGCGTGGTGCTCATGTTCTCCATGAGCTGGGAACTTGGCCTGATTTTCCTGGCCGCCGCTGTTCCCATTTCCATCTTCGGCTTCCGCTTCCGGCGTTCGTACGGGCGGGTCAGCCGCAAAAGCCAGGACCAGGCCGGCGACCTTGCCACCACCGTTGAGGAATCCGTCCACGGCATCCGCGTGCTCAAGGCGTTTGGTCGCGGACAAGAAGCCCTGGATTCCTTTGCCGGGCAGGCGCAGGAATTGCAGGCGACCGAAATCCACAAGGCCAAGTCACTCGCGGTGTTCTCGCTGGTGGTCACCCTGCTGCCCGAGCTCGCCCTTGCTGCCGGCCTGGTGGTCGGTATCTTGCTGGTTTCCAACGGAAGGCTCGACGTCGGAGCCTTGGTTGCGTTTTTCGCCACGGCCGCCGTTGTGGCCGGGCCCGTGGAATCGATGGGCCCGCTGCTGGCCATGACCTTTGCCGCCAAGACGGCCCTGGACCGGCACTTTGAGGTCATCGACGCCGTCAACACCATCGAGGACCCTGCCCAACCGGTTCATCTGGAAACCGTGAGCGGCGAGCTGGAATTCCGCAACGTCCACTTCCGCTTCCCGGACAGTCCGGACGGCACCCATGATTTGCTCAACGGCATCGATCTGACGCTGCACGCCGGAGAAACCATGGCACTCGTTGGAGTCACCGGGAGCGGAAAGAGTGCCCTGTTGAACCTGGTGCCACGCCTATTTGATGTCACCGGCGGCGCAGTGTTGTTGGATGGCACGGACATCCGGGACCTGACGTTGGCCGAGCTGCGGCGGCATGTATCCGTAGCTTTTGAAGACACCACCTTGTTCTCTCACTCAGTCCGGGAGAACGTGTTGCTGGGTGCGCCCGAACAGTCCGGCGAGCCATCCGATCTCCGAAAAGAGCAGGCTCTGGAACGGGCCCTCGATGTGGCTCAGGCAGGATTTGCCCACGCGCTGGGCAACGGTGTTGACACGTTGATAGGTGAGGAGGGGTTGAGCCTTTCCGGCGGGCAGCGCCAGCGCATCGCCCTGGCGCGCGCAATTGCCGCCCGCCCGGCCGTGTTGATCCTGGACGATCCCCTTTCAGCCCTTGACGTCAATACGGAGGAGCGCGTGATGGACCGGCTGCGTTCCGAGCTGGTTGGGACCACCACCTTGATCGTGGCTCACCGCCCCTCCACGGTTTCCATGGCCGACCGTGTTGCACTCCTACAAGACGGCCGCATCACGGCCGTTGGCACCCACGCGGAACTTTTGGCCGGCAACAGCCACTACCGCTATGTTTTGGCCAGCCTCACCGAGGAACCGCGCGATTTGGACACGGGCGTGGACGATGACCTGCCCGACGATCTAGGCACCGAAGCTTTGAACAGCATCGCGCCCACGCACAAGAACAAGCTCACTCACAACAGCAAGGGGGCTGGCGCATGAGCCGCAGGGACAGGCGCACGGAAGATCCGGCGTCGAACGTGCAGAGCGGCAAGCAGGCTCGCAAGCTGACTGGCAGGCAGGGCAAGACCGCCGCGCCGCAGGGCACCACGGACGAGGACCGCGTTGATCTGAGCCGCGAGGACAGCCGAGCCGTGCGACGCCGATCGCTCAGGCTGCTGCGAACATTGCTTCGCCCGGTGCGGATGCGTTTTGCCATCACCGTGGCCCTTGTGGTCCTTTCGCAGGCCGCAAAGGTGGCCGGGCCGCTGCTGATTGCGTATGGGATCGACACGGCGCTACCTGCCCTGGGCGCGCAGCCGGGCGCCAATCCCCTGCCGCTGATCATCACCGGCGGCGGCTACATCATTGCGGCGATTGCCTCTGCATGGCTGACGGCGGCTTACCTGACAGCCACGGCACGGCTCAGCCAGGCCATGTTGCTGGACCTGCGCATTCAGGTGTTCCGGCACACGCAGCGGCTGAGCATGGAATTCCATGAAAGCTACACCTCGGGGCGCATCATTTCGCGGCAAACTTCGGATCTGGAGGCGCTGCGCGAACTGCTGGACTCGGGCATCTCCTCGCTCGCTTCGGGCCTGGTGTTCATGGCGCTGACGGCCGTGTCCATTTTCTCCCTCGATTGGATCACCGGGTTGCTGGTGCTGGCCACAGCCGTACCCATGCTCATGCTCTCGCGTTGGTACCAAAAGCGTTCGCAGGCCGCATACCGTTCATCGCGTGTGGTTTCGGCCGGGTTGATTGTGCATTTTGTTGAGACCATGACCGGCATCCGTGCTGTCAAGGCATTCCGGCGCGAAGAAGAGAACGCGGCCCGTTACGAGGAACTGGCAGAGGATTACCGCCGCGTGACGGTCCGTTCCATCAACCTCAACGGCGTCTTTCAGCCCGGCCTAGTGCTCATTGGCAATGTGGCCGTTGCCGTGGTTCTGTTGGCAGGCGGCTTCCGAGTGCTCGGCGGGGCGCTGGAAGTGGGCGCCCTGCTGGCACTGCTGCTGGCGACCAAACGCTTCTTCCAGCCGGTGGGCCAGATGGCCATGTTCTACAACTCGTTCCAATCCGCCCAGGCCGCACTTGAGAAGGTGTCAGGTTTGCTGGAGGAGGTGCCCACCGTGCGGCCTCCGCGCCATCCGGTCGCACTGCCCGCGGCACGTGGCGAGATCCGATTCACGGATGCGGAGTTCCGCTACGGCAGCGGTCCATTGGTCCTGCCGCGGCTTGATCTGCACATTCCGGCGGGCCAGACGGTGGCCGTGGTGGGTGCGACGGGCGCCGGCAAGTCGACCCTGGCCAAGCTCATGTCCCGTTTCTATGACGTGACGAAAGGTTCGTTAACGCTCGACGACGTGGAGTTGCGCGACCTTTCCAGCGCCGACCTGCGCCGCGCCATTGTCATGGTGACGCAGGAAGCCTTCCTGTTCAGCGGCACGGTGGCCGAGAATATCGCGTTGGGCAACCCCGGCGCCACCCGCGCACAGATTGAAGCGGCCGCCCGCGATGTAGGAGCCGATGAATTCATCAAGGCCTTGCCCGACGGCTATGACACCGACGTCAACAAACGTGGCGGCAGGGTGTCCGCGGGCCAGCGGCAGCTCATCTCCTTTGCCCGCGCCTTCTTGGCCAATCCAGCCGTGCTGATTCTGGACGAGGCCACATCCTCGCTGGACATCCCCTCCGAACGCCTGGTGCAGACCGGACTGCAGAAACTGCTGGGAGCGCAGGGCGCCGCAACCGGGCGGACGGCGTTGATCATTGCGCACAGGCTGTCCACCGTGGCCATGGCCGACCGGGTCTTGGTGGTTCACGAGGGAAAGATTGTTGAAGACGGCTCCCCCGCCGAGTTGATTTCCGACGGCGGACGCTTCGCCAAACTGCATGGGGCGTGGCAGGACTCGCTCGTCTAGAACTGCAGCTCGGCTTGGAACGCTGGCCCGGCTTGGAATCCGGTGAGATGAATCTGGTGGTTAGGCTGCGTAGGGTTCTCCCCAGGAGGGATTTTCCAGGGCGAGTTGGATGGTTTCGAGGATGAGGCTTTCTTCTTCTTCGGCGTTGGTGGGGAAGTAGCCGGGTGGGGGTTCTGGCATTCCGTCGGGTCCCCAGTTACCGTCGTCTTCTGGCATGTTTAGTATTTCTTGTTCCCAGTCGTGTTCGGCTTGTTCTGTGAGCATCGAGTTCATGGTGTTCTTGACCCATTTTGGGTAGGAGGGTGGCT
>JBKKBD010000057.1:0-12118 GCA_046714315.1 Specibacter sp.
ACCGGCCCCCACTTTTTTGTGCCTACACCAGCTCCAGCTTTCGTGGCCTCGCCTTTACACTTCTAATCCGGCGGGTGGGCACGGGCACATCATTCCCGCACTCATCGCCTGCTCATGACCGACTCCGCGAGTGACCACCAACTCGACGGCGGTTCACGATGGACACGCCTGCTACGAGAAGCAGCACGGCCGCCAAACCAATCAGTTTGTCCTTGACGCTGGTAGTGACACCCACCCGCTCTATCTGCGCGACCGAACCCGAGGCGCTAATGGTCAGCGGTGCACGAACCTTGACAGGTTTCCCGTTGAGCCCCTTGCCGTCAACGACGATGGTGTGTTTACCCGCTACAACTTCCTCAGGAAGATTCACGCTCAACGTCACCGTGCCGTCATTTGCCACTGTGGCGGTTCCCAACTTCACGGGCTTGGAATGCATCACAAATTGCGTCGCTGTGCCGGGCTTGAAATTCACACCCGAGATGGTGAGCTCCTCGCCCGGAGCCAAAGTTCCCGAGCTCAGACTGATGGCGGCCGCGCCACCCGAGGGCACCGGGTTCGACGGCGTTGCGCTCTCCGTTGGAACTGCCACCTCGACGACCGAGATGGCCACGGTTTTAGTGCCAAGGACCGACCCGGACACCGCATCCTTGATGGCCGCCGTGGCGGTGAAAGCACCCTTGGCCGTATAGCTGTGCGTTGCCGAGTAGCTTCCGTCAACAACAGGAATGGTCACCGCTGCGGTGCCGTCGCCAAAATCGACGACAGCATTCGTCAATGCACCGCTGCCAATCGCGGCCAAGGCAGAGGTGCCGCTGACAACAGCGTCCGCTCCGACGTCGACAGTGGACTTCGCGGCGGCCGCCGTAACAACCGGAAGGGTGTAATCCGGAGCCGTGTTCAGCGTGGTGGGCACCCCGCCTAGGCTGGTTCCGCGATCCACCAAGGTGATGGAATCGGGGCCCTGGGCGTCGCGTTCGGTCGTCAGCGCGATGGCGAGCGTATTCTCCCCTGACTTGTTCAGGAACCCGCTGGGAATGGTGAACCGACTCTGCGGACCAACATTGCCGACCCACGTGCCCGTGTTCCAGCCGTTCACATAAATGACGGCCCGGGCGTAGGACTGCCGGCCATTGTCAAACTTGGCATCGTTAATCTGTAACGCCACTGCAGTGTCGGTACCTGCCGGGACAGCCAAATCAAAGTTGCTGCGGTACCCGGTCACACCGGCCTTGGCGGGCTTGAGGCTGGTGGTGTCCGCCCATTCAGCGTCGGGGTATTCCGGCAGGTACCAGCCGGCACGCTCGCCATAGAGGCCGCCGATGTTGTACATGGTCCGGTCCGTGTCGACCGGAGCAGCCTTGTCCTTGGCGCCCTGCAACTTCCAAACGACGGGCCCGCTGTTGGGCAGAACGGCGTCGAACAGGCCGCGGTTCTGGCGCGAAAGACCGTCGTCGCTCCAGTCAAGGTTTTGTCCTTGGTTGCGGACAACCGCCGATACGACGGTGTCCTCGCCGCTCTTGATAATCCCGGCGGGAACCTGCAGTGTCTGCATGCTGCCGTTTGCCGCCGTGGCTCCGACGAAGCTGCCATTGACCCACACCAACATATTGGCGCCACTGCCACCCTGCCCGCGCAGCTGGATGCTGGTGGCGGCCGAGGAAGCCGTGAAGTGTGCCCGGTACCAGGTATCACCTTCGTAGAAGCCGTAGTAGGCGGTATCCAGGACCTTGCCCTGATTGAGGCCCGGGCCCTGGCGAGTGTTCGCCGCCGTGGTGGCCGTGGCCTCAAGCCACATTGAATCATCGAAGGCGACAGCGGATTCCGGGTTTTCGCTCGAAACCTTCCAAGTTGTCAGTGCTGGCAATACTGCAGGGGCCGGGCCAGCGAGGCTGGCTGTGAGCTCGCCGTTGGCGCCCGCAGTTGTAGCCAACGGCTGGCCGTTCCAGGTGGCCTTGGTGATGCCGGCCGGAACATAGATAGCGATGCCTCGGGCCTCCTTGGTATCCCCCACCAGATGGACGGCGTCGCCGGTGAACTCCACCGAACGCAAAAGATCAACACCGGCGACCATCGCGGTCTTGTTCGTGGTTCCGCCCGTGACCGAGCCTTCCACCGTCCACTGCAGTGCCGTTGCGCTGCGGTCGGTGGTGACGATGGTCAGCTCCGGTGCACCGCCCCCGCTGATCTTGACCGTGCTGCCAGCCCCGTGAACGTAGTTAAGGCGCAACATCTTCGTTGCCGCATCCCAAGTGGATTCCACGGCGGGTCCGCTCAAGGTGACCACGGCGGGAGCTGCGGCATACTGGAGAACTGTTTCTCCGGCGTCGTTCTTGGCACCATTGAGCACCAGCAACGTGCCACCAGTGACAGGCATCTTCGTGAACAGCTCGGACGTGCTGTACATGAGCTTTTGGCCATCGAATGCGTAATCGGCGATCACCATGGCGGCATCGCGGCCGTGCAGATTCAGGAACGTCCCGGCCTTTTGCGGAACGCGATCAAAGGTGATGGCGTCGGCCGGAGCCTCAGGAGTGGTGGTGTCCGGGGCGGCGATGACGTCAAACGCGTCAACACTCACGAACGTG
This sequence comes from Specibacter sp., assembly GCA_046714315.1. Taxonomy (GTDB): domain Bacteria; phylum Actinomycetota; class Actinomycetes; order Actinomycetales; family Micrococcaceae; genus Specibacter. The sequence goes on from JBKKBD010000057.1 coordinate 2,586, forward strand.
CCCGAGCTGCCGGCATCCTTCTGGCCCGTCACCACAATCTTGAGCGTGTGCTCGACGGCGGGGTCCAAGCCCTCCTTCTGAAAGGAGACGTACTGATAAGCAGCGTTCTGGCCGCGGTAGGTGTTGGTCTGGCCGACCTTGACACCATCAAGGTAGACATCGCCATAGCCGTGGTTGATGGACTGCGGGGAGATGACCTTGATCCCGGCACCTGTGAACTTGTATTCCAGGGAATCACCGGTGGTTGCGCTGAACGTCTCGGTGCCCTTGTAATCGCCCGCCGTCCAGGCCTGGCCGGTGGCATGTTCCCAGCCACCCGTGTATTTAATGGCCGTCGTGTCGGTGTCATCGGTGGTGTAGCTGGCCACGGTGACTTCTTCACGCGGTGCAAGCGTTAGCGGAACGGTGTATTTCAGTTCCGCGGTGCTGTTGCTGTCGTTCTGGCGGAAGCCGAGATAGCGGGTACCGTTGCCGGTCACCGAATCGGTGGCAAGGTTTTCCGTGGCGATACGTTGATAGGACTTGATGTTTCCCACGCCGCCGTCAACTGTAACCGGGGCACCGTCCTGGGGAACCATGTTGGAGATGGGTGCGAAGTCCCGTTGGAAGTAGCCGAGCTCCTTCTGCACTGCCGCCTTGGGCGTTAGCTGGCGGTCTTCGTTGATGGCCGCACCGTAGTCGTAGGAGGTAAAGCCGGACGACGGCGATCCGGTCCAGCCCCAGTTGGTGCCGCCGTACTCCATGTAGTAGTTGAACATGTTGATGCCGTTGTTGAGGTTGTTCACCGCGTATTGCCGGGTGAATGCGGGGTCAACAAACTCGGCACAGCGATCGGTGTTGAAGTTGGCACCCCACGGTGTGAACGCACCGCCCTGACCCTCGGCTATGAACATGGGGCTCGTGGTGGTGCGTGCTCGGAAGCGGGTTTCCATGTCCTGGATCTGCCCCCGCGCGTTGGAGCAGTTGAAGCCGAGCGGATACTGGTCAAAGGCGTAATAGTCCAGGCCAACGTTTCCGCCGGCTGTGGTGCTACCGGGAACGTAGGAGCCGTTGAAGCCCCAATCGTTGTGGAACACCGGGACCGTGATCCCATCCCCCTTGATCTGCGTGACCAGTTCCTTCATGAACGCCGGGCGGTCACCGCTCTCATTGAGTAGTTCATTTTCAGCCTGGTAGGTGACGATCGAACCGCCACCATCGGTGATCTGGTGCTTGACGGCGATTTCATTGAACGCGTTGATCCAGCTCAACGATTCGCGCAGAACTTCTGCGTCCATGCCTCGCAGAGAGCCAGCCCCGCTCTTGGTCAGGTAGGCCGGGAGCCCACCCATGGAGATCTCGGCGTTCACGTACGGTCCGGGCCGGGCAATGACGTACAGCCCTTCCTCCTCGGCCATGGTCAACAGCAGCTCGATGTCCTTGAGTCCCGTGAAATCAAACTTTCCCGATTCGGTGGAATGAAGGCCCCAGAAGAAATAGAGCGAGACGGCGTTGAAGCCGTTGGCGCGCATTTTCTGGAACATGTCACGCCAGTCGTCGGTGCCGGGAAGGCGCCAGTGGTGAAACTCCCCCGACCAAACGTTAAGCCGCTCGCCGTCGACCTTGAACGACTTTGAGTCAAAGGTGACCTCATGACCCTGGCCATCGTTGCCGGGGAAGCTGATTTTGTTCCCCGCCGTCGCTGCGAGCTGGGCCGGTTGGGCCAGCGCGGGATACGCCGGCTCCTCCGGAACGGCCGTGGCCAGAGCCGGGCTGGAGATCGCCATAAGCCCTAGCGCGGCCGTGGCCATCAGGGCCGTCGCCTTGATACGCCGGGTTTGAGAAGGTGGCCTCGGTGAATGTGCAGACATGTTTGACGTACCTCAAATCTTGATGCTGCCACCGAGGCCAGCCCGTATGTTATCCATCACAGCGTATGACGTGGATCACTCACGGGCAATCAAAATTGAACTTTTCCACTCATGTGACGCACTTATGACAGGAGTGTGTGCAAAAAAGTCGGAACCCTTAGGACTCGAACTTGTAACCCAAACCGCGCACCGTCACCAGGAACTTCGGAGCCGCCGGGTCAGGCTCGATCTTGCTGCGCAGCCGCTTGATGTGCACATCCAGCGTCTTGGTGTCGCCCACGTAGTCCGAGCCCCACACGCGATCGATCAACTGGCCGCGGGTGAGAACCTTGCCGGCATTGCGCAGCAGCATCTCCAGAAGTTCAAATTCCTTCAAGGGGAAAGCCACGGTGTCCCCCAAGACGCTGACCACGTGCCGCTCAACATCCATACGGACCGGGCCGGCATGGACCGTAGAATCCATGAGTTCTTCAGGTTCCGCCTGGCGTCGCAAGACGGCTCGGATTCGGGCGATCAGCTCACGGGAAGAATAAGGCTTCGTCACGTAGTCATCGGCACCCAATTCCAGCCCAACAACCTTGTCAATCTCAGAATCCTTGGCCGTCAGCATGATGACCGGGACATTTGAGCGCTGACGCAGGTGCTTGCACACCTCGGTGCCACTCATGCCCGGCAGCTGCAGGTCAAGCAGCACCAAATCAGCACCGTTGCGTTCAAATTCCACGAGGGCATCAAGGCCGTTGTCCACGACCTGCACCTCGTACCCTTCCTTGCCAAGAAGGAATGACAGGGGGTCGCTGATGGACTCCTCGTCTTCGACAATCAAGATTCTGCTCACGCTGGGTGCGCTCCTTTAGATCAAGCCGTGGTGCCGGTCGGCGCGGTGGTGAGTTCCGCCGTCGGACGTTGGAGTGGAAAGTTGGGGAAGCCGGACGGTGAAGGTTGAACCCATCTTCGGGGCCGACCACAGTGTCACCTCACCGCCGTGGTTGCTCACAATATGCTTGACGATACTCAGGCCAAGGCCCGTGCCGCCGGTGTGACGTGAGCGAGCGGCATCGACGCGGTAGAAGCGTTCGAAGATTCGGTCCTGCTCCTGCGGCGAGAGGCCATCACCCTGATCCGAGATGCTGACAGAGACGACGCCGTCGCTCACCTGCAGCCCGATTCCCACCTGAGTGTTGTCCGGTGAGTAGCGCACAGCGTTGTCGATCAAGTTGCGCAGTGCCGTCACCAGCTGCGGCTGGTCACCATAAACTAGGGCCGGCTGCGCGGCTCCGACAGCCAGGGTGATGTTTTTGCTCTGGGCCGGCAAGCGCGTCCTGTCCACGGCCTCGGCGATCACGGCGTTGATATCCACCGCTAGGGCAACGCGAGCAACATCCTTGCCCTGCAGGCGCGACAGTTCAATGATGTCCTGGACAAGGGCCGCAAGGCGAGCAGACTCGGTCATCATGCGGGAAGCGAAGCGGCGCACCGTTGCCTGATCTTCCGGCGCGGACTCGAGTGCCTCGGCAAGCAGGGAAATGGCACCAACAGGGGTCTTTAGCTCGTGGGAAACGTTCGCAACAAAGTCGTTGCGGACCGCCTCGGTGCGGGCGATCTCGGTGCGGTCATCCGCCAGGAGCAAGATGTACTCCTCCGTCAGCGGCGCCACGCGGACTTGAACCACGAGGGTGCCCTGACCCGGGGTCCCCCCCTGCGCACTCGAGGAGTCGTGGACCGTGTGAGCCTCATTGTTACTGTCCGGCAGCGAATGGGCTGGATTGGTGGCTGCCGGCAGGGCGCCACGGGGCAGGATCAGGTCTTTTTCTTCAATGACGCCATCCCGGCGTACCCGGTGGGCCAATTCAAGCAGCTCCCTATGGACCACGGTGTGCCCGCGAACAAGTCCGTAAGCGTAGGCACCCGGGCTGGCGCGGACCACGCCGTCGACCGTGTCAATGACGATGTATGCCTTGCCCACCACGGAAAGAACCTCGGCCGCACCATCGGGCAACGTTGGCTCGGTAATCTCCACGGTATGGCGGCGCGAGCGGTCACTGAGACTGAATGCGAACATGCCAAATACGCCCATGGCTAGGCCAATGAGCCCGGCTATCAGTCCAACTACCAAGGGATCCACGCAACCAGCCTAAGCTGTATACGCCCTAAAATGAGCAAAACAAGCACTTGGCGGCACCCGTTCAACTAACGTTCACCTTTAGGTGCTGCACCGTTTACCTTTGAATGTCATGCTGAGACGTAGTTAGGGCCCCTTTTGCCCTGCCCATGAAAGGACACACGCGTGCGTAAAGTTTTCCAGGCCGAACTTCACCAGATCGGCGAAGGACTCATCGAGATTTCCGTCCTGGTTGGAGAAGCCGTCACCAAGGCCTCTACAGCCTTTGCCGCGGCCGATCTACAAACGGCCCAGGAAGTTATCGCCGCGGATGCCCGCATCGACTTCCTGCAGAATGACTTGGACGAGCGTGCCATCGACGTTTTGGCGTTGCAGGGACCTGTTGCCAGCGATCTGCGCATGATCGTGGGCTCACTGCGTATGAGCGCCTCGCTTGAGCGCATGGGTGATTTGGCCCGGCACATCGCCCAGCTGACCCGCCTGCGCTTCCCGAACACCGTCATCCCCGCACAGTTGCAGGAAACGTTCGCCGAGTTGGCACGCCAGGACATGGTCATTGCCACCAAGGTCACCGAACTGCTCGAGTCCCGTAACTTGGAGCTCGTGGCCGACATTTCCACGGCCAAGGTCGAGATCAACAAGCTCCACAAGAGCGTATTCACCACCATGGCTTCGCCGGAATGGACCGAAACCCCAGCCACCACAGTGGATGTAACCCTGGCCAGCCGCTACTTCGAGCGCTTTGGCGACCACGGTGTCTCCGTTGCCCGCAAGGTCTCCTACCTTGTCACCGGCGAATGGCAGCCCGAAGACTTCCTCGCCGGCTAGTTTTCCGCTCCGGCAAAAATGAGCCCGATCCCACCAAATGAGCCCGTTATCCAGGGCTCAGAATGTGGGATCGGGCTCATTTTTCATTGGGCCACACTTCCGCGGGTGGGAGGGCGTGAAGAACGACGGCGGCGGGTCACCTTTTCATCAAAGGTGACCCGCCGCAGTTGTCGTTCACCGCCTCCCACCGCTCACAAGCTCGCGGCGGGGCCCTCGGCGGCTCTCTTAGGCGTTAGTTACTTCTTGCCCTGGTTGGCAACGGCCTGGATGGACGCCGCTGCGGCTTCCGGGTCCAGGTACTTGCCGCCGGGAGTGATGGGGGCAAAGTTCTCATCCAGTTCGTACACCAGCGGGATGCCCGTGGGGATGTTCAGAGACGCAATGGCCTCGTCGGAGATGCCGTCAAGGTGCTTGACGAGGGCGCGCAGCGAGTTGCCGTGAGCAGTAACCAGAACCGTCTTGCCAGCCTTCAGGTCAACTTTGATGTCTGATTCCCAGTACGGGAGCAGGCGGACAAGGACGTCCTTGAGGCACTCGGTGCGCGGGAGGGCGTCGCCCAAGTCTGCGTAGCGGGGATCGTGGGCCTGGGAGAACTCGCTGTCATCGGACAGGGGCGGCGGCGGGGTGTCGTAGCTGCGGCGCCAGGTCATGAACTGCTCTTCGCCGTACTCGGCCAGCGTCTGGGCTTTGTCCTTGCCCTGCAATGCACCGTAGTGGCGCTCGTTCAGGCGCCAATCGCGCTTGACGTCGATCCAGCCGCGGTCAGCCTTATCCAACGCAATGTTGGCGGTGTTGATGGCACGCTTGAGGCGCGAGGTGTACAGCACGTCGGGGAGAATGTTGTTCTCAACCAGCAGCTCGCCACCGCGGGCGGCCTCGGCGAGACCCTGCTCGTTCAGGTCAACATCCACCCATCCGGTGAACAGGTTCTTGGCGTTCCACTCACTGTGGCCATGGCGTAGCAAAATCAGCGTATAAGTCATGCTTTCATCCTACCGGGCAGCACTGGAGGGCCCGAATTGCTACGCGGCGGGGCTACTTCACGACGCACCCTCATGCCGTGAAGCTATGCGTGGAACTCACCGCGAGTTCAGCGCATAAGTTCACAGCAGCGCCCACCCACTGTCAGGATTTGGTGCGGGCGCCCCTAAACTTGATGTGTGGTTCAACGTGCGCAGCGGGTCAAGGGTGCCTCCAGCGACCCCGCGACACGGGCAGCACGCCAACGCAACAAACCATTTGGCAATGTCACCCGCGGCACCACCAACCCCAACCGGCTACGGCGTGTTGACCGCTGGTTGGCTGGCCCGCAGGCTTGGCGGCTCTCCACGGAGACAAACCCGCTGGTGGTTGACCTTGGCTACGGCGGCTCCCCGGCCACCGCCGTCGAGCTGTATTCGCGCATCCATGCCGTTTGCCCCAGCGCCCACGTAACCGGCATCGAGATTGAACCCGAACGTGTCCGCATCGCCAAACACCTGGAACACGAGGGCCTTGACTTCCGGGTTGGCGGCTTTGAAATTCCTGTTCCCGGCAACGCCACCATGGTGCGTGCCTTCAACGTTCTGCGCCAGTATGACGAGGCCGATGTCCGCCTCATCTGGGCCACGGTGTGCTCCCGCCTGACACCCCAGGGCATTTTCGTTGACGGCACGTGCGATGAGATCGGCCGCCGCACCACATGGGTTGCCCTCGGAGTTGACGGCCCGCAATCCCTGACACTTTCCATGCGTTTTGGCGGCTTCGAGCTGCCCTCGGACGTCGCCGAACGGCTGCCCAAGGCGCTCATTCACCACAACATGCCGGGCGAGCGAATCCACGGATTCCTGCAAGCCCTGGATAAACACTGGCTCGCCGGCGCCCCGCTGGCACCTTTCGGCTACCGTCAGCGCTGGTTGCGCATGTGCAAGGCCATGTACGACGACGGATGGCCGGTTGTGCGCGCACCCTCCCGTTGGCGTTTGGGCGAGTTGACCGTAGCTTGGACGGCCGTTGATCCTGACGTTCCGATCGGCGAAACTGTTTAGATATTTTCGACAGCTGAGCGATAAACGGAGCACATCATGACAGATACGACTTTTCCCGAAGTTCTCCACCTTGCAGCGTTTGCCGATGGCCCCGGCGGCGGCAATATGGCCGGAGTGGTCCTAGAGGCTTCCGGGCTCAGCGATCAGCAAATGCTTCGAACGGCTCGAGAACTTGGCTACTCCGAGACCGCTTTTGTCACCACCGCCCTTGACGCCAACCGAGGCGCTCGGATCCGTTACTTCTCCCCCCGGCGCCGAGGTCCCCTTTTGCGGCCACGCGACGGTGGCAACGGCAGTGGCCCTTGCCGAAAAGTATGGTCCCGGCGCATTCTCCCTTGAAACGTCCGCCGGTGAGATAGTTCTGGAAACCACCGAATCCGCGCAGGGCATGATGGCCTCATTCACGAGTGTCGAGCCGGCAGTCACCGAGATCTCGCCGACAGTACTTGAGCGTTTGCTGGCCCTTCTTTCGCTCAATGCAAACCAGCTACACCCGGATTATCCAGCCAAGCTGACTTTTGCGGGCAACACGCATCCGGTGATCGTTGTGCACGAGAAGACAGCCTTTGACGGCTTTGACTTTGATGCGCCAGAACTGCGGACGCTGATGGATGAACAGGGTTGGGCCGGCACCGTTACCGTGCTTTGGGTGGCTTCCACCGAGCCCATGGAGCTTGAGGCCAGGAACCTGTTCCCCGTGGGTGACATTAAGGAAGACCCGGCGACGGGGTCTGCCGCAGCATCAACCGGCGCCTACCTCCGCACCATCAAGGCCGTACAAACGCCCTCAACATTGGTCATTCGCCAGGGGCAGCACGTAGGACGGCCGTGCATTCTGCATGTCAGCATCCCTGCCGAAGGCGGCATCACGGTGACAGGAACCGCCACTCACGTGCTGTGATCTAGCTGTGCTGTTTCCAGTCCGGGTGTGACTAGGCCGGGCTGGGCCTAGCCCGAGCTGGCCAAGAGCGCGCTTACCAGGAGGAGCCGCGGTTTTGCTGGCCCTTGCCACGGCCACGGACCTCAACCAGTACCGGGCGAACATCGGCCAGGTAAACTCCGGCTGCCGTAACGCCGGCAAGGCTCAAGATCAGGCCCATGCCAATCGAGGGGACCGTCAGGGTCATGAGCGGCCCAATGATGTACAGGAAGCCGAAGAATACGGCACCGCCGGTCAGTGCCATCCAAAACGTCTTGGTCCGCTTGTACACGCGTTCAAAGTCACTGGCCGAGGTGCGCAGGCAATCGATCAGGGCCCACACCTGAATGCCCAACGCCACGAGGCCAAGGGCAACCAGAACGAAAAACTCTACAAAGTTCAATAAAGTGAGCACACATCAAGCTTACAGGGCACCGTGGCCGATGGAAGTGACTACCCGGCGGGTGCCACCTTGGCCAGTGCCTGCTCCAGATCAACCCAGAGATCTTCAACGTTTTCAATACCAACGCTCAAGCGCAGCAGATTCGCCGGAACGGAAATGGGCTCGTTCGCATGGCGACGACGGCGTTCGATCAGTGATTCCACACCGCCCAGTGAGGTGGCCGGGGTCCACAGTTGCAGCTCCTCAACCAATGCCTCGGCAGCTTCCTCACCGCCGGCAACTTCGATGCACAGAACCGAACCAAAACCGGTCATCTGTGCCTTGGCCCTGAGGTGACCCGGATCCGAAGGTAAGCCGGGGAACAAAACCCGGCTCACGCCGTCGTGCGCGTCCAAGCGGGTGGCCAACTCGAGGGCACTGGCCTGCGAGCGCTCAACCCGCAAGGCAAGGGTGCGCAATCCGCGCAGGGCCAGCCAGGCTTCGAAGGGTCCGGCGATGGCGCCGTGGATGGAGCGGTGATGCAGCAGCGCGTTGCGAAGATCCGGGTTGGAGGTCACGAGCGCGCCCATGATGACATCGGAATGCCCGGACAGGTACTTGGTGACCGAGTGCAACACAATGTCCGAGCCAAGATCGAGGGGCTTTTGCACCAGCGGCGTGGAGAAGGTGTTGTCGGTGACAACCACGGCGCCGACTGCCTGGGCGGAGCGGCACAGGACGTGAATGTCGGCTACCTCCAGCATGGGGTTGGTAGGGCTCTCCAGCCACAGCATGTCCGCAGCCTTCTCCCCCGCACCAGTAAGCGCGGCAATGACCTCATCATTGTTGGCGATGTCAACGGTCCGCAGCGTGAACAGCCCCTTGGCCTCCAGCTCCTGAGCCATGACCAGCGCACCCTGGTACGAGTGGATGGGCATGACGAGCACTCCGCCAGCCGGAATCAAGGACAGTGCCGCGGAAACTGCGGCCAGGCCGGAGCTGAAGATCAACCCCGGAAGCTTTGCGCCTTCCAACTGGGACAACGCCTCTTCCAACGGATCCCAGGTGGGATTGGAGTAGCGCCCATAGGCCCGGTCCCCATCCACGACCGTGCCAGTGCCAACGTAAGTGGAGGAGAGAACGATCGGCGGGTTCACGGGGGCGTCGTGCTCGCGCGCCGGCCTCCCTGCGGCTACCACCAGTGTGTCGGGGCTGAGTTGGTCGGGGTGCGCGGAAGGCTGGTACGTCATAACGTCCAGAGTAGACCGGCTGCGGCGGATCCAAGCCCAATATGACAATGGCGCTCAATATGTGGATAGCAGCCCCTGTGGACAACCCGCCGCGGGGCCCGGCGCGGGGCCCGGCGCGGCCAAGGATCCATCCAGCTTAGGCCGGTAGGGTGGTG
>JBKKBD010000058.1:0-37723 GCA_046714315.1 Specibacter sp.
CGCTGGGCATGCGGGCCAGCCAGTCGAACACAACAATTTTGAACGGTGCAGTGGCACCGGCCAATCGCGTTTTTCGAAAGTTGCCGGTGGGGCCAAACTCCGATCCGTTGATTTTCGCCATCTTTGCGTGTTTTGAAACACTTCTGGCGGCCGTGTACACGGGGCTGGGGGAGCGTGCGCTGCAGATAGGTGTTGCCACTGTTCACAAGCGGATGTCCAAGAAAACTGGCCAGAGTTATGCGCAGGATCCGGACATCCGTTGGCGCATTGCCGATGCTGCGCTGGCCATGGACGGACTCTATCCGCAGCTGGAGTCCCTAGCCCGGGACGTGGACAAGATGGCCGACCATGGCGGGCAGTGGTTCCCCAAGCTGGTGGGGCTGAAAGTTCGTGCCACCGAGACGGCCCGGACGGTGGTTGATCTCATGATTCGAGTCAGCGGCGGCGGGAGCTACTTTGCCGGCAGTGAGCTGGGCAGGCTGTACCGGGACGTCCTCGCGGGAATGTTCCATCCCTCTGACGACGAGTCGGCGCATTCGACCATTGCCACCGCATGGCTGGGGCCGATTGAGCCCTAGTGAGGCGTTGGGCGGAGCTAGACACGGAGGACTAATAAATGTCCAGCGTCCGCTCCACGCGAAGTACCTTTCGCCGCATGAGGTACTTACGCTCGCCACCCATGTACAGGGTGCTGCGTTCGAGTTCCCACTTGCCGTATTCGGCATGTTCCCGAAGTCGCTGGTAGGCCACCGGCACGGACTCGCCGGGGCCGACCGTGATCAACAGATACTCGAACGCCCTGATGGGTGCGCCGCGACCGGAAGCTGCCGGTTTCAACGTTTCTCGCATTGACGGTCCCTTCTGCTGATGGCCTGTGAAGCGTGTGTGCTTAACCTAAGCTACCGCGTGCTGGCCGCTCAATGTGCCTGCGCCATAAAAGGACTTTCAAGTTCGCACACACACTGGTACCGTCAATCGCATGAGCATCGATCCCCGCGCAGCACTGAGTGCCTTGACCACAGCCTTAGAAGAACACCTCGTGGCCGCCTCCGCGCGTCGGGGGGAAGAAGATCCCATCGTAGAAGCCACCTTTTTGGGCATTATTGATGCCTTCGAAGCGTATGAGGAAGCCTTGTTTGACGCCTTTGATGAGGTGACGCCACTGGTCATCTACGGAGAAGACGGAGAAGACTTTGACGAAGATGACGAAGAAGGCGACGATGAAGATGCGGAATTGGAATCGGAAAACGTCAACGAGCAGTAGAGACCTTCAACACGTCCATTAAGCACGTCAGGCCCTCATTGAGGGCCTGACGTGTTTTTCGGCTCCATGGATACAGTTCCACGGATGCCGTGCCTGACTAATGCAGCTCAGTTTGTCTTGACGCGGGAAACCTCGCTGAGCACTGTCACGATTTGTTCGGGCAAGGGCGCCAAGGAGGAGCTGAGGATATCCTTCAGCTGCTCCTGGGTTCGCGGCCCGACGATCGCTCCGGATACTCCCTGGTGCTCAAGGAGCCAGCTTAACGCGACATCTAGGGGGGTACGCCCCAACCCCTTGGCGGCGGTGATGAGGGCTTCGGTAATGCGGGCCGGACGACCCTGCAAGTATTTCTCCACATAGCTGCCCATTGTGGCGCTGGCACCGCGCGAATCGGCCGGAATTTGCCCGCGGTATTTACCGGTCAAGACCCCTCGCCCCAAGGGTGCCCAACACATCAGTCCTGCACCCACGTGTTCGGCCGCCGGAACCAGTTCGTGCTCCACGTTTCGGGCCACGAGGGAATATTCAACTTGGTTGGCCACGATCGGGGCATCGCACAGCGAAGCCGCCCTGGCCAACTGCCAGCCGTTGTAGTTGGACACGCCCACATACCGGACGCGTCCACTGGTGACGGCGTGTTCCAAGGCTCCGAGGGTCTCCTCGAGCGGCACGTTCTCGTCCCAAATATTGGCTAGCCACAGGTCCAAATGATCTGTTCCGAGCCTCGCCAGCGATGCGTCCAGCCCAGCCAGCATGGACCGGCGGGAGGTGTCCACCATGCGTTTGCCGTGTCGGTGGCTAATGCCTGCTTTGGAGACCAACACCACATCGCTGCGCGGCACCACATCGCCGAGCAACTCGCCAAGAATGGCTTCGCTGCGGCCCTCAACATAGCTCACCGCAGTGTCCAGTGTTGTTCCGCCAGCGTCTACAAAATCACGCAGTTGCGCCCTCGCCGTCTCGGCGTCCGTCTCATTGCCCCAGGTCATTGTGCCCAGAGTTAGCGCTGAGACGCGTAACCCGCTGGTGCCCATGAATCGTTGTTCCATACCTGCTAGCTTACGGTGACTTACACCTCGGAACGCGCGTCAAGAGCGCCGCTGGCGGCTGCACGCCCCGAGATGCTTTAGGCTGAAACGCGTGAACTGGTTTGAAGCAGCCTTCCTAGGCCTTGTCCAGGGCCTGACAGAATTCCTCCCGATTTCCTCAAGCGCCCACCTCTTTGTCGTCGGCAAATTCCTGCCTTCAGGCGCCGATCCGGGAGCGGCTTTTACTGCCGTAAGCCAGCTAGGCACCGAGACGGCCGTGTTGGTTTTTTTCTGGCGTGACATTATCCGCATCATCAAGGCGTGGTGGGGCTCCCTGCGTGGCCGGGTGCCGCGCAGCGACCCGGATGCACGCATGGGATGGCTGGTGATCTTGGGTAGCCTGCCCATCGCGATCCTGGGCGTGGTGTTCCAAAGTCATATTGAATCCACCTTGCGCAATCTGTGGCTCGTCGCGACAACATTAATTGTCTTTGGCCTGATTCTTGCTGTTGCCGACACGGTGGCGAGCCAGAAGCGGGATATCAAGGATCTTTCGCTCAAGCACGGGATCATCTTTGGATTCGCCCAGGCTCTGGCTTTGATCCCCGGCGTTTCGCGCTCGGGAGGCACCATCACGGCTGGACTGCTCATGGGGTACACCCGTGAATCTGCCGCCAGATACTCATTCCTGCTTGCCATACCCGCCGTCTTCGGTAGTGGTTTCTATGAGCTCTACAAGATTTTCGCCAAGCACGAGAGTGCCGAGAGTCACTTTGGTATTGGCGAAACTGCCCTGGCCACCGTGATCGCGTTCGTGGTCGGTTACCTGATCATCGGCTGGTTCCTGAAGTTCATCTCCACCAAGAGCTTTAGGCCCTTCGTCTGGTACCGCATTGGCCTGGGTCTGCTGCTCTTTATCCTCCTGGGTACGAACGTCATCACGCCCTAATACTTGCTACCGCCTCGAGGGACCCGGAACACGCTTCGCGCATTCCGGGTCCCTCGTCCGTTAGCGCCCACCCGCCTCCCCAAGCTCGCTTTTCTCGCTTGTGGCTCCTCGCCCGTTAGGCTTAGCTCTGTGAAAACTTGGAAGTCCCACGCCCTCCCTCAGCTGCCAGGCGTTATGCCGGCCATCCATCTGCATGAAACCACCGCCCAGCGCGTGGTTCTATTGCCGGAGACAGAACCGGCCAGCCTCTACGTTTGCGGCATAACCCCCTACGACGCCACGCACATGGGTCACGCGGCTACCTATGTAGCCTTCGACCTCCTCAACCGGGCGTGGCGTGATCAGAACCGCACCGTTAGTTATGTGCAAAATGTCACAGACATCGATGACCCCCTGCTCGAGCGCGCAATCCGCGACAGCGTGGACTGGCGTGAGTTGGCCATCTCCCAAACCGAGCTCTTCCACGCCGACATGGAAGCGTTGAACGTTCTGGCTCCGGAACACTACATTGGTGCCGTTGAATCAATCAGCTGGATCGTGCCCGAAGTTGAGAAGCTCGTTGCGGCAGGCCTTGCCTACCCCGTGGCCGGAAGCAACGGAGAGCCCGACGGCGACATTTACTTCTCCGTTGAGGCGGCCTCGGCTGCTGCCAAGGTCAGCGGCCCGGACTCACCTTGGTGGCTGGGACAAATCTCCGGCCTTACCCAGGAACAAATGATTCCTGTCTTCGCCGAACGAGGCGGAGATCCCGAACGTGGCGGCAAGCGCCACCCTCTTGATGCCCTGCTCTGGCGAGTTGCCCGCGATGGTGAGCCGTCTTGGGAAGGCGCCTCCCTTGGCGAAGGCCGCCCCGGCTGGCACATCGAATGCACGGTCATCGCCCAGCGTTTCCTGCCGAAGCCGTTCACGGTCCAAGGTGGTGGCAGTGACCTGGTGTTCCCGCACCACGAAATGGGTGCCGGCCACGCGTTTGCCTTGGAAGACACCACCATGGCACGTCACTACACCCACACCGGCATGGTTGGTCTCGACGGCGAAAAGATGAGCAAGTCCCGCGGCAACCTGGTTTTGGTTTCCAAGCTCCGTGCATCAGGGGTTGAACCGGCCGCCATCCGGTTGGCCATTCTCGCCCAGCACTACCGTAGCGACTGGTTTTGGACCCAGGAATTGTTGGATGACTCCGAATACCGCTTGGAGCGTTGGCGCAAGGCCCGACACGTTGCCCCCGAAGGTTCGGCTAAGCCGCTGCTCTCGGAACTGCGATCGGCACTCTCCCAGGATCTGGACGCACCGCGCGCCCTAGCCGCCATTGACGCTTGGGCCACTGCGTCGCTAACCGCGGCAGCCGCTGCGTCAATCACCGTTCCTGTCGCGGTGGTGGATGGCGTTCCGGAGCAAGTTTCTGCGCGGGATTCCGATCTGGTGTCCGACGCAGTTGAGGCGTTGCTGGGCATCGAGCTCTAGCAAGAGGCGAAGCAGCTCGCTGAGCCAAACGTGCACGAAAGCCCCAATGTTGAGAACCGCTAGCGGCTCCACATTGGGGCTCGTGAATATTACGGCTTTTCGTGACCCCGGCGGCGCAGGTATCGCTCAAACTCGGTGGCTATGGATTCACCGGTTGCCTCGGGGAGTTCAGCCGTGTCCTTGGCTTCTTCGAGTTGCTTGACGTAAGCGGCAATTTCGGGGTCGCCTTCGGCGAGATCGTTCACACCGCGTTCCCAAGCCTGCGCGTCGTCGGCCATCTCATCGGTGGAGAGCGGCACGTGAAGGTAATCCTCGATGCGGTTGAGCAGCGCAAGCTCCGCTTTGGGGGAGGGTGCCTGTGCAACATAGTGGGGAACGGCGGCCCACAGAGAAATGGTGGGCAGTCCAGCCAGCAGGGCCACCTCATTCAATACCCCGACTATGCCGATGGGGCCCTCATATGAGGAGGCCTCGAGGTCAAGGCGTTCCGCGAGAGCGTCGTCGTCGCACGTTGCCGTGACCGGCAACGGACGGGAGTGGGGGACATCAGCTAGGAGTGATCCGAGCAGAACCACGTGACTGACATTGTGCGCCGCCGCCTTGGCCAGGATCTCGGCGGTGTAGGCACGCCAGCGATAGGACGGCTCAATACCGTGGACCAGGACCACATCTATATTGGTCCCGGGAATGGCGGCCTTGGCAATTTTTGTCACCGGCCATTTGATCTTGCGGCCACCCGTTGACGTGAGTCGAACCTCGGGCCGGGTGAACTGGAAGTCATAATATTCGTCCGGCTCGATCACGCCAACCCGCTTGGCGTTCCACAACCTGTGTAGGTATTTCAGCGCCTGGCTGGAAGCCTCGCCGGCGTCGTTCCACCCCTCGAAGGCGGCCAGCATGACTGTCACTCGGTCTTCGCCGGGCGCTGGTTGCAACAACCATCCGTTGTGGTCCGGTTCCCCATTCTTGATTCTGCTCACACTTCCAGCCTACGGCGAGTTGGCACGCGTGGCACTATGCACCACGCTCGCACGCGCTGGTAAACAGTTCCGCCGTTCACTCCACGTAGACTGGATGCATGTTTGCTCCCTCTGCCGCCGCCGTGAACCCTGCGACTACGACTACACCCGTCCTCAAGGCCGTCCTGTGGGACATGGATGGGACCTTGGTGGACACCGAGCCCTATTGGATTGCCGCCGAGATCGCCCTTGTCACCGCCCACGGCGGCCATTGGGACGAAGAAATGGCCCACACCCTGGTGGGTAGCGCCCTGGAAAATTCGGCGAAGGTTCTTCAAGATGCCGGCGTGAACTTGTCGATTCGGGAGGTCATTGACCACCTGTCCGGTGAAGTCATCGCTGGCATTCGCAAGGAAATCCCGTGGCGACCGGGAGCGCGTGAACTGCTCTCCGAGCTGCATGGGCGGGGTGTACGCTGCGCCTTGGTCACCATGAGTGAACGCACCCTGGCCACCGAAGTTGTCAACGCCCTCGATGCTGAGTACTTTGAATTTCTCGTCACCGGCGATGAAGTGACGAACGGTAAACCCCACCCCGAGCCATACCTCACAGCGATTGAACGTCTCCGAGAGACCGATCCGACCATCACCGCTGCCCATTGCGCGGCGATGGAGGATTCTGTTCCCGGTGTAGCCTCCGCGGTGGCTTCCGGAGTGGCCACGATCGCCATTCCCAATGCCGTCGAGCTGGCCGAGGATTCGCGACGGACCACCTGGCACACGCTTGCCGGGAAAACGTACGACGACGTCACCAGGGTTATCGCTGCTCACTCCAGTCCTGCCGGAGTTGCTTTGTGAGCGGTCCCACGCATGCGGCCAAGACGCGCCGCGAAGGACTTGTTCTAGGTTCGGTGCGGGGAACGCCAATCATCTTGGCGAATTCCTGGTTTTTCATTGCAGCCATCACCGTTCTTATCTTCGGACCTCAACTGCGGAACATTTACCCGGCACTTGGGGCTGGTTCATATGCCGTGGCTTTCGCTTACGCGCTCCTGCTGCTTTTTTCGGTGCTCATCCATGAACTGGCACATGCCGTGGCCGCAAAGATGTACGGCTGGCCCACGCACAAGATCGTCCTGAATTTGTGGGGTGGCCACACCGAATTCGATTTCAGCAAAGCAACCCCCGGCAAGGCTCTTGTGGTGGCGTTCGCCGGCCCCATGGCTAACTTTGTTCTGGCCGGACTTGGCTGGCTCGGTCAACTCGGACTTCCGGACACCGCATCTGGCCCGGTTTCCTTGAGCATGGCGATTGCCATCTTGCTGACGAACATCTTCATCTGGGCCAACCTGCTCATTGGCTTCTTCAATGTGCTGCCCGGGCTGCCGCTTGATGGTGGTCGACTCGTTGAATCCATTGTCTGGAAAGCAACCGGCAGTCAGGAAAAGGGCACGGTGGCTGCTGGCTGGGCCGGCCGAGTCATTGTTGTGGTCATCCTTGCGGTGGCGCTGGGCGGGCCCTACCTGAGGGGCTCGCAACCAGATCTGACCACGTCCTTCATTGTGATCCTGCTGGCCGGTTTCCTCTGGATGGGGGCCACCGCATCCATCAAGGGAGCCGGGATCCGACTGCGCCTGCCGGAGATTTCTGCCGGTGCCCTCGCTACGCCAGCCGTGAGCGCCTCGAACCAGTGCACCGTTGCCCAGCTGTGGACATTGCGCGGCGAATACCCGAGCGAACCGATAGTGCTCTTCGGCGCTGACGGCCGGCCGGCCGCCGTCGTCGATGAATACGCACTGGCGCACGTTCCCCCAGAGGCTGCTGCCACCACGCCCTCCACGGCAGTGGCGAGGTCGTTGTCGCAGGGAGCATACGTCCCCGACGTTGCGGCCGGGGCCGAACTTGTTCAGTATCTGGCCCAGCTTCCCGACAACGAATATGCGGTGATCAACCTTGATGGGAAGGTCACCGGGCTGCTGAGCCAGGCCAAGGTTGTTGCGGCCATCACCGGCAAGCCACTTCATTGACGGGCGATTAATTCTTACGGGGACCACACAGCACGAACCACCACGGCCAGCGCCTACCGCCCCGGACACACAGGCCGCACACCATAATTTTTGAGTACCAAAACGACAGGATCGACCATGAATCACCAGGATTCCGCAGCCGCCAACACCGCCGGCGCTGCCACACCCGCATCACCAGCCAACGCGGCCTCTCCTCACGGCGCAACAGCACGCCGCGGGCCCTTCAGGTCGGGGGAGCGCGTACAGCTCACCGACGAGCGCGGCCGTATGAACACGATTACCTTGACACCCGGCACGGCCTACCACACGCACAAGGGCTTCTTGAACCATGACCTGCTGATTGGTGAACCCGAGGGTTCCATGGTGGAGAGCAATGTTGGCCAGCAATACCAGGCCCTGCGGCCGCTGCTGTCAGACTTCGTCCTCTCCATGCCCCGCGGTGCCGCCGTTGTGTACCCCAAGGATGCCGGACAGATCATCACCATGGGAGATATCTACCCCGGTGCCCGCGTTGTCGAAGCCGGTGTTGGTTCCGGTGCTCTCTCGATCTCGCTCTTGCGCGCCGTTGGCGATAACGGTTACCTCCACTCCTTCGAGCGTCGTCAAGAATTTGCCGACATTGCCCGCGGCAACGTTGAGACCATTTTTGGCGGACCGCACCCGGCCTGGAAGATTTCGCTTGGCGATTTTCAGGATGAGGTCGTTGCGCAGGAGGAACCCGGCAGCATTGACCGCGTTGTTCTTGACATGCTTGCTCCCTGGGAGTGCCTCGACGCCGTTGCAACAGTGTTGGCCCCCGGCGGCGTGTGGATCAACTACGTTGCCACCGTCACCCAGCTCTCCCGCACGGCCGAGGCCATTCGCGCCGACGGCCGATTCACGGAACCTGATGCTTGGGAATCCATGGTGCGTGGCTGGCACCTCGAGGGCCTTGCCGTTCGCCCCGACCACCGCATGGTTGCCCACACCGGTTTCCTCATGGTGACCCGGCGCCTGGCCGATGGTGTCACAGGAATGACGCCAAAGCGCCGCGCCTCCAAGACGGACTTTGCCCAGGAGGACCTTGATGCGTGGACACCGGCAGCCGTCGGTGAGCGCTCGGTTTCTGATAAGAAGCTGCGCCGCGCCGCGCGGGATGCCTCCTCCACCGTGCAAACCAAGCGCAACCAGGAGCAGTCAGAGGAAACCGAAGCCCGCCACGACGGCATCAGCGACCAATAGCACTAAGATCGGCAGTACCGGCAAGCCACGGCTGCGGAAGGACACAAGGTCATGAACGACTCAACGCACTCCACCCCGGAACACCCTGACGACGGCGTCTCGCCTCCTCAGGGAGCTCCCGTAGCCGGTACTGCCGGGGCCCGCTATACGACGGGCCCCGGCCAGCAGGCGGTTCTCGAACGTCAGCTCAACGTCCTGCGTGACAAGTCACGCAATCTGGACCGCCAGCTGGCCTCAGCCACGCAGAACAACTCCAAGCTTGTGGCCATGCTGGAGACGGCCAAGAGCGAGATCATGAAGCTGCGTTCAGCCCTAGAGAACGACGGCGAACCCCCCTACAGCTTCGGAACCATCCTTGCGCTCAACCCGGCAAGGGCGATCTCCGGTACCAGCACCGCCGTGGCCCACGAGAGCGTGGACATCTACGCGTCCGGACGCAAGATGCGGGTAGGGCTGAGCCCTCTGCTGCGCATGAATGATCTCGGCGTTGGCCAAGAAGTTCTGCTGAACGAATCTTTCACCATCATCGCCGCACTGGGGATTGAGCAGGTCGGTGAGTTGGTGACGGTGAAGGAACTGCTGGGCACCAAGCGGGTACTTGTCACTGGCAGGGCCGATGAGGAACGGGTTGTCCGCCTCGCAGCCGTGCTGCAGGGTGGGTCCGTGAAAGTGGGGGACGCCCTAAGCATCGACGGACGCACCGGCTATGCCCTGGAGAAGATTCCTCGCTCAGAGGTGGAGAACCTGATTCTTGAAGAGGTTCCCGATATCTCCTACTCGGATATCGGCGGATTGGCCTCGCAAATTGAACAGATCCGCGACGCGGTTGAACTTCCCTTCCTGCATCCGGATCTGTACCGCGAACATGGTTTGAAGCCGCCCAAGGGCATTCTGCTATACGGCCCTCCCGGCTGCGGTAAAACGCTGATCGCCAAGGCTGTTGCAAATTCCCTGGCCAAGCGTGCAGCGGAACGGTCCGGAGTCAAGGATCAGAAGAGCTACTTTCTAAACATCAAGGGCCCGGAGCTCCTGGATAAGTACGTGGGTGAAACCGAACGCCAGATCCGGTTGATCTTCAGCCGCGCACGGGAGAAAGCGTCCGATGGCAGCGCCGTGGTGGTCTTCTTTGACGAGATGGATTCGCTGTTCCGCACACGCGGAACCGGTGTCTCTTCGGATGTTGAAACCACGATCGTTCCCCAGCTCCTCAGTGAGATTGACGGCGTCGAGCGTCTTGACAACGTTATTGTCATTGGCGCCTCCAACCGTGAGGACATGATCGATCCGGCCATCCTGCGTCCGGGCCGGCTGGACGTCAAGGTCAAGATTCAGCGCCCGGACGTAGAAGCCGCCGCTGACATCTTTACCAAGTACGTGACCACAACCCTGCCGTTCCACGCCGATGATGTGGCGGCCAACCACGGAAGCCTGCAGGAAACTGTTGATGCCATGATCCAACGCACCGTTGAGGCCATGTATGCAACAGACAAATCCAATGAATACCTTGAGGTGACGTACGCCAATGGCGACACCGAGATGCTGTATTTCAAGGACTTCAACTCCGGTGCCGTAATTCAAAACGTGGTGGACCGCGCCAAGAAATACGCCATCAAGGATCTGTTGACGAGCGGTGAAAAGGGCATCAGGATCGAACACATGCTCCGCGCCGTGGTGGATGAATTCCGTGAGCATGAAGATATGCCCAACACCACCAATCCAGACGACTGGGCAAGGATCTCGGGTAAGAAGGGTGAACGCATCACCTATATCCGCACCATCGTGCAAAGCAAGCAAGGGCAAGTTCCCGGTAAGACCTTGGAGACGCTGCCCAACACGGGACAGTACCTATGAGTGTTGTGCGGGTCATGGGCGCCGAGACCGAATACGGCATCCACGCGCCCGGAGCGGCCTCATTCAACGCAACCTGGCTCTCCACCCAGGTCGTCAACGCCTACTCACGCGAGACCAATCATCGCGCCGCGGCCGGCGGGGAGACCCGCTGGGATTACACGGATGAGGATCCGTTGGCGGACGCCCGCGGCTGGTCCATGCCCCGGACGTCCGCCGACCCAAGTCAGCTGACAGACACTGAACTGACGGCCGCGCAGATTGCCCTTGAAGGCGGCGAGAGCGGTGATGCATCGATCCCGCTCATGATGAACATGGTGTTGGGCAACGGCGCACGTCTCTACGTCGACCACGCACATCCTGAATACTCCTCTCCCGAGGTGACCAATCCACTCGATGCCGTCCGCTGGGACGCCGCCGGAGATCTTGTGGCCCTGGCTGCTGTGCGGCGTATCGCCGCAACGCCGGGAGTGCCGGAGATCAACCTCTACAAAAACAACACCGACAACAAAGCGGTGTCCTACGGCAGCCACGAGAATTACCTCATGCCGCGCTCCGTGCCCTTTCCCACCATTGTGGCCGGGCTGACGCCGTTCTTTGTCACGCGTGCCGTCATGTGTGGCGCCGGCAGGGTTGGGATCGGCCAGGATGGCTCCGGCATTGGCTTTCAGATCAGCCAGCGTGCCGACTTCTTCGAGGCCGAGGTTGGCCTGGAAACCACCATTCGCCGTCCCATTATCAATACCCGCGACGAGCCCCACGCGGTGGCGGACAAGTACCGCCGCCTCCATGTGATCATCGGTGACGCGAATCTGGCGCAGGTCTCGAATTACCTCAAGTTCGGCACCACGGCGCTGGTGTTGGACATGATCGAACAGGGTGCCGCCCCGTCACTGGAATTTGCGGACCCCGTGGCTACCTTGCGCAACATCAGCCATGACTGGCAATTGCAGGAAAAGCACCTGTTGGCCGATGGAACGTTCGTCAGTGCCCTTGATGTTCAGTGGCTTTATCTTGAGGCGGCTCAGGCCCATTCTGCGGCCAATGGATCAAGTCATGCTGAAACAGGAGACGGACACACCGCACCGCTGCTGGCGAAATGGGAAGAAGTTCTCACGGCGCTTGGCAGCGATCCCATGAGCCTTGCCAACCAATTGGAATGGGTGGCAAAACTGAACCTGCTCCAGCAGTACCGGACCAGGGATTCGATGGCCTGGAACGACCCGCGACTTGGCCTGATCGATCTGCAGTGGTCTGACATCCGACCCGAAAAGGGGCTGTACTACAAGCTGTTGCAGCACGGACGCATGCAACGCGTTGTTAGTGACGAATCCATTGCGGCCGCGGTCCAACAGCCGCCGGCGGACACCCGCGCATATTTCCGGGGTCGGTGCATCCAGCAATTCGGCGCCAACGTGGTGGGGGCCAGCTGGGACTCGGTGATTTTTGAGCTCCCGGAGCTTCGCCGGTTGCAGCGGGTTTCCACCAAGGAGCCCCTCCGCGGAACGGCTGATTTAACTGCCCGGCTCTTTGATCAGAGCAGCGATCTGCAGGACTTCCTGAAACACTTGTTGGCTGGTCCGGCCCCGGTTCACTAGGTAGCTGGATACGGACTCCATTACGGTTGCGCAGCTGATTGCCGTGCCCAGCGCACAATCGTGCCGCGTCCGTGGCAGGATGGGAGCAGATACCGCTGCAGGTATCTAGGAACCACATTGGAAGGATGCATCATGGCTTCACAGGAACAGAAAAACGTTTCCTCTCGCCCCGAAGAAGAGCACGTCGAAGAGCTGCCTCTGCCGGCTCCCACCCCTGCGTCAGCGCAGGCCTCCACCTCCGGAGTTGACGATCTGTTGGATGAAATTGACGGCGTTTTGGAAGTCAATGCGGAGGAATTCGTCCGCGGTTTCGTTCAAAAGGGCGGACAGTAGGCCGCCATGGTGGCCAACGGGAATGACTTTCCGGCGCCGGAAGCCGCGGGCTCGTCGTCGTTCTTTGACCACGTGAGCCGCAGCCATCCTGGGCTGTTGCCTTTCGCCCAGAATCTTCCGGCCGGGATCATGCCCGCCACGCCGCACGGCACCACTATCGTGGCGCTGACCTTTGCAGGCGGCGTGCTGATGGCGGGGGACAGGCGCGCCACCATGGGCTCCATGATCGCCAACCGGCACATAGAAAAGGTCTTTCCTGCGGATCGATACTCCGTGCTGGGCATTGCCGGAACCGCCGGACTTGCCATCGATATTGTGCGCCTTTTCCAGGTGGAACTTGAGCACTACGAAAAAATCGAGGGAACACTCCTCAGCCTCGAAGGCAAGGCAAACCGGCTCGGCGCCATGATCCGGGCCAACCTCCCCATGGCCCTGCAGGGACTCTCAGTAGTGCCATTGTTTGCCGGAATTGAGCCGGGTGAAGCTGCCGGCAGGTTGTTTTCCTACGACGTCACGGGTGGGCGGTACGAGGAACTTGAGCACCACAGCGTCGGCTCAGGTGCGGTCTTCGCACGCGGTGCACTAAAGAAACTCTGGCGCCCGGAACTTACCAGCGAGGAAGCCCTTGCCGTTGGCGTCGAGGCGCTTATCGATGCCTCTGACGACGACTCTGCCACCGGCGGGCCGGATATGGTGCGCCAGCTGTGGCCCGTTGTCTATGTGGTGACCCACGACGGCGCCACCCGGATTGCCCCCGAGGCGTTGGCCTCCGTCGTGGAAACCATCGTGACGCGACGAACCCTTGAGCGCAGGGAGGCCTAGCATGGCACAGCAATTTTACGTTTCCCCTGAGCAGGTTATGAAGGACCGGGCTGATTTCGCCCGAAAAGGCATCGCCCGTGGGAAATCGGTTGTAGTGCTCAGCTGTGTCGACGGCATTGCCCTTGTGGCCGAGAACCCTTCGCCCACGCTGCATAAAATAGGCGAGATTTATGATCGAATTGCCTTCGCTGCCGTCGGCAAATACAACGAATTTGAAAGCCTTCGCCAGGCGGGTGTGCGCTATGCCGATGTGCGCGGATACTCCTATGCAAGGGCGGATGTCACAGCCCGTGGATTGGCCAGTGTCTACGCCCAAAGCCTTGGAACCGTGTTTACTGCTGAGCAAAAGCCGTTCGAAGTGGAGCTGGCTGTTGCCGAGGTGGGGGAGCAGCAAGACCAAGACCACATCTTCCGCCTGAACTTTGATGGTTCCATTTCGGACGAATCCGGATTCCTGGCGATGGGCGGAAAAGCCGATCTGGTGCAGGCTGTGCTGGAAAGACTGTGGACTTCCGGAGCCAGCCTTGGCCAGGCTCTGCGGTGGGCAGTGTCCGCATTGGAGGAGCCACGCAAAGATATGGCCATCGCGGGAACGCCTGTCGCCGCGCACCTGGACGCACCCCTTCTGGAAGTGGCTGTCCTGGACCGCAGCGCCACACACGTCCGTGGCGCGCACCGAGCCTTCAGACGCCTGACTGACGCCCAAGTGGCCGAACAACTTGCACCACAGCAACACGACGCTGAAAACAACTAAGGAGAAGTAACTGGTGGACCGGCGGATTTTTGGCATTGAAACTGAGTTTGGCGTGACGTTCTCGGCCCCTGGCTCACGGCCGCTTTCACCTGAAGAAGTAGCAAGATATCTCTTCCGGAAGGTGGTCAGCTGGGGGAGGTCTTCGAATGTCTTTTTGCCCAACGGATCCAGGCTGTATCTCGATGTTGGTTCCCATCCTGAGTATGCAACGGCAGAGTGTGACGGTATAGCCCAGCTCATTGCCCACGACCGCTCCGGGGAACTAATTCTGCATGAGCTGGTGGAGGAAGCGCAGAGTCGCCTACATGCTGAAGGCTATGCAGGGAAGATCTTCCTTTTCAAGAACAATGTTGATTCCGCCGGGAACTCTTATGGAAGTCACGAGAACTACCTGATCACCCGAAAGGGAGAGTTCAACAGGCTTGCCGATATTCTCATCCCGTTCCTGGTAACTCGCCAGCTGATTTCCGGAGCGGGCAGGGTACTCCCGGCTCATCAAGGCGGCAAGTACGCGTTTTCGCAGCGTGCTGACCACATTTGGGAAGGGATCTCCTCGGCCACAACACGGTCCCGGCCCATCATCAACACCCGCGATGAACCCCATGCAGATGCTGAGCTGTACCGCCGCCTGCACGTCATTGTGGGGGACTCCAACATGTCCGAAACCACCACCATGCTCAAGGTTGGAAGCGTTGACTTGATTCTGCGCATGATCGAGGCCGGTACCATCATGTCCGACATGCGCCTGGAAAACCCCATCCGCAGTATTCGGGAGATCTCCCACGACATCACCGGCAAGCACCCACTGAAAATGGCAGACGGTCGCACCATGACCGCCATCGACATCCAGCGGCACTACCTTGAAAAAGTTAGTACCTTTGTCCGCTCCCACGGGGCACATCACGAATTGGTACCTCGCATCCTTGACCTATGGGAGCGCACTCTTGACGCCGTCGAAAGCGAAAACTATTCGGGTATAGACACCGAAATCGACTGGGCCATCAAGGGCAAGCTTCTGGGTGCTTATGCTGACCGGCACAGTTTGGAATGGGCCTCCCCTGAAGTGGCTCAACTGGACCTGCGCTACCACGATATTTCTCCCGAGCGAGGCCTCTTTAACATGCTTGAGCGCCGCGGGTCGGCGGCCAAGGTGGTCACGGCTGAGGATATCGCCGCTGCCACAAGGACGGCACCGGAAACCACCCGGGCCCATTTGCGAGGCAAGTTTGTCACCGCCGCACGGGACTCGGGGCGGGATTACACCGTTGACTGGGTGCACCTGAAACTCAATGACCGCTCCCACCAAACAATTTTGTGTAAGGACCCGTTCAAGAACCAGGACGCGCGCGTGGACGAAATCATAGCTTCGCTTCAGTCCACATTCTGAACTTGCTGATGAAATCAACAGCTTTCGTACAGTATCAAGGGCTAGGCTGTAGGCGGCCCGCGGCTTTCCAGCGCCGGATGTGGCCAAGAATTTTTGCCTGATCCATCCGCAACCGAAAGTGATTTTGTGCGCCGACTACTTGCACTGCTACTTCCCCTCCTGCTCCTTGTGACCGCTTGTTCATCAGGCTCTGCCGATACTTCAGCAACGGGCTCCGCGTCCGTCTCGATTCCGCCGGCCAACGCTGAGGCACTGGCCTCGGTCAAGGTGGAAGACAAAGGCGAGGCGAAGGTTCCAACGGTCACTTTTGACAAGCCGTTGACCATCGCCGCCGAATCGATGAAGGTTGTTTCACAGGGTGACGGTGCTCAGCTCGAAGACGGTCAGATCGTCTCTTACCAGCTGGTCGCCTTGAACGCCGAAGACGGAACAGTTACGGGAGAAACATTCACGAAGGGGACGAGTGGCACCATCACACTCAACGAGGCCTTTAAGACCCAATTCCCCATGGTCTACTCAACGTTTACAAGTGCCAAGGTGGGCTCCTACATTGCTTACGGCATACCGGGAACCGCAGCTGTAGCGGGCTCAACAGCGGCCCCGTCCGCGGCAGCCGTTCCCGCTGAACTCAGCGTATTTCGCGTAACGGCCGCAAAGGCTGCCCCGGCTCTTATGAGCGCTGACGACGTAAAAGCACTGGAAACCGACGGGAAGCTTCCCGTTGCAAAGTTTAACGACAAGGGTGTCCCGAGCATCACCATCCCCAAGAATGATCCGCCGGCCGGTTTGGCAGTTCAGGTTCTCACCGAAGGTACCGGCGAGGTTCTGAAGGAATCGGATTCAATCTCCGCGTTGTACACCGGCTGGACTTGGTCCGATGGCAAGCAGTTCGACTCTTCCTTCGACAGCGGCAAGGCCGTCTCTTTCAGCCTGCAGGGCGTTATCCCGGGGTGGACCAAGGGTCTTGCCGGACAAAAGGTTGGTTCCACCGTGCAGTTGACCATCCCCGCGGAGTTGGCTTATGGCGAAAATGCCGCCGCAGACGGAAAGCCGGCCGGAACATTGGTATTTGTTGTTAAGATTGAAGCCAAGAGCTAACCACAACCCCTGAAGGAGCACCATGTCTTTTGGAACGCGCAACTTTGACCGCACCAAGCCGGAAATTGAATTCCCGGCACACGCTGTCCCCACCGAACTCGTGATCGAGGATCTCATCGAGGGCACCGGTACCGAGGTAGTCCGTGGCAGCACGGTTTCCACCCACTATGTCGGCGTTGCCTTCTCTTCGGGTGAAGAATTTGATTCCTCTTGGGGCCGCGGTACCCCGCTGGACTTCAAGGCCGGCATCGGCCAGGTCATCCAGGGCTGGGACCAGGGCCTGTTGGGCATGAAGGTCGGTGGGCGACGTCGTCTGGAGATCCCTTCCGAGCTGGCCTACGGCTCACGTGGCGCCGGTGGAGCAATTGGCCCGAACGAGGCCTTGATCTTCGTTGTTGACCTGGTAGCAGTTCGCTAACGAAGTCTCACTCCGACTGACCCGCAGTAGTGGCTGAAAATTCACGGAAATCGTGACTTTTTCGACCACTACTGCGGGTCAGTTGTTTAAGGTTTGTTGTCTAAGTGCTCGGGGCTGAGTCTGTAACACCATGCCAGTGCCGGTACTGTGGGCCATGTGTCCACAAAAATTGATGCCACCGAACGCCTCCTGAACCTTGTCATAGCCCTGCTGGGGACCCGGCTGGGGCGCAGCAAGGGATACATCCGGGAGAACATCAACGGCTATACCGTTGCTGCCAAAACCGCCGCCGAGGAAGCCAAGGTTCAGCCCGCCTTTGAGCGGATGTTCGAGCGGGACAAAAGGACGCTCTTGGAATTGGGTATTCCGATCCGTCAGTCTGAGGTGCAGGGTGACGATGCCCAGGAACAAGTCCTGTACAGGATTGATCCTGTTGACTACCGTGTACCGGAGGTCAGGCTTGATGAGGCAGCAATGAACTTGGTCTTCATCGCGGCCAACCTCTGGGCAGAAGCCACGCTCGGGGCTGCCGCGCAGTCCGCCCTCCGCAAGATTGCGGCGCGCAGTGGAACCGGATGGTACGAGGATGAAACCACCTCACAATCACGCATCCGCACGGCCGAGCCTGCCTTTGATCAGATCTGGACGGCTCTTCGCAGCCATCACCTGGTTTCATTCACGTACCGTGGCTCCGGAGCAACTGAGAGTACCAGCCGGACGGTACAACCGTTGGGGCTGGGGAACAAGTATGGCCAGTGGTACTTGGCTGCCTTTGATGTTGACAAGTCCGTAGAGCGCAACTTCCGCCTTTCACGCATCACCTCCAACGTTCAGCTCCACAGTGATGCCACGTTTGCCCGGCCCACCGGGTTCAGCATTACCAGCGTGATTGAACGGCTGGGGACAGGGCCACAGCACACGGCCCACATCGCCGTCCCTGCCAATTCTGCATATGCCCTGCGGGAGCGTAGCGGCACGGAGACCGTCACCGATGCTGCATGGAGCCGGACCGGTTGGGACGTACTGCGCGTCGCCTACCGTGAACCCGAGCTCATGGCCGACGACGTCGCAGCCTTGGGTGCCCAGGCGCTGGTGCTTGATCCTGCCGAGCTGCACCAGGCAGTTGTCAGGCGCTTGCAGGGCGCCGCCGCTGCGGCACTTGCCCCAGCCAACGAGGAGCTTGACTGGAACACCAAGCTGGCTGCACCAACGGCCAAAAAGAAGGACACCCGGGACAGGCTCATTCGACTTCTCTCGATGGTTCCCTATCTCGTGGCCAACCCTGGCGTGGATGAAGTTGAGGTCATGGCGGAATTCGGCATCAGCGCCGGACAATGGGACAAGGACAAGGACACGCTCAATGTCACCGGTTTGCCCGGTTACTATCATGGCGATCTCATGGACGTCACGACCGAGGCGGGCCAGGTGTTCATCCGGGATGCTGAAACGCTTGCCAGCCCGCTGCGCCTGACACAGGAAGAAGCCTGTTCTGTGCTCATCGGCCTTCAGGCACTCACGGCCATCCCCGGGAGTGAGCAAGCTATTGCCCTCGAGCAGGCAATCTCCTCACTCAAATCGGTGGCCGGAAAAGACTCCTGGCTCGCCGACGCCGTCGGACTTGAGCTGATCTCGGGGAAGGAGATGGACACTATCTCCTTCTTGCAGGAGGCAATCGCCCATGAACGGTCCTGTGCCATCACTTACTTGGTGCGATCCCGCGACGAGCTCAGCGAACGCACCATTGAACCCCGCAAGCTGTTCTCGGTCGACGCTGCCTGGTATGTGCGGGCCTGGTGCCGCAAGGCCAAGGAATTGCGCAGCTTCCGGGTGGATCATATTAGAGGCTTGGCCGACGCCGGAGCGCAGGAGAATCTTCACTCCGCCCTGACGCCGTGGCAACCCCATAGCGGCATTTACGATCCTGGGAACGACGATGTCCAGGTCCAGCTGGTGGCCGAAGCCACTACAGCCATCCGGCTCGCTCCTGCCTACAATGCCACGCTTTTCGATATGGGCTCCAATATGGTGGGGGTGCGTTTGCTAGTGGGCAATACGGCGATGCTGGCACCGCTCATGGCCAGACTCGGAGGAAGTGCGCGAGTGGTGGCACCGGAGTCCGCACGGCATGAAACGACCGCCTGGCTTGTCCATGCCGCGGACAGCTGTGACGCTGTGGGCGAAACCACGTCGGCCGTTCCCAGCGCGGGCGGATAGACTCGGTAAATGCCTTGGTGGTCATGGATTCTCATTTGGATTGCGCTCGTCGCGTTGTCCCTACTTTTCATGGCTTTTTTGGGTTGGAAGATCTGGCGTGGAGTAAGTGCAACGGCACGTACCTTCGGTGAGGTTTCGGCTGAACGCGAAGCATACTGGGATCAGAGCCTCGAACGCGCAAAAGTGCTGCACGTCACGGAAGCGCGGACAACGGTTCCCGGTAGTGCGATTTTTGCAACACCTGAAGAAATGAAGGATGATTACGTAGCTGCCAAAGAGGAACGGCGTTTCGCCCGCCTTCAACGGCGCGTCGCCCGCAGGAAAGAACGCGGACAGCTCCAATCCTTGCGCGACATTGAAGCATTACAAGACGTAGGATGAACCAAAAGGAAAGGCGTTACCGTGGGAAGACTTTTTGAGAGCCCCTGGGCTATCACCATCATCATCATCGTTGTTCTGTTGCTCTTCGCAGCCCCGAAGCTGCCCGGTATGGCCCGCAGCCTCGGCCAGTCCATGCGGATTATCAAGTCCGAGGTCAAGGAAATGAAGAACGACGGCAAGGACGACGCACCTCCAGCTGCACCGACGGCTTCGCCCGCACCCGCTGCGCCTGAGGCGCCCGTTGAAGGCAAGATCGTCAACAACCCGACGCAGGGCAAAACCTCGGGCGAGGGTACCGGAACCGGTACCGGCGCTCAGTCATAGAAAAGGTCGCAGAGCCGGTGGGCGCTACAAAGGGCCGTAAAGCCAACCCTGAAGGTCGGATGCCGCTCAAGGAACACCTTGTCGAGGCGCGCAACCGGCTTTTCAAGAGTGGCTTGGCCATGATCCCAGGCATTATTCTGGGCTGGATCATCTATGACCCCCTGCTCACTGCTCTGACGAAGCCTCTTCGGGAAATCAGCGATGAACGCGGCATCGTGGCCACCTTGAACTTTCCAGGTGTAACGAGCTCCTTTGATTTGAAGATTCAGATCACGTTGCTCTTAGGCTTGATCATTGCCTCGCCGGTATGGATCTACCAGCTATGGGCCTTCATCACTCCGGGGCTAACAAAGAAGGAACGGCGTTACTCGCTGTCCTATATGTTTGCCTCGGTTCCACTGTTCTTAGCTGGTATTTATGCTGGGTGGTTGGTCTGGCCCAACATCGTGAAGGCGTTGACGTCGTTTACTCCTACCGGTAGTGAGGCTGCGAACATTATCGCGGCCCTCGAGTACCTGCAATTTGCTATGCAGCTAATGCTGTTCATGGGTGCGGCGTTCCTTGTTCCTGTGGTGCTCGTCGGCGTAAATGCTGTTGGCATCGTGCGAGGCAAGACCTATCTGAAGGCTTGGCGTTTTACCATTCTTGGTGTCACGATCGTTTCGGCGATGGCGGCACCGGGTTCGGATGTCATGAGTATGTTCTTCCTGGGCGCACCACTGTTGATTTTGTACTTCGGGGCGATCGGAGTTTGCATTCTCAACGACAAACGCCGCGACCGGAAGGAAGCGAAAAAGGTCAAGGAATCCGAGGGCACGGCCGATGTGGCCACGCCCTCAAAGGACCTGGAAATACTCTGATCTAACGTAGGCTGGAGACATGCCTGCCTCTGAAATGATCAGCCCCTCCGAAAGCTACCTGGCGGCTAAGAACCGTGTGACTGACCAGGGAACCGACCTGGCGGAATTCAGGGAGACCCTCGCTTTTGCGCTGGATGATTTTCAAGACACCGCGTGCCGTGCCGTTCAGGCCGGCCGCGGTGTTTTAGTTGCCGCACCTACAGGGGCTGGCAAAACAATCGTTGGTGAATTTGCCGTGTATCTTGCACTTAAACGCGGATACAAAGCCTTCTACACCACCCCCATCAAGGCCTTGAGTAACCAGAAATTTCAGGAACTGGCCGCGAAGTATGGTTCAAGTAACGTAGGTCTGCTAACGGGCGACACGAGCATCAACTCCGAGGCTCCCGTGGTGGTCATGACCACCGAGGTCCTTCGAAACATGCTGTACGCGGACTCGCATACTCTTGCCGGGCTGGCCTATGTGGTCATGGACGAGGTGCACTACCTCGCTGACCGTTTTCGCGGTGCAGTCTGGGAAGAGGTCATCATCCACCTCCCCAGCGAAGTCGCCGTCATCTCCCTCAGCGCCACGGTGTCCAATGCCGAAGAGTTTGGCGCATGGCTGGGCACAGTACGGGGCGACACGGCGGTGGTTGTCTCCGAGCATCGCCCGGTACCCCTGTGGCAGCACGTCATGGTGCGTCGGGACCTGGTGGATCTATTTGCCGAAAACGTAGCCTTCGACGAAATCGCCGGCAATCCTGAAAGCAATACGGTCACTAGCGGATCCAGTGGTTCCAGCACCCCCAAGATTAACCCCGAACTTCTCAAGTTGGCGCGCACCGAATCTGTCAGCATTGGCCGTGGCACCAGCCACGGCCGGCGTGGTGGCGGTGGTTCGCGTGGCCGTGGTTATCAAAATCAGGGAAGCGCCCACGATGAGCGCGGCAGCCAGCGCGGTGGCCAGAACCTGGGTGGCAGCCAAGGCTGGGCCAAGGCAGCCACGCGTCCACAGGTCATTCGCGCCTTGGATAGCCAGGACCTGCTGCCGGCCATTACCTTCATTTTTTCCCGGGCCGCTTGCGACGCCGCCGTCCAGCAATGTGCCGCCGCCGGTCTCTGGCTGACATCGTCTGACGAGCAGGCCGAAATCGCCCGCCGCGTCGATACAGCCTGCGCCGAGCTGCCCGATTCCGATCGCGACGTCCTCGGATTCTGGGGATGGCGCGACGGACTGCTGCGCGGACTGGCAGCCCATCATGCCGGTATGCTGCCTTCCTTCAAGGAAGTGGTGGAGGACCTCTTCGCTGATGGCCTGGTTCGCGCCGTGTTCGCCACAGAAACCCTTGCGTTGGGCATCAATATGCCTGCCCGCACAGTGATACTGGAGAAACTGGAGAAGTACAATGGTGAAGCGCATGTGAGCATCACCGCGGGGGAGTACACCCAGCTGACCGGACGGGCAGGACGGCGCGGGATCGATGTGGAAGGCCACGCCGTCGTACTCTGGCAGCCTGGCACGGATCCGGCGGCCGTCGGAGGGCTGGCCTCCAAACGGACCTATCCACTGAATTCCAGCTTCCGCCCTACGTACAACATGAGCATCAATCTCGTTGCGCAATTTGGCCGAGCCCGCACACGCGACATTCTTGAATCTTCCTTTGCACAGTTCCAGGCCGACCGTTCAGTGGTTGACTTGGCGCGGCAGGTCCGTTCCAGGGAGGAATCCCTGGCCGGTTATGAGAAATCCATGACCTGCCATCTAGGCGACTTCAACGAATATGCGAAGCTGCGCCGTGAACTTTCCGACCATGAGTCGGGTGCCTCGAAGTCCAAGGCCAAGCAGCGCCGGGACGCCGTTGTGGACTCCGTCGCCAGCCTGCGTCCGGGGGACGTCATCATGGTGCCGGGCGGGCGCAACGCGGGGTACGCCGTCGTCCTTGATGCAGATACCAATGCCCGGGTGCCGCGGCCGGGCATTCTGGGCATTGACCGGGAGTACCGGCGGTTGAGTCTGCACGACTTCGCCGGACCGGTGGACGTTTTGGCCCAGGTGCGCGTACCGAAGGGTTTCAACCCGAAGGTGCCCAAGGACAAACGAAACCTGCTGGCTGCAGTCGAGGCAAAGCTGGCCGCGCCGTCACAGCAGCTCCCGCGCCGCTCTGCCGCCTTCGGTTATGCGGATTCAGAGTTCGAAAATGAGGCGATTGCCACACTGCGGCGAAATCTGCGCGCCCACCCCTGCCATGGCTGCAGCGAACGCGAAGACCACGCACGCTGGTCTGAGCGCTGGTGGAAGTTGCGCAAGGAGACTGATGGGATTGTGCGGGCCATTCAGGCGCGCACCAATACTATTGCGCGCACCTTTGACAGGGTCATCGACCTGCTCGCGAGTTACGGGTTTGTGGTCGCGGACGACGCCGGGAACCTGCGTCCCAGCGATGACGGCCAGCGCCTGCGCCGAGTGTATGGCGAGAAGGACCTGCTGATTGCCTTGGCCTTGCGTCAGGGCGCCTTCGCCGATCTGGATGCACCTGAGCTGGCCGCGTTCGTCACCTCGCTGGTGTACCAGTCCAAGCGCGACGCCGAGGGAACGCGGCCCAGGATGCCCAGCGTGAGCCTCGAGCAGGCTGTTGAGGACGTGGTGGTGCTGTGGTCAAGGCTGCAGGATGCCGAGGAATCACACAAGCTGCCCTTAACGAGCGAACCCGAGCTCGGACTTGTCTGGCCCATGTACAAGTGGGCCAAGGGCCGTACGCTCCAGGACTCGCTGCACGGTACCGATTTGGCGGCCGGAGACTTTGTCCGCTGGACCAAACAGGTCATTGACCTGCTTGGCCAGCTCTCACAGGTTCCATCACTTCCGGCCGAGTTTGCTCCCGTCTGCAGGCAGGCCATGGACCTGGTGCGCCGCGGTGTCGTGGCGTACTCCGCCGTGGTGGACTAACGGAGTGCTGGATTAAGCCTTAGCGGACTAAGGCGTTGCCAGCCGCAACCGGCTCAAAGATTTTGTGAACGTATTGTTGAAAGGATCTACTTTTCCCATGTCATTAACCATGTACCGCAACGGTTCCGTCTACAGCGCGGCCGATCCCTTTGCCACCGCGATGCTCGTGGACGGTGATGTGGTGGCCTGGGTCGGTTCCGAACATGCTGCCACCTCGCTCCTGGATTCGCGCATGCGTGAAGTGGACCTCCATGGCGCACTCGTGGCACCGGGGTTTGTTGACTCCCACGTCCACATCACAGAAACCGGCCTTGCACTCGAGTCCGTGGATCTTTCCGGGGCAGCCTCGGCCACCGAATTGCTGGACCGTGTGGCCGAGGCCGCCACCTCCCTGCCGATCGGTGGATTGCTACTGGGCCACGGCTGGGACAACGCACTGTGGGCAGACTCACGGCTTCCCGGTGCCGCGGAACTGGAACGGGCAGCTGGCAGTCGGGAAGTTTATCTAGCCCGGGTTGACGTACATTCGGGTCTTGTTTCTGCGAGCCTTGCCCAACGTTGCGGTCTTGCGGCCATGCCCGGGTGGGACGGCGACGGACTGGTCAGCGGCCGTGCACACACAACCGCACGTGACGCTGCCCGTACACTGACTCCGGAGCGGCGTACCGCAGTTCAACAACGTGCACTGCGCCACGCTGCCGCCAACGGTTACGTAGCCATGGCTGAGATGAGTGCACCGCACGTAGGGTCGGGGGAGGACCTGGCCTCGCTCATGTCCTTGGGATCCGATTTCCTTCAGGTTCTGCCGTACTGGGGGCAACTGGTGGCCAGCACAGATGAAGCCCGTGAGGTAGTGGCCCATTTGGCCGGTCTTGGCGTCGACGTGCTGGGACTGGCCGGCGATATTAATATCGACGGGTCGCTGGGATCGCGTTCGGCCCTGCTGCGCCAACCCTACGATGACGCTCCGGACGCTTTTGGAAGCGCCCAGCTGAGCGTGGAACAAGTAGCCAATCATCTGGCGGCCACCTCCGAATTGGGCCTGACCGGCGGTTTCCATGTCATTGGCGACGGCGGCATGGACATTGCGGTCGCTGGGCTCGAACAGGCCACCAAAATGGTGGGGATTGAGAAGATCCGTGCGGCCGGACACCGGCTGGAACACGCGGAGATGGTCGACGAGGCGGCCATGGCCGCCCTGGCTCATCACGCCGTCGGGGTTTCCGTCCAGCCGGCATTCGATGCAGCCTGGGGCGGTAACTCCGGTATGTACGCCCAGCGGTTGGGCGCAGAACGGGCTCTGCAGCTCAACCCGCTCGCACGATTCTACGGGGCTGGCGTGCCGGCTTTCTTCGGTTCTGACTCACCCGTCACACCACTGAACCCCTGGGCCAGCGTGCGAGCGGCCTTGAATCACCATGAACAAAGCTCACGCATTTCTGCACGCGCGGCCTTCATTGGACATACCCGTGCCGGTTGGCGTGCAGCCAAGTCCGAGAACCCCTTCCACGGCCAGCTGGGCGCCGGTGCACCGGCCAGCTTCGCCATTTGGGATGTGGAACAGCTCATGGTCCAGGTGGCCGACGAAAGGGTGCAATCGTGGTCAACGGACCCCCGCGCCCGTACACCACTGCTCCCGGCGCTCGATGGGGCCAACGATCCCCGCTGCCTCCAGACCGTGCATCTGGGGCGCCAATTGTACGCTAGTGAAGACTTCATTGACGGAAGTGAAAAGGATTAGTTTAGATCACTGGGAAAGCGTCTGCCCCTAATAATCCATTTGGCTAACAGGCCGCTGACCTGCGGCGATAGGCATCGGTGCAGGTCAGCACCGTGTTGACAGTCGCCCCGTAGGATATTAGTTTTAGGGGAGCGGAGAACCTCCTATGGGAGGGTCCCGGTCGGCACGGGGAACCGTCCAACCGACGCTTGGGAGATAAGTTCACGCGCCAGTAGAAAACAATTGAGCTCCATGCTTTTTGCATGTGCCTTAATTGGTCCGAAGGCGCGTGAACTTATCTTTTCCCCAGCACCCTCACCTATACTGGTGTTTTGGCCTTCGCCGCTAACCGCCGTGAGTGACTTGCCTTTATCAGGCGCCAGCGGTTGCAGCACGAGGCCTTCCACTTCACTTTCACCACGGAAAGGCACCAATTGTTGCGTGTCCTGACGATCATTCCCACGTACAACGAGATTGAATCGCTGCCCAAGACCCTGGCCCGCTTGCGCGCGGCTGTCCCACACAGTGATGTTCTTGTCGCAGACGATAATAGCCCCGACGGTACGGGGCAGTGGGCCGATGAATTTGCAGCCAACGATCCCCAGGTTCATGTCCTTCACAGGGCAGGAAAAGAAGGCCTCGGTGCGGCGTATTTGGCAGGTTTCACGTGGGGCCTGGACGCCGGCTATGACGTGCTGGTTGAGATGGACGCTGACGGCTCTCATCAGCCGGAGCAGCTCCCTCTGCTTTTGGACGCCATCGACCAAGGTGCAGACTTGGTCTTGGGCTCACGCTGGGTTCCGGGCGGAAAAGTTGTCAACTGGCCGCTCCACCGCAAACTGATCTCCACCTGCGGCAGCCTCTACTCACGGGTGTTGTTGGGCATCCCTGTTCGGGACGTCACGGGCGGTTACCGCGCCTTCCGCCGCACGACTCTTGAAGCACTGGATTTCGAATCCGTTGAATCTGTGGGCTACGGCTTCCAGGTAGATATGCTGTGGCGTGTATGGCAGATGGGTTGCAAGGTCGTCGAGGTGCCCATTACCTTTGTGGAACGTGAATTTGGCGCATCCAAGATGAGTGGCAACATCGTTCAGGAAGCCATGCTCAACGTCACCAAATGGGGTCTCAGTTCACGTTGGAACAAATTGACCGGCCGCAACAAATAGTTTTCGCTGGTCCGCCCTGGCGTTAGGGCGGACCAGGATCAAAAAAGGTGGGCACCCCGTAAACGGGCTGCCCACCTTTTTGAATCAGCTTGAATCAGGCGGAAGCAAATGCTTCTGTCTGGCCCTTTCGTTAGACCTTTTCGCCGCGGCGTTCGCGCAGGATGGTCAGGCGGTCGGCCAAGATGGTTTCCAGCTCCGGGAGGGACCGGCGCTCAAGGAGCATGTCCCAGTGGGTACGGACCGGCTTGTCATTGGAAGTATCAGGGGCCTCGCCGTTGACCAGCAGGGCCTCCTTGCCCGTCTTGGACATCCAAGTGGCCGGGATTTCAGCTTCAGACGAGAAAGTGACAAAGACCTGCTCGCCATCGGCGCAACGGTACTCCACGCTCTGGCGGGGGGCCGGCTCTACACCGGATTCCGTCTCCATGCTCTGTGCGCCCAAGCGCATGCCACGTAGGCTGCGATCGCTCATGACTTCTCCCTCAAGTTGTTCCCTTGCGTCACGACATTCATGAAGCAAGCGTGTATGCCCAGGATCTCAGCGGCTGGCGCTGGTGTCCGAAGGTTTTTCGACATTAGTTTCAACGCATCACATCCTGCAATTGTTCCTGCAGGGACCGGATGCGAAAAGTGTGGCCGGGCAAAACGCCGCGCGGCCAAGCACCCATTATACGTGCTTGGCCGCGCTCTACGTTGCTTTGGCGTTGGAACTGCGTTTCTTGCTAAACCTCGGATGCCTTCGTAAGGTCCACGGCGTCGTCCGAATCAGGGGAAGGGGTTCCCAGAACATTGCCGATTCCCTTCAAGGCTTCGCCAACTTCGCTGGGAATGATCCACAGCTTGTTGGAGGTGCCTGAAGCGATCTTAGGCAGGGTCTGCAGGTACTGGTACGCCAGCAGTTTCTGTGTGGGGTTTCCCTTGTGAATAGCACTGAAGACCTTTTGAATGGCCTGAGATTCACCATCGGCACGAAGAATCGCAGCCTTGGCGTCACCCTCAGCCTTCAAGATAGAGGACTGGCGTTCACCTTCAGCCGTCAAAATGGCCGACTGCTTCGTGCCCTCAGCGGTGAGGATGGCGGCGCGGCGGTCACGCTCGGCGCGCATCTGCTTCTCCATGGAATCCTGGATTGACAGGGGCGGGTCAATGGCCTTGAGCTCAACACGGCTGACGCGAATGCCCCAGCGACCTGTTGCCTCATCCAATACACCGCGAAGCTGACCATTGATCTGGTCACGCGAGGTCAGTGCCTCTTCTAGGTTCAGGCCACCCACTACGTTGCGCAAGGTGGTGGTGGTCAGCTGCTCGACGGCCTGAATGTAGTTGGCGATCTCATACGTCGCCGCACGGGGATCGGTCACTTGGAAGTAGACAACCGTGTCGATGGAGACAACCAGGTTGTCCTCCGTAATGACAGGCTGCGGTGGGAAGGAAACTACCTGCTCACGCAAATCCAACAGCGGCAGGAGGCGGTCCACGAATGGAATCAGCACCGTCAGGCCAGGGTTCAGGGTGCGCTGGTACTTACCCAGCCGTTCCACAACACCCGCGCGGGCCTGCGGAATGATACGCACCGATCGGACAAGAACAATCACTACGAATACCAGTAGGACTAGTACTACAAATAGCCAAACAACTGTGCCGGCTCCGTCTCCCATGAAATCCCCTCTTTTCTGTGTAAAGAATCTGTGCACCGCTGCGATGAAAGACGCACCAGCTCGTGGGCGCGTCGTGACAGAGGTGCCTAAGCTGTTGTTGTGGCCGTTCCAGTGGACTTGTGTGCCGACGGATAAGTGACGATGGCAGTGGCGCCGTCGATGGCTGCAACCTCAACGGCCGCGCCGACGGGAATCTCGCTTCCCCCGGTGATTCGGGCGGTCCAGATATCTCCGCCGATCTTCACGAGGCCTCCACCGGAGCCCACGGTCTCAAGAACCACGGCCTTGTGACCGATCAACCGGTCAACATTGGAGAGCTGGTCCGCCGGTCCGCGATGCAGGTGCGCCAACGCCAAGGGTCTGATTAGGACGGTGGTGGCTAGGGCGACAACGCAGAAAATGACGATCTGCAGCCACAGCTCGGCGTTGAACAAAAATGCCACCAAGGCAGCGAGTGCACCCACCGACATCAAGATGAAGTAAAGGTTCAACGTCAGCATTTCGGTGACGGCCAACAGCAGAAATACGGTCAGCCAGATGATCCAGCCGAAGTCGTTAATCCATTCAAGCATTGCATCCTCCTTTGAGGCTCAATTCCGTATCTCCGAGCCTACTACGCGGGGCTGGAAAAATCCGTCTAGATGACGGCTTGAAGCGGCATTCTCAACGGATCGGAACCGACCTCGCGGCCAATGCGGCCAAGAATCTGTATGCCGTCGTGCAATTGACCGTCGCTGTAGCTGAAGGGTAGGCGCAAATACCGTTCAAACGCGCCATCGATGCCAAATCGTGGGCCTGGTACAAGTCCCATTCCCTCGGCTCTGGCAGCTAGTGCCAGCGCCGAACTGGAGACCGTTTCGGTGTTGATCCACAGGCACATCCCACCGTCAGGTACTTGCACCGGCCACTGGGGTACGTGCTGGCGCAGAAGCTGGACGGCCATGTCCCGGCCGCGGCGCAGTTCCAGGCTTCGACTGGCGACCATGGATGGCATGTCCTGGATCAATTTCGTCGCGACCAACTGTTCCACCATTGGTGTGCCAAGGTCGACGGCGGGTCGGTTGCGCAGGAGCTGGGCAAGAATTTCGCGGGATCCGCGAATCCACCCCACGCGCAGTCCACCCCAGGCGATCTTGCCCAGCGATCCCAAGCTAAGGATATTGGGGGAGAACGCTGCCATGGGCGGCATAGGCCCGCGGTCAATATCCAGGAGTGCGGTTGTTTCATCCACCACCAGCACGGTGCCCTCCCTGGCTGCGGCCGCCGCCAGATACTCACGCTCATGGATTGACATGCTCATGCCGGTTGGATTGTGGAAATCAGGCATCAGGTATGCCAGTGTTGGTGCTGCCCGCCGGATCTGCAGCAAGGCCTCCTGTAGATCCCAACCGCTATCTTGCCGGACTGGGAATGCGATGACACGGGCGCCCACCGAAGCGAAGGTATCCAGGGCATGCGGATAGGTGGGTTGTTCCACGAGGATGCGTTCACCGGGGGAGTAGAGGGTCCGCGTGATGAGATTTAGGGCGTGTTGCGCGCCGATGGTGACCATGATCTGGTCCGGCGAGGTAGGCAGACCCCTGTCCCGGTAGTTTTGTGCGATGGCCTCGCGCAGGTCGGGAAGGCCCACCAGATCAAAACCGTCATGCGAGAGGTACATTGGCAATTCCTCCATGACGGCCCCATAAGCAGCCTGAATTCCCGGATATGCAGGGGAAGTGGCCTTAGTGAAGTCAAGCGCCAAGCCGTGGTGCAGGGCATGCTCGCCGCGTTCGCGCCCTGGCAGCTGCAAGGTACTACCGGAGCCCCGCACGCTTTCAAGAAAGCCGTCGTCACGGAGTTTCGAATAGGCGGCAGCCACGGTGGTCCGGCTCAGATCTAGGGCCTGACTCAGCTCCCGCTCGGCAGGAAGTCGTGCGCCACTGGAGAGGCGCCCATCCATAAGCAGGACCCGGATGCGCTCGGCAAGCGCCCGATAGGCGGGGGCGCCGCTGCGCCATTCACCCAGTTCACGTGCCAGTCGTCGACCGGTGACAAAAGAGTTCATGAATCCACATTAGTTGAATTGGACCTTTTGCATAAGTCCAGTTTCACTAAACTTAGAGCATGCGCCTTTTCCTTACTACCCAAAACCTCCTGCTCCGCTTGGTCCGGCTTCTTCTGGGCCTGGCACTCTATGGGGTAGCCATTGCGCTCATGATCCGCGGCAACATCGGTGCGTCGCCATGGGACGTTTTCTCGCAGGGTCTCTCGCGCACCACGGGTATCTCGTTCGGGTTGTGCACCATCATCATCAGCGTTGTGGTGCTGCTGTTCTGGATCCCGCTTAAGCAAATGCCTGGTGTCGGCACGGTTGCCAATACAATTTTGGTTGGCCTCTTTGCTGATCTTGGATTGGCCTTTATTCCACAGGCCAATCACCTTGCCCTCCAGATTGTCGTTTTTGCGTCGGGATTGTGCCTGTTGGCTTTTGCCACGGCGCTGTACATTGGCGCCGGCATGGGCCCTGGCCCGCGTGACGGCTTGATGACAGGCCTGGTTCGGGTCAGCGGGAAGCCGGTCTGGCTCATTCGTACGGGCATTGAGTTGAGCGTTGTGGTGGTTGGTTTCTTTCTCGGCGGCGTGGTGGGCGCCGGTACAGCTGCCTTCGCGCTAGGTGTGGGCCCGCTAACTCAATTGACGTTGCGTTGGCTGGGCGTGGATCTCCACGCTAAGACCGGCAGGACTGCCATGGTTGATCTATCCGTCCCGCTGCAGCCCGTCACGAAGGACTAGCCGCGGGCCCGTGGAGTAAAAACGGAGATCCTGAACGCCGCAGTGGCCGTTGTTTTCTCCGGAAGGTGGGCCAGTCTTTGTCCCAGCTCGACCGCATCCATGTGATGTCCGGCCGGTCCCATGAGGGCCACATTGCCGACGTCGGCAGGGCTCAGTTCCATGGGAACCAGCAACTCCTGGCTGTCCACCAGTTCGAAGTCCGCGGCCATGGACAGGACAAGTGCGGCTTCCTTGTCTTCTTGAATCCCCAGCATCCCGGCCTCTTTCGCAATCTCGGCGAGGTGCTGGGGGAGCGGGGTTACCACCATCAGCTTGCCTCCCGGCTTGAGGATGCGGGCGAACTCGCCGGCGTTGCGTGGGGCAAATATGACAAGTACGACGTCGGCCGTGCCGGCACCCAGCGGCAGGTCCCGCCACAGATCCCACACAATGTTCACGGCGAGAGGATTGCGGCGGGCAGCACGGCGAAGAGCAAATTTGGAAATGTCCAGTCCAACAGCGGCACTGCTGCCGGCGGCCGTCGTGGCCAATACCTGTTGCAGATACCAGCCCGTTCCTGTGCCGGCGTCCACGATCAGGGCGGGGGCGCTCCCACTGGATGTCAGGTGGGCCGAGACCTTTGCTGCCAGTGCGTCACCCAGACCCTGGTAGTGGCCCGCGTCCAGGAAAGTGTCGCGGGCGTCCACCATGGCAGCCGTGTCGGGGACAAACTTTGTTCCGTGCCCGGTCAGTAGGTTCAGATAGCCCTGCCGGGCAATGTCGAAGCTGTGGCCGTCGGCGCAAACTAGGGCGTTGACCCCGGGCGCAGGGTTGGTGAAGGTGAGCCCGCAATGAGGGCACAACAGGGCATTGATGGCAGCGATTTCCATGGTTTCAATCTTAGGTCGCTATGTAACGGCTGGTTGCCCGGTCTGCGGTGGCACCGTTCGCACCGACAGGCGCCGAGAGACCTTAGAAGTTCAGGCCGGCCTTGGCGGCCATAATGTCTGGGTTGGCCCAGTAATCGCCGTAGTTGTCATTGCTTGCCAAAGAACGGGTATGCGCCTTGTCAATATAAAGCGTTCCGGAGAGATGGTCTGTCTCATGCTGGACGATTCTTGCCTGCCACCCCGTGAACCGGGCGGTGCGCGCGGTGCCGTTTTCGTCGTCGTAAGCCAGATCTACCGTGGCAGGCCGGTCAACAGCCGCCTGCCACCCGGACATGGACAGGCAGCCCTCGTAATGCGAGGCCAGCTCATGGCCCACGGGGGTATAGCGGGGGTTGAGGATGGCGAAGAGTTCGAGGGGCTCGCGCTGACGGGCGGCAGCATTTTCGGCCGACACCTCATACTGGTCTTCCAAGACGGCCAGCTGCAGCGGAATCCCTATTTGGGGTGCTGCGAGGCCAACGCCCGGGGCAGCCCGCATGGTCTCGGTCATGATGGTGATGAGCGCCGTGAGCTCAGGGGCGGTGAGCTGGCCTGTGAAGGGCAGGGCCTGTGCTCGCAACACCGGATGACCGGCCTGCACGATCGCAGGGAGCGTCCCGGTTTCGAGGATGGCAGTGACGGCCTGTATGAGGTATGCGTCGTCAATAGCGGGTTTGCTAAGCAAGGGGAACCTTTCGAATTCTTGAGTCGTATCTTCCATTGTGCCAAGTATTCTTGCGGGTCAGCCTCATTGTTTGACCGCCACCGGAGGAGGCCTTTATGACGTTGGCCGTTGCCCTGGAATTCACCGCCAAGAATCACAAAAGTGCTGACCGTGCATAATGGTCGAATGACCTCTGTGATTAAAACCGAACGCCTTGCTCTGCGTCCCTGGGAAGATTCCGACGTCGATTTTGTCTTTGATCTGTACTCCCGTTGGGTGGTGCAGCGCTTCATAGGTACCGAACCAGCCGTGATGGAAAGCCGTTCTGACGCTGAAGCGCGGGTCCGTCGATTCCAGGACCTGGATCACCCCGTGCACGGTATCTGGGCAGTAACCCGCAAGGAAGACGGCCTGCCCGTGGGCACCCTATTGCTCAAGCCAATCCCGGCATCCGGTGAGGAACCCCTTCAGCCTTCCGATGATGTGGAGATCGGGTGGCATTTCCATCCCGACCACTGGGGCAATGGCTTCGCGGCGGAAGCAGCAACGGCCGTCCTGGAACACGCCTTTGCCTCGGGCCTGAACCAGGTTGTGGCCGTGACCAACCCCGCCAATGAAGCGTCCCAAAGTGTGTGCCGGCGCATTGGCATGGAGCACCAGGGCCAGTCCAAGAAGTACTACAACGCCAAGTGCGAGTTGTTCCACATAACGAACCCGGCCTTGGAGTCCTAGGCTGGGCGCTTGCACATGTTGAGTTCTGAACAGGAGGCGCCATGGATGGTCCCATGCCAGGCGGTAACATGAACGCCGTCGAACGCGACGCCGATACTGTATTACGGAACGCAGGCCCGTGGACACCAACGGTTCACCGATACCTGCTCTATTTGGAGCGGGCCGGCATTGACTGGATTCCCAAACCGATGGCGATTGAGGGAGACCGTGAGCGGCTGACCTTTGTTGATGGAGAGGTGCCGCTCTATCCGCTGCCGGAATGGGTGTGGAACGATCCGGTCCTCATCGATGGTGCCCGGCGGTTGCGCCAACTCCACGACGCAAGCGCCGGATTTGGGATCGAAGGAGCGTTATGGCAATCGCCGTCGAAAATTCCTGCCGAAGTCATTTGTCACAATGACTTTGCGCCTCATAACTTAGTTTTCGAGGGCGGGCAGATGATTGGCGCCATCGACTTCGACATGTGCTCGCCCGGGCCGCGCCTCTGGGATATCGCATATTTCGCGACCCGTGCCGTACCCCTTACCAAGGACGCTCCGCCTGGCGCGCCTGGCATGGAGCAGGCTCGAGCGCGAGTTCAGATCATTCTGGATGCGTACGGCTCACAGGACGGCTGGGCTGATGTGCTTCGAGTTGCCGTGATTCGATTGTGGGATCTGGCAGAAATGTCCCGCGCAAAGGCCGTGGAGCTCGACAAACCTAATTTGAACGACGACGCGCAAATGTACGTGCGCGACGCGGAGTACTTAGCGTCGTTGCTTTCGAGCGACATTGACCATCGTTGACCCAGACCCGGCTCCACAAGATCTGGAAGCGAGCCGGTTTCGCGTGCGACGAAGGTACTAACCCACCCAGCTAGAGTTGACCCTACTGATCGGTATGACTGCCCTGGCCGCACTGGTGATGGCGCCCCACAGAATTGAGAGACGATGACCACGGACACCGGAACGCAATCACATGCGCCGCACGCTGCCGACCGCCACGACCTGA
Organism: Specibacter sp.; assembly: GCA_046714315.1. Classification (GTDB taxonomy): domain Bacteria; phylum Actinomycetota; class Actinomycetes; order Actinomycetales; family Micrococcaceae; genus Specibacter. The sequence goes on from JBKKBD010000058.1 coordinate 34,494, forward strand.
TCCGGGTCCAGGGCGCGCGCGTGAACAACCTCAAAGACATCAGCGTGGAGATTCCCAAACGCCGGCTGACGGTCTTTACAGGCGTTTCCGGTTCGGGAAAGAGTTCATTGGTCTTTGGCACCATCGCGGCCGAATCGCAGCGGATGATCAACGAAACCTACAGCGCCTTCGTGCAAGGTTTCATGCCAACCCTTGCCCGCCCAGACGTCGACGTGCTTGAGGGCCTCACCACCGCGATCCTGGTCGATCAAGAGCGGATGGGTGCAAATCCCCGCTCAACAGTTGGCACAGTGACCGACGCCAACGCCATGCTCCGCATCGTTTTCAGCCGCTTGGCCCAGCCGCACATTGGCTCGCCGCAGGCGTACTCCTTCAATGTTGCTTCAATCTCCGGTGCAGGCGCGGTCACCATCGAAAAAGCGGGGGAGAAGATCAAGGAGCGTCGCAGCTTCTCCATCACCGGTGGCATGTGTCCACGCTGTGAGGGTATGGGTAAGGTCAACGACTTCAACCTTGAGGCCATGTTCGACGCAGACAAATCACTGTCTGAGGGTGCACTCACCGTGCCCGGCTACAGCATGGACGGCTGGTTCGGGCGCATCTTCGGTGGCACCGGCTTCTTCGACATGGACAAGAAGGTTGGCAAGTTCACCAAGAAGGAACTCCACGACCTGCTGTACAGGGAGCCCACCAAGGTCAAGGTCGAGGGCATCAACCTCACCTATGAGGGCATCATCCCCAAGATGCAAAAGTCCATGCTTGCCAAGGACGTTGACGCCATGCAGCCGCACATCCGCGCCTTCGTGGAGCGCGCCGTCGTCTTCACCACCTGCCCAGAGTGCAGCGGCACCCGGCTGGCCGAGCATGCCCGCAATTCCAAGATCGAGGGCGTCAGTATCGCGGACGCGTGCACCATGCAGATCAGCGACCTCGCCGCCTGGGTTCGTTCCCTCAGCGAGCCGTCCGTGGCACCGCTCCTCGAGGCACTGGGAGAGACCCTCGACTCTTTCGTGGACATTGGCTTGGGTTACCTCTCACTGGACCGGCCCTCCGGCACACTGTCCGGCGGCGAGGCCCAGCGGACGAAGATGATCCGCCACTTGGGCTCCTCCCTGACGGACATCACCTACGTATTCGACGAGCCGACCATCGGCCTGCACCCGCATGACATCGCCCGCATGAACCAGCTCCTGCTGCAGCTTCGCGACAAAGGCAACACCGTCCTCGTCGTGGAGCACAAGCCCGAGGCCATCGCCATCGCAGACCACGTGATCGATCTGGGCCCGCGGGCCGGGTCTGAAGGCGGCCAGGTGGTGTACGAGGGCAGCCTCGAGGGGTTACGCGCCAGCGGCACCCTGACCGGCAAGCATCTCGATGACCGCATGGTGCTTAAGGAAGCCTTCCGTAAGCCCACCGGTGCTCTTGAGGTGCGCGGCGCCAATGAGAACAATCTGAAAGACGTCGACCTAGACATTCCCCTAGGCATTCTCACGGTAGTGACGGGCGTGGCAGGGTCTGGCAAGAGCTCGCTCATCCACGGTTCCGTGTCCGGACGCGAAGGCGTGGTGACGGTTGATCAGGGTGCCATCCGCGGTTCGCGCCGCAGCAACCCTGCCACGTACACGGGCCTGCTGGACCCTATCCGTAAGGCCTTCGCTAAGGCCAACGGAGTCAAGCCGGCATTGTTCAGCGCCAACTCCGAGGGCGCCTGCCCCACGTGCAACGGCGCCGGCGTGATTTACACCGACCTTGGCATGATGGCCGGCGTCTCCACCATCTGCGAGGAATGCGAGGGCCGCCGCTTCCAGGCCGCCGTCCTCGAGTACCAACTGGGTGGGAAGAACATCAGCGAGGTCCTGTCCTTGTCAGTGGACCAGTCGGTGGAATACTTTGCCGAAGGCGAGTCCAAGCTGCCTGCCGCGCACAAGATCGTCAGCCGGCTGTCCGACGTCGGGCTTGGCTACCTCAAGCTCGGCCAGCCGCTGACAACTCTCTCCGGCGGTGAGCGACAGCGCATCAAGCTGGCCACACACCTGGGGGAGAAGGGGGGCATCTATGTCCTCGATGAACCCACTACCGGCCTTCACTTGGCCGACGTCGAGAAGCTCCTGGGGCTGCTGGACCGGCTGGTCGAGTCAGGGAAATCGGTCATTGTGATCGAACACCACCAGGCCGTCATGGCCCATGCCGATTGGATCATTGATATTGGCCCGGGCGCCGGGCACGACGGCGGAAACATCGTTTTCGAGGGAACGCCGGCCGAGCTGGTGGCTGGCAAGGCGACGCTGACGGCCGAGCACTTGGCAGCGTACGTTGGCGCCTAGTTACGTCCGCGAATTGTTCGAACAGAAATTCGAACAGCTAGGTGGATGACCTGAAAGATCGGGGCGCCGCGGGGGACTGGCGGATCGGCGGGTCTAGTCTCACCCAGCATTGGCTGAGGCGCGAAGGGGTTGAGCTCTGTTACCTGGTGGCCGGCTCTGGGCCCGTCGTGGTGATTTTGCATGGATTGGCGGGGGAGTCTGGCGAATTCACTCCGACAATCAATGCGTTGGCCGCTGATTTCAAAGTGGTGGCGCTAGATCAGCGTGGACATGGACGTAGCACGCGACGACCATCGGACGTTAGTAGGGGCGCGTATGTTCAGGATGTTGTGGCGTTGATCGAACATGTCAGTCCGGGTAAGCGGGTTCACTTGGTTGGGCAGTCCATGGGGGCGCATACGGCCATGTTGGTTGCGGCGGCCAGTCCGGACCTTGTCGAAACGTTGGTTTTGCTCGAGGCCGACGCTGGTTCGGGTTCTGCTGCCGATGCCGCCGCCGTGGGACGATTCTTTGCTGGCTGGCCCGCGCCATTCGCAACCCTTGAAGCGGCCAGGGATTTTCTTGGGCCGTCACCGATTGCCGTGGCATGGGTTAACGCTCTTGAGGAACGTGACGATGGATTCCGGCCCAGATTCGACGCTGACATCATGGAATCCTGCATTAGGAATGTCATGGTCCCGCGGTGGGATGAATGGCTTAGCGTTGAGGCTCGAACGTTAGTGATCTACGCGGATAGCGGAATGTTTCTGGAAAAGCAGAAAAGCGCGTTTGTCGCGCATCGTTCGGGAACGTTGCGAGTTGATCTAACTAACGCCAGTCATGACGGGCACCTGGACCAGTTTGGCCAATGGATGTACGCCCTAAAGAGGCATCTTTTCGTTCGGAGATAACGGAGTTTAGTCCCCC
>JBKKBD010000059.1:0-3786 GCA_046714315.1 Specibacter sp.
GTCACGGGCCGCCGTTGTTGTGTCTGACATTGTTGCTGGCCCTGTCATGTTTCCCACATAAGGCAGACCTTGATAGACACTGTGTCACTAAATTGATTAAGCTGGGGCATGGAATTTTTACGCTTAGTGCTCGTTTTTTTGCATATCCTCGGTGCGGCCGCAATCGTCGGCGGTTGGCTGGCCGCTTTCAAGACACCCACTGTTAGCAAGTGGCAGTGGATTGGAGCTCTCACGCAGCTCATCACCGGACTGTTGCTCGTTGGCCTGGCTGAAATGGGCGACGGCGACGTCAACCACATGAAGATCGGCGTCAAGCTGATCATCGCCCTGGTTATTGCTGTTGCAGCCTTCATTGGCCGCCGCAAGGTTATGAATAACCAGGACGTCTCCAAGGGGCTGGCCCACGCCGTGGGTGGCATGGCCTTCATCAACATTGCCGTGGCAGTTTTCTGGGTCTAACGTAACTGCGCTTTTCGCGTGTATCGGCGCTTTACGTTTTGCGCCGCCGGTCCACAATGTGTCGCCTCAGCGCATCGCGGCCCTCTACCGCATAAGGTTGAGGTGAATGCCAGGCTAGATGTGGCATCGAACAAATATTTGATTCTTCAAAGGAGTGAAAATGGCTGCAACACGTAACGCCCACGCACGCTGGGTCGGCGACCTTCCCACAGGTGCCGGTCAGGTAACCTTGGACAGCTCGGAACTGGGAACTTATGACGTCACCTGGAAGGCACGCACCGAAGCTTCCGAAGGAAAAACGAGCCCCGAAGAGCTGATCGCTGCCGCTCACTCTTCATGCTTCGCCATGGCGTTCTCCAACGAGCTCAACAGTGCCGGCCACGCAGCCGAGTACGTGAACACCAGCGCTGCTGTCACTTTTGTACCCGGCACCGGCATCACCGGCAGCCACCTGACACTGGTGGCAAAGATCCCCGGCATCAGCCAGGAAGAATTTGACGCCATCGCCAACGGCGCCAAGACGGGCTGCCCCGTATCGGGCGCCCTAGCCGCAATCACCATCACGCTCGAGGCAACGCTCGAAGCGTAGCAACACCGGACACCTCGTCCACTAAGGTTCAACAGAGTGGGTGGCGGCTGCGTTAGTGGCCGCCACCCATCGTTGTCTCTGGTTACTTTTTCTCCGGCAACTTTGACCCCGCCGGGAGAATTTCGGCGATGACCCATCTCTGATCAACCCGGGTCATGACAATCGTCAACTTCTGCTGTTGTGGCTCGGATTGCCGGTGCACTACGGCGCCCGCCGCGTCCTGCTCCGCAAACGCGCTCGTCGTAATCGTTGCGTGGACGGTGGCCGTGGCGGGATCATCGGCACTCCCGCTGTCACTGGCTGGCCGCGAATCCCTGGCAGCATCGGTGCTGGCCTCGGAAACACTGATATCCAGCCCGGTCAGGGAGTGCCCAAGGCTCTTGAGCGTGTCAGCTACGGATTGATCGGCGTCAAAGGCAGCTGAGCCGGGAGCATTGATCTCAGTTAACACATCCTCGTCGGCATTGGACAGCGCATAGGCACGCGCCCATGCCAGTGCATGGAGGGCCGCCACGGGGTCTTGCGCGGACAACCCCTTTCGAATGTCCGCCGGCAACCCTACCGCCCACGTCAGGGCTGCCGCATTGGTTACATCCTCTTCTCCCAGCATGCTTGTGGTGGGATTTTGAAGACTACTTGCCCGCGGTAAGCCCCACGATCCTTGAAAGGTCGTCAAGGCGGCGGCAACGGCAATGGCCGCCACGACGACCAAGGCCGAAACCAGCCGCTTCTTACTGTTCCCTGGTCGCCGTACAACTCCCGCTTCGCTGGCCCACACTACGGCCGAGCGCCGTCTGGAGCGCCGAACGGGCGCCGCGTGGCTACGCGACCCTAAGGAATTAGTCCGTTTCGGACCACACCGTGATGGCATGATTCGCAACGCCAGATTCACGACGCCTTGTCCACATGTAAACACCGGTCCTCTGGTCCGCCGGACCTTCACATCATGTCGAGTCAACAGCTCTGGCAGGACGCTCGGATGGACGGCGTTACCAAGAGCCACGGGCGCCGCCTTCGCACTGCGGAATACCGCCTGCGCAAAGGCAGCCGCCGTCGGCCGCAGGACCGGGCTCTCCTGCAATCCCGCTTCCAGCGCGGCAACCAGCTCGGCAGGCACCTCGGGCACAAAGGTTCCCAGCGGAAGCCTGTCACGCGTAGGTGGCGCAGGACGTCCGGTGAGCATGAACCAGCCAACCGAGGCCAAGGAATACACATCGGAGGCCTCGGTCCGTGAGGTGTCACGTTGGCAGTAAAAGCCTGGCGTGCCTGCCGACGGCCCCTCCGATTGGCCCAGCATCCGGCCGAAGCCAAAATCAGAAAGGAACGGTTTACCCGCCGCACTGAGCAGGATATTGCCGGGAGACACGTCACCGTGCACGGCTCCCCTGCCATGCAGGAATGAGAGCACTTGGCCCATGGGCGTCAACACCGTGACCGCCTCGCCCACGGTCATGGGGCCCTTTGCCCGCACAATCTGGGCAAGTGACCCTCCTGCTGCATGGTCCATGAGCAGAACGTGGGCACCATCCGCATCCCTCACGAGCTGCTGGAGGCCGATGAGGTGCTCATGTCGAAATTGGGTCAACAGCCGCCACTCCTGTGTGATGTAGCTTTCATTGTGACGAAGCAGGTCTCCATCCCCGTCGCTACTCCCACGGCTGGAAACGGGCGCCAAATACTTCGCCGCCACAGCCGGTGAACCATCCTGGGGCGCCATAAGCCAAACCTGGCCCTGTGTGCCGGAGCCCAAACAACGCACCGGATCGTGGTTGGCGATAGCTGGCGGCTGATGCGTCACCCCATTGGCGCTGAAAGTGTCCATAAACCAGTAGTAGTCGCATTTCGGATTTTCTGCTCGAAGATATCCACAGGTCTCCGTGGATGCGTCTTTTCTGATTTAGGCGAAAAAGCTTCGTCCTCTAAAGTGACTCCTATGAGTGTTCAGTTCTCCGAGCTCGGATTTGAGCCTAATTTCATTGATTACGTCAGCGCCTGGGACCAGCAACGAGCTATTCATGCTTCCGTTGTTGCCGGCGATGCCCCTAATACCGTTTTGTTACTGGAACACGCCGCCGTGTACACAGCAGGCAAACGCACCGAAGACCACGAACGGCCCTTCGACGGAACGCCGGTGGTCAATGTAGACCGCGGCGGGAAACTCACGTGGCATGGTCCCGGCCAGTTGGTCATGTACCCGATTGTGCACCTGGCCGATGTCCGCGGCATCAGGGCCTACGTCCATGCCCTCGAAGACATCATCATTGAAGTCCTTGCCCACTATGGCGTTGCTGGGCTGCGCGTTGAAGGACGCGCCGGCATTTGGCTACTCGCCGATGACAAGGGACCTGATCGAAAGATTGCCGCCATCGGCATCAGGGTTCACGAAGGGGTGACCATGCATGGCATTGCCATTAATGTGAACAACAGCCTGGCCCCGTATGCGCAAATTATCGCCTGCGGTATTGAAGATGCCGGGACCACCACCCTGCAGGCCGAAACCGGCCTTGACATCGCTCCCAAGGACATTGCCTCTCTGGTCCAGGGCGCCACCGCCCGGATCCTAACGCCCATTGTGACGGATATCCAGACTGCCAAGACGGCGGAATCAACTCCGGGCGAAGGAGTTTTCTCATGACGTTGGCACCCGAGGGACGTAAGTTGCTGCGTATTGAGCAGCGTAATGCTGCTGTTCCGGTTGAGCGTAAGCCGGAGTGGATGAAGGCCAAGGTCGAGATGGG
>JBKKBD010000060.1:0-27276 GCA_046714315.1 Specibacter sp.
GAAACCATGAGCCTGTTGGGCAACCTTTTGAGTGGCGATTGGGCCGGGGCTGATGCCTCGATGAATATTCACCGACGTGAGGCCGCCGGGCTGGTGGCAGGATACGTGCAATGGCATCTGGAACGCACTGTGCGTTCCCTGAAACTTGTGGAGCGTGTGTAGGAAAATGGCAGTAAAGCGAAGTGGCAGGAACAGCAGCACCCGGATCACGTCAAAACCTCCCGTGGTGGCACCGTGGCCGCATGCATCCGGGGCCGTGGCTCCGGCCATCCCAGCCGAGCTCATTCCACACCACGTCGCAATCGTCATGGACGGCAATGGCCGGTGGGCCAACCAGCGCGGTTTGCCACGTGTAGAGGGCCACAAGGCAGGCGAGCCTGCGCTGTTGGATGTCATGGCAGGTGCCATAGAGATGGGCATCAGGCACGTCAGTGTCTATGCGTTTTCAACAGAGAACTGGAAGCGCTCTCCTGAAGAAGTTCGCTTCCTGATGGGTTTTAACAAGGATGTATTAAGACGCCAGCGCGATCAGCTCGATGCCTGGGGTGTTCGGATCCGTTGGGCGGGCCGGCGGCCCAAACTGTGGGGCTCCGTCATCAAGGAACTTGAGGCGGCGCAGGAACACACGAAAGACAACGACGTCATCACCTTGACCATGTGTGTTAATTACGGGGGTAGGGCAGAAATTGCCGACGCCGTTGCCGAGTTGGCAGCCGATGTTGCTGCGGGGCGGCTCAATCCGAAATCGGTCAACGAGAAGACGGTTCAGAAATACATGTACATTCCGGATATGCCGGATGTTGACTTGTTCCTGCGGTCCAGCGGCGAACAGCGGCTCTCCAATTTTCTGCTCTGGCAATCGGCCTATGCAGAGTTCGTCTTCATGGACACGCTGTGGCCTGACGTTGACCGCAGGACATTGTGGGCGGCCGTGGACGATTATGCCCGCCGTGACCGCCGCTATGGCGGGGCTGTGGATGCGGCTGCACAAGCCTAGTTAGTCAGCATACCCGCGGAGCCAACGCTCCAGTCGCTCGTAGGCATGCGTGCGGACAGGGGCACTGGAGAGGAAAACCTCGTGCAAGGCGTCATCGATACGTTCTAGGGTCACGCTGTTGCCCAGGGACAAGGTGCGCAGCGCCAGTGAGCGCACGTCAAGAACCACATCCGCACGCAACATTGCATCGCTCCAAACTGGTCCCAGCATGCTTCTTGACGAGAGCATGACGAGTATGGGCATAGGTAGCCTGAGTCCTGCTGCGACCTCCTGCTGTGCAGCCAGAATGGCCTTCATCCAACCTGCCCGGACGGGAAAAGCCCGCGGCGGGCGCAGTTTCTTGTCCACGGGCCATTCACCGTACGCGTCAGAGCTGATACCGCGCCAGTAGAAGGAGCGCTCCGGCACTCGCATGCGCATGAGGGGACGCAACTCAGCAAGCTGCACGAGGGGAGTGGCGGCGCGTCGAATGGCCGGTCCTCCCTGGATTTCCAGCCAGGGACTGTTGAGGATTAAGTGGCTGACCAGCCCGGGATGGTGGTGTGCCCACAGGGTGGCCGTCAGCCCGCCGGTGGAATGACCCATCAAGATGACGCGATGATCCCTGTCGGCCGCCTCGGGGCTGCCCGACTCCAGAGCGCCGCCCGACTCTTGGGCGATGACTGTGTGGGCGGCCATGATTTCGGCATCGTAGTCCGACAGATCGGCCACGTACCCGCCCAGTTCCGGTGAACCAAGGCTCCGGCCGTGGTTATGCAGATCCACGGCGTAAAACGGGTGGCCCCGGCTCGTGAAAAACTCCGCCAACCCAGTGTTGTAGAAGTAGTCACTCCAGCCATGGATAAAAAGAACAGGCTGTCGGGTAAGTGGCACGACCGTGTCATAACCGGCGGGCCGGTGCCTGACCAGCGTGGCCTGGTAGGCAGCATCGGCAGGCTCATCGGCGCCGAAGGGACGGCCGCCAGCACGTGAACCTCCGAACGGAGGGAGGACCAGCCTTGTTGCTTGGTAGTCGGGGCCGAGGATGTCAGGAACCCATTCGACGGCGTGAGATGGCTGGGTCCGCTTGGGGCTCATGAGCTAGCGGCTCCGGCTGCATGGCGTCCCGCCGTACGGCCGGAGAACAGGCAGCCGCCAAGGAATGTTCCTTCCAGCGACCGGTACCCGTGCATGCCGCCGCCGCCAAATCCGGCGGCCTCGCCTGCCGCATATAATCCCGGGATCGGGGCGCCATTGCCGCCAAGGACCCGGGCCGACAAATCCGTGGCCAGCCCACCCAGGCTTTTTCGCGTAAGTGTTGTCAGACGGACGGCAATAAGCGGGCCGTGCTCGGCGGCCAACATGGCGTGTGGTGGGACTACTCGCATCAACTTGTCTGTTGCAAAGCGGCGGGCCTCACGGATGGCATTGAGTTGAGTGTCTTTTCCCAATCCGCTATCCACCTGCCGGTCACGGGCCGCGAGCGTTTCTTGCAACTCCGCGGGATCGATCAGCTCAGTTCCAACCAATGAATTCATCTTCACGGCAAGTTCCTCCGCGGTGTTGGCCTGCACAAAATCGATGCCGGCGTCAAGAAACTTTTGTACGGGACCCGTGGCACCCGGGAGGGCGCGCTTGGCGAGGAGCTTGACGTCCTTGCCCGTGAGATCGGGATTCTGTTCGGAGCCGGACAGGGCAAATTCCTTGCTGATGATGGTTTTGTTCAACACAAACCATGAGTGATCGTGTCCGGTGGTTTCCAGATGGCGAAGGGTGCCGAGCGAATCAAAGCCGGGAAACAGGGGAACTGGCAGCCTGTGCCCGGTGGCATCTAACCAGAGGGGAGAGGGGCCGGAGAGGATGCGGATGCCGTGATTGGGCCAGACTGGATCCGGGTTGTGGATGCCCTCGGGGTAGTGCCACATGCGGTCAGTGTTGATCAAGGCGCCGCCGGCGCTGGCAACCGCCTGCTGAAAATGGCCGTCCACTGACGCCGGGACGCCCGTGAGCATGTACTCCGGACCGGTGCCACCTGGCCACTGCTCACGGACCATGGGATGGTTGCCGCCAATCCCACCCGTCGTCACGATGACAGCGCCCGCGCTCACGCTAAAGTCTCCCGCCACCTCACGGCTGCTTTCCTCGCCACGGTCGACGGCGGATGCCGCCAAGCGCTGTCCCCGCACGCCGGTAACTGAACCGGCGTCGAACATCAACTCGGTGGCCCGGTGTCGAAATGCGTACTGGACCTTGCCGGCCTCGACACCTTCCTGAAGCTTGGCAATGAATGGGGCAAGGATTCCTGGGCCGGTGCCCCAGACAACGTGGAAGCGGGGGACAGAGTTGCCGTGGCCTTGGGCGTCGTAGCCGCCGCGCTCGGCCCACTGCACCAAGGGGAAGAAGCGAACGCCAAGGGCATGGAGCCAGGCGCGTTTCTCGCCGGCGGCAAAGTCAACATAGGCCTCGGCCCAGCGGCGCGGCCATTCGTCCTCGGGGCGGTCAAAAGCGGCCGAACCCATCCAGTCACTGAGCGCCAACTCGGCGGAGTCCTTCACACCTAGCCGGCGTTGCTCGGGCGAATCAACAAGAAAGAGGCCGCCAAAGGACCAGTGCGCCTGGCCGCCGAGGGAAGCCTCCGGCTCCTGATCAAGGATCAGCACCGTCCGGCCAGCGTTGTACGCCTCAGCTGCACTGACCAGTCCGGAGAGACCAGCTCCGACCACCACAACGTCCGCGTGCTGCCACGTTTCACCATCAAGGGTTTCCATGTGGTCATGCTAACCCGCTTTTCACACACGAGTATGTCGATAAATCACAGTCGGCGTTTTGCAGATGCGGCGCGGAACCGGAAAACTAGAGGTATGCGCATATATCCCACATTTTTCCGTGTCTGTTTTGCTTGGATGGACGCCGAAAAGGCCCACAAGATCGGGTTTACTTTGATCAAGGCGAGCCATGCGGTGGGAGCCGGTGCGGTTCTGCGCCGCATGTTCGCGCCGCCGTCGTCGCTGCAAACCGAGGCTTTTGGCCTCACCTTCCCAACCCCGTTCGGCTTAGCCGCCGGATTCGATAAGGAAGGCAAGGGCATCAATGCTCTCGCCAATCTAGGCTTCGGCCACGTTGAAGTGGGCACCATTACCGGCCAATCGCAGGCCGGGAACCCGCAGCCGCGGCTGTTCCGCCTCGTGGAGGACCGTGCCGTGATCAACCGCATGGGCTTCAACAACGACGGCGCCGCAGCCGTTGCACCACGCCTCAAGCAGGCGCTGGCTGGCTTGGCCAAGAGCTATTCGGGCGTGCGTCCGATTGTTGGCGTGAACATTGGCAAGACCAAGGTCGTCGAGCTAGAGGACGCACTGGGGGACTACCTCGTCAGTGCCCGCACCCTTGCCCCGTCGGCCGATTACCTTGTTGTCAACGTCAGCTCGCCCAACACCCCCGGACTGCGCCTCCTCCAGGACGTGGCCACGCTGCGTCCACTCCTAGCAGGCGTTCGTGAAGCCGCCGATGGCGCCGCCGGCCACCATGTTCCGCTCCTGGTCAAGATTGCCCCCGACCTGGCCGACGAGGACGTGGCCGACGTGGCCGCCCTGGCACTGGAACTTGAGCTCGACGGAATTATCTGCACCAACACCACCATCAGCCGTGATGGCTTGAACAGTCCTGCGGCCATGGTCGAGGAAAAGGGCGCAGGTGGACTCTCCGGAGCTCCCCTCAAGGCCCGATCGCTGGCCGTGCTGCGCCAGCTCAAGGGCATTGTGGGGGACAAGCTCACGCTCATCTCAGTGGGCGGCGTGGAAACCGGCGCCGAGGTCCAGGAGCGCCTCGATGCCGGGGCCACCTTGGTTCAGGGCTACACCGCATTCCTCTACGAGGGACCCTTCTGGGCCGCCCGCATCAACAAGGAACTGGCCGCCCTGCGCAAGTAGACAAGGCAGCAACCACGGGCCGTCAGCGGACCCGGCGCAGGACCGCCATTTTTCCGGCGACTATCCGACGCGTCGGCCGCGGGCGGCCTTTGGCGTCTCCTTTACGTCGCCTACAAAAAATGTCGGCTCCTGCGCCGCGATCCGTATCCGCTACGCGACGCGCGTTGCCGGGCTGACTGTCTTGGCTGGGTCGTTGAGGATGCTCGGGGCCAGGGCGGTATCGATGGCGGCCATGAGTTCGACCGGAATCTTGACGCCTGAGGCCTTGACGTTTTCGGCAACCTGCTCGGGCCGTGATGCGCCGACAAGAGCCGTGGCCACGTTCGGATTTTGCAGTACCCAGGCGATGGCCAGCTGTGGCATGCTCAGCCCGAGTTCCTCGGCGATGGGGCGCAACTTTTGGACGTTGCCGAGGATCTCGTCGTCGAGGAACGCCGCAATGGTGTTCTTGCCGCCTTGCTCGTCTGTTGCGCGCGATCCGGCTGGAAGCGGTGCACCTGGACGGTACTTGCCGCTGAGGACGCCTTGCGCCATGGGAGACCAGACAACCTGAGACATGCCAAGGTCAATGGAGGCCGGGATGACTTCGGGCTCGATCACACGCCACAGTGCCGAGTATTGCGGCTGGTTGGAAACCAGCGAGAAGCCTGCTTCTCGCGCCAGTTCCTGGCCCGCCCGCAGCTGCTTGGCGTTCCATTCTGAAACACCAATGTAGAGCGCCTTGCCGGACCGCACCACGTCAGCAAAGGCATGGATGGTCTCTTCGAGGGGTGTTTCGTAGTCGTACCGGTGTGCCTGGTAGAGGTCGACATAGTCCATGTTGAGTCGGCGCAGGGAATTGTTGATGCCCTCCATGATGTGCTTGCGTGACAGGCCGGTATCGTTTGGCCCCTTGGGGCCCACGGGCCAGTAAACCTTCGTGAAAACCTCCAGCGATTCGCGGCGCTCGGAGGCCAGGGCTGCGCCCAATACCTCCTCGGCGGCGCCATTCGCATAGGTATCCGCCGTGTCAAAAGTGGTGATGCCCGCGTCCAAGGCGGCACGAACACATGCCGTGGCGACGTCGTTCTCCACCTGGGATCCATGCGTTAGCCAGTTGCCGTAGGTGATTTCAGTGATTTTCAGGCCGGACCGGCCGAGGTAGCGATATTCCATGGTTGAAGCCTAGCGGCCGATGGGCCCCGCCCGAGCTTGCGAGGTTGGGGAGGCCGATGGGAGGTAGACACACTTAAAGTGCAACGCCGGCCGCCTCCCTTGGAAGCGACCGGCGTGTTGTGCATTGGGAGGGTGTGGGGATCAGGAAGGCCATTCTCCGCGCTTGACCATGGGCTTGGGCAGGCGCAGGCGGCGGAACTGCATGGATCGCATGCTGCCGTACCAGACAACGCCGGAATCAACGGATCCGAACTTGGCCGTGATCTGGCGCTTGAGCTTGCGCGACATGAGCCACGTGTCGATGGCCACGAAGGCCACCATGACCCAGAACAGGCCGAACACGATCAGCTGGGAGTCGTTGGCGCTGCCATCTGCATTGCGTGTGGGGATGACGACGGTCAGCAGAACGATGGCTAATGCCGCGAACATGACAAACTCACCCAAGCTGAACCGGGCATCGACGAAGTCACGGGCGTAGCGTTTCTGGGGTCCCTTGTCACGGGCCGGCAGGAAACGTTCCTCGCCGGTGTCCATGGCACGCCGCATGCGGGCCTGCTCTTCGCGGCGCGCATCGCGAGCGGCAACCTTGGCTGCCGCACGGTCGTTCGGGACCAGGGGACGCTTGCGCGCCTCTTCCTGGGCCTTGCGCGACGGCGTGGGCACACCCTTGGCCGATTGCGGGTCCTTGGACCGGGCAATCTGCTCGTCGGAGGCAGGCGTTACCTGCGGGTCAGGGGCTTGATCTTTCTTACGTCCAAACACCCGTACAGAATACCCTGTGCCGGGCCGACGCCTTGACCGCGGTCACTTTTTCGGCGGTAGTCTGGAAAACATGACCCCTCAAGATTCATCCGCCACAACGTATGGCGCAAAACTAACAAACATCACTGCGGAGCTCCCCACGGCGCAGCTGCGCCAAACCGTAGCTGCGAACTTCGCTGCAACTGTCGGCGAACTTGTTGACCTCGTGGCCATTCCGGGCATCGCGTGGGAGGCTTTCGACGCTAAGCAGTTGGAGCGCAGTGCCGAGGCCGTAGCGACGCTGATCCGTTCCACAGGACTTGACGACGTCCAGATCCTCCGAGTTCCCAATGACGACGGCGGCCAGGGTGGCCCCGCCGTTGTTGCGCGGAAAGCCGCGGCACCGGGCCAGCCAACCGTGGTGCTTTATGCTCACCACGATGTACAGCCGCCCGGGGACAATGGGCTGTGGGACACCGAGCCGTTCACGGCCGTTGAGCGCAACGGGCGCCTGTACGGCCGCGGCGCAGCGGACGACAAGGCCGGCATCATGGCGCACATCGCTTCCTTCCGTGCCCTCACCGAAATTCTGGGTGACACCTTTGGTGTTGGCGTTACCTTCTTTATTGAGGGTGAAGAAGAAGCGGGTTCGCCCACGTTCGCCAAGTTCCTTGAAACGCACCGTGAGCTCTTAGCCGGCGATGTCATCGTCGTGGCTGATTCGGCAAACTGGAAGGTTGGTGTTCCCGCACTGACTACCAGCCTTCGCGGACTCGTCGACGGCACTGTCGAGGTGCGGGTGAGCGATCACGCGGTTCACTCGGGCATGTTCGGCGGACCCATTCTGGACGCACCCACTCTTCTTGCCCGTCTCATTGCTACGTTCCACGACGAGCACGGTTCAGTCGCCGTCGAGGGCCTGCATCACGGCGGGGAAACGGTTGTGGACTACCCGGAGGAAAGCTTCCGTGCCGACGCTGCCGTGCTCGACGGCGTGCAGCTTGCCGGGCAGGGCAGCATCACCTCACGATTGTGGACCCAGCCGGCCCTGTCGGTTATTGGCATGGACATCCCCTCGGTCGATATGAGTTCAAACACGTTGCTGGCCTCGGCCCGAGCAAAGATCAGCCTTCGTATTGCACCCGGCCAGGAACCTGCGGACGCGTTGGCCGCCCTGGAAGCGCATGTGATCGCCCATGCGCCCTTCGGCGCACAAGCCACCTTTACGGCCGGCGAGTCCGGACAGCCGTTTGCCACCGACACGCATGCACCCGCAGCACAAGCAGCGCTTTGGGCCTTGGGGGAGTCCTGGGGCGTGGACGCCGTCGAAACCGGCATGGGCGGATCCATTCCCTTCATTGCCAATTTGAAGGCGACGTACCCGGACGCCCAAATTCTGGTCACGGGCGTCGAAGACCCTGATTCCAGGGCGCACAGCGCCAATGAATCGCTGCACCTTGGCGATTTTGAGAAGGCAATCGTTGCGCAGGCGATGCTCCTTGCGGCCATCAACGAAGGTGCACTCGGCTAAGGTGCGGGAACACAACCACGCATCCACCTGTTGTCACTAGTTAGCGCCCGTGCCGGGCTCGACGTAGCATTGTTGTAGTACCCCCACGTTAGGAAATGCCATGACTGCAAATGTCCACGAAGAAACCTCAACTCCTGCCTCGACAGAAGCTGAGCTGCCCACCCATGGTGTGCAGATCACCGATGTTGCTGCCGGTAAGGTGCGCAGCCTCTTGGAGCAAGAAGGCCGCACGGACTTGCGCTTGCGCGTAGCAGTCCAGCCCGGTGGCTGCTCAGGCCTCATCTACCAGTTGTACTTTGACGAGCGCGTGCTCGACGGCGATGCCGTGCGTGACTTTGACGGCGTTGAAGTTGTCATCGACAAGATGAGCGTGCCGTACCTCGATGGTGCCAGCATCGACTTTGAAGACACCATTTCAAAGCAGGGCTTCACGATTGACAACCCGAACGCCGGCGGCTCTTGCGCCTGCGGCGATTCGTTCCACTAACCAAGACTTCTACTCGATGTAGAGCTGCGCGGAGAAGTTTCTTGATGGACATCCGACGCACGGAGGGTTTGGTGCGCTTTTTGCGCGCCATAGCGGTAAGCTCTACATCGAGTAGTAAAACCCATTTAGCTCCAGCGGTCTCAGAGGCCGCCGCTGAGCTTAGTAACAAGAGGAAGGGCCGTCTGTGAGTTCGCAGGACCGAACCGGCAGCCGACGCGCAAAAGTCATCCCCATCGCCGGGTTGGCTATTGCCGGAGCGTTAGCTTTGTCAGGATGCACGGCAGAGAGTAAGAATGGCTGGTTGCCATCTACGCCTGATATCACCAATCACACAGCAGGAATCATTGACCTCTGGGTCAACTCCTGGATCACGGTTTTGATTGTCGGCCTAATTACCTGGGCCTTGATTATCTGGTGCATCATTGCCTACCGTCGTCGCAAGGGTGCCACCGGCTACCCGCGGCAGACAAGCTACAACCTCCCGTTGGAGATTTTTTACACATTGATTCCGCTGTTCATGGTGCTGGTATTCTTCCACTTCACCAATGTTGAGCAGGAATCGATCAACGCACGCGTTGACAACCCGGATGTAACCATCGATGTCCGCGCCAAGCAGTGGTCTTTTGACTTCAATTACTTGCAGGGCAATGACATCAAGGAATCCGTGTATTCCGTAGGTGTCCAGGCTGAACTGGACGGCAAGCCGATCGACAAGTCGACGCTTCCTACCCTGTACCTACCCATCAACCGCACGGTTGAGCTTCAGCTGAACTCACGCGAAGTGATTCACTCCTTCTGGGTCCCGGCATTCCTTGATAAGAAGGACATGCTCCCCGGTAAGACGAACTACATGACCCTGACGCCGACGGCGTTGGGCGAGTACGACGGCAAGTGCGCAGAGCTCTGCGGTGAGTACCACTCGGAAATGCTGTTCAACGTTCACGTTGTGACGCAGGAAGAGTTTGATGCTCGTCTCGCAGAGTTGAAGGCCAAGGGCCAGACCGGCGAGCTGACCGAGAAGTATGACCGTAATCCTAACCTGAACGCAACGAAGTAGGGGGGAGAGGAAAGTGTCTACGCTCGAGTACTCGGCGACCGAAGTGAATTCGGCCGCACCTAGGGTTGTTCCGGTATCCAAGGGACGCGTTGTCGTCAACTGGATCACCTCAACAGACCACAAGACAATCGGCTACATGTACCTGATTGCATCGTTTATTTTCTTCTGCCTCGGCGGCGTTATGGCGCTCGTCATCAGGGCGGAGTTGTTTGAACCCGGCATGCAGATCCTGCAAACCAAGGATCAGTACAACCAGCTGTTTACTATGCACGGCACCATCATGCTGCTCATGTTTGCAACACCGTTGTTCGCAGGCTTCGCCAACGTCATCATGCCTTTGCAAATTGGCGCACCTGACGTTGCCTTCCCGCGGTTGAACGCGTTGGCCTTCTGGTTCTTCCTGTTCGGTAGCACGATTGCCGTGGCCGGCTTCATCACCCCTCAGGGTGCTGCAGCCTTCGGTTGGTTTGCTTACGCACCCCTGTCCAACACGACGTTCAGCCCCGGTGTGGGTGGTGACTTGTGGGTCTTCGGACTTGCACTGTCAGGTTTCGGAACCATTCTTGGTTCGGTCAACTTCATCACCACCATCATCTGCATGCGCGCTCCGGGCATGACCATGTGGCGGATGCCGATCTTCACCTGGAACACTCTGGTGACCGGTATCTTGGTCCTCATGGCGTTCCCGCCGCTGGCAGCAGCACTGTTCGCGCTCGGTGCGGACCGACGGTTCGGTGCCCATATCTTTGATGCAGAATTTGGTGGAGCCATGCTGTGGCAGCACCTGTTCTGGTTCTTTGGACACCCAGAGGTTTACATCATTGCCCTGCCGTTCTTCGGTATTGTCTCGGAGATTTTCCCGGTCTTTAGCCGAAAGCCGATCTTTGGTTACAAGGGTCTTGTGTTTGCAACTATCGCCATCGCGGCTTTGTCCGTGACTGTGTGGGCTCACCACATGTACGTGACCGGCCAGGTTATGTTGCCGTTCTTCTCCTTCATGACGATGCTGATCGCCGTTCCGACTGGTGTGAAGTTCTTCAACTGGATCGGTACCATGTGGCGGGGCTCTTTGACCTTTGAGACTCCCATGCTCTGGAGCCTTGGCTTCCTGATCACCTTCCTGTTCGGTGGTTTGACCGGAATTATCTTGGCCTCACCGCCGCTGGACTTCCATGTTTCGGACACCTACTTCGTGGTTGCACACTTCCACTACGTGGTCTTTGGCACCGTTGTGTTTGCAATGTTCGCGGGCTTCTACTTCTGGTGGCCCAAGTTCACCGGCAAGATGCTCAACGAGCGCCTTGGCAAGATCCACTTCTGGCTCTTGTTCCTCGGTTTCCACGGCACTTTCCTCATCCAGCACTGGCTGGGTGTCTTGGGCATGCCGCGTCGTTACGCCGATTACATGGTTGAAGATAACTTCACCTGGATGAACCAGTTCTCTACGATTTCCTCGTTCGTCCTTGGCGCCTCGATGATTCCGTGGTTCTGGAATGTCTACATCACCTGGCGCAGTGGCAAGAAGGTAGAAGTTGACGATCCTTGGGGCTTTGGTGCCTCACTGGAATGGGCAACGTCCTGCCCGCCCCCGCGTCACAACTTCACCTCACTGCCCCGCATCCGTTCGGAGCGTCCGGCACTGGATCTTCACCATCCAGAGCTTGCCCCGCACTACGTGCCTGTCACGGTCGCCGCATCCTCGAAGGGAGCCAAATAGTGAAAATCGAAGCATGGCTGTTCTTGCTGCTCGGCATCTTCTTCATCCCGGTGGCCACCGTTTACGGGTTCATGGTGAACTGGAATGAACACGTTGGCTACCTCGCCATCTACTTGGTTGCAGGCTTGTGCCTCATGATCGGAGCCTATGTTTGGTACACCGGTAACCGTGTTGGTCCTCGTCCCGAGGATCGTCTGGACGCCGAGGTTCATGAAGGTTCCGGCGAACAGGGTCACTTCAGCCCCTGGAGCTGGTGGCCGCTGGTTCTCGGTTTGTCTGCCGCAACGAGCTTTCTGGGCGTCGCAGTCGGCTGGTGGATCTTCCTTGTTGGTGCTGGCCTTGCGGTCATCGCGATTGTCGGTTGGGTCTACGAGTACAGCCGCGGAGACCACGCACACTAGGGTCATTTAGTGAGCAAAAAAGGATGGTCCCTCACCAGCAGGTGAGGGACCATCCTTTTTGCCGTTAAGCTGTGTAGATAAACGGTGTAAATTCAGCCGTGTGTCGCCTTAGGCCGGGTCGGCCAGATCGGTGTCAAGCAGGACCGCCAAGCTGTCCACGGCAGCCTCAATGGACGCTGCATCTGCATCGCAGGAGCTGACGCCAATTATCAGTTCTGAACCGTATTCAAAGTCTGCACTCATGACCGCAAGGAGCGAACGGGCATCGACGGCCGCCATACCTTCCTTGGCTAAGGTAATGGGAAGGCCGGTGCGGTTCACGGCTCGAACAAACACAGCGGCAGGACGGGCGTGCAGGCCGACGCTGGCCGCCACTGTGGCTTTCCGGGTGTACATGGGTTGACTCCTTGAGACGTAGATGTTCTGTATAGAGAGTAGTCGTGTTTTAGGCTGGTACCGGCAACGGAGGAGTTTCATGGGCTATTTGGTACCGCCGGCAAAAGATATCCCGGGGGAGTTGGACAGGAACGCACAGGTGTCCGTCCACATTCAGTTACGAGAGTTGTTGCGCAACTACGTCCAGAACCACAGCAAGGCAGAACGCCAGCTGCCCTCTGAGCGGGACATGGCCGAACATTTTGGTGTTGCCCGCATGACGCTGCGCCACGCCGTAGAGGCCCTTGTTGAAGAGGGTTTGTTGGAACGAGTGGTGGGTATCGGCACCTTCGTGGCCAGGGCCAAGGTGGACGTGACGTTGAAGCTCACCTCCTACTCAGAGGAAATGGCCCGGCGCGGTATGCGGCCGTCGGCCAAGACACTCGCGTTCGAACAAATTCCGGCAACTGCCCGCCTAGCCAGGGAACTGCAGATTGAAGAAGGGCAGCACGTCATCCGTTTACGTCGACTGCTATTGGCCGATGAGGAACCAATGAGTGTTGACGAGAACTTCATCCCTGCCTGGCGCGTTCCCGGAATCCTCGATGCTGGTCCGCCGACGTCGCTCTACAACATTTTGGGGGAGCGGTATGGGCTGGTGATCGAGTGGGGCGAGGACATCATTGAGGCCAATGCCGCAACGCCGTCAATCGCTCGGTTGCTCAAGGTTGAGGTTGGTGCGCCTGTCCTGCGGACCGAACGACATGCCTTCGTCTCAAGGTCAACGGTTGATTATTCGATCTCCTTCTATCGGGCAGACCGCTACAAGCTGCGTGTGCCTCTCCAGCGGCCCGGTGTTCGCACCCGGCGCATGTACTAGTCCGCCGGCCCGTAACCCGCGCAGGGGCTAGCTGCGCCCGCCCAGTGGTGCGATCCGCGCGCTTCCACGACGGCAATCGGGACGGCAAACATGAAAAAGAACTTCAGCGGCACAACAAAAAGGCTGTGGCCCGGCTCCCTTTCGGGATGCCGGGCCACAGCCTTTGTCTAGGACGCTATTAGTGCATTAGACGGTATTAGTGAGTGATTGCCTTGTCATCATCGGCGGCCTCGATGGCCTCGTGATGGTGACCAGCTTCCAGCTCTGAAGGCGTAGCCGGAGCTACACGGTCCTCGAAGAAGAAACTGCTCAGCCGTTCGCGCAGCTTTTCCTTCTTGGTGACAATCCCGTTTTCGTTCGGGATTCCCTCTTCAGCAACGGGAGACTCGTAACCAACCAGCTTGTAGCGCTTGTAGTCATCGAGCTGTGCGTGAATTTCCTGGAATTCACCGTGCGGCAGGCGTACGATTCGTCCCGTCTCACGACCGTGCAGTGCGATCTCGCGGTCCTTGCGCTGCAGGGCCAGAGACACACGCTTGGACACGATGAATCCAAGTACCGGGCCGATGAAGAACAGCGCACGCAGCCAGTACGTGACATCGTTCAGGGCCACATGGAAGTGGGTTGCGATCAAGTCGGAGCTTGCAGCTGCCCACATGACGCAGTAGAAGATGAAACCTGCAACACCAATAGCGGTACGGGTCGGCGCGTTGCGCGGGCGGTCCAGTACGTGGTGCTCACGGTTGTCGCGGGTTACCCAACGCTCAATCCACGGGTAGGTGAACAGCAAGGTGAAGACGATGCCTGCAGGGATCAAGGCCGGGCCAAGAACGTTGAAGGTCAGCGTGTTGGTTCCCCACGGCAACGGGATGTTCCATTCCATCGGAATGTTGAACAGCCAACCTGGCATCAGACGCAAGGCGCCATCAACCCATCCGATGTACCAGTCAGGCTGGGTGCCTGCGGAAACAGGGGAGGGGTCATACGGGCCGTAGTTCCAGATCGGGTTGATCTGGAAGAAGCCTGCGATCAGGGCAATGATGCCGAAGACGATGAAGAAGAAGCCACCAGCCTTTGCAGCGTATACCGGGCCGAGGGGATAGCCGACGACGTTGCGGTCGTTACGTCCCGGGCCGGGGTACTGCGTGTGCTTGTGGACAACAACCATGAACAAGTGGATGGCAACCATCAACAAGATCATGGCCGGAACCAGCATGATGTGCATCATGTACAAGCGGCTGATAATGGCCGTTCCCGGGAATTCTCCACCAAAGAGGAAGAAGGAGATGTAGGTTCCGACGATCGGGATGGACTTGACCACACCGTCGATGATGCGCAGACCGTTACCGGAAAGCAGGTCATCAGGGAGGGAGTAACCGGTGAAGCCGGCAGCCAGGGACAGGATCAGCAGTACGCCGCCCACAACCCAGTTGAGCTCGCGGGGCTTGCGGAACGCGCCTGTGAAGAACACGCGGAGCATGTGCACTGAAACAGCAGCTACAAAGAGTAGTGCTGACCAGTGGTGAACCTGGCGCATGAACAAGCCGCCACGAATCTCAAAGGAGATGTCGAGAGAGGAGCTGTATGCAACCGACATCTCCACGCCCTTGAGGGGAACGTAAACGCCGTCGTAGTGGGTTTCTGCCATGGACGGATCAAAGAAGAACGTCAGGAAGGTACCTGAGAGAAGCAAGATGACGAAGGCGTAGAGTGCCACCTCGCCGAACATAAATGACCAGTGGTCGGGGAAGACCTTACGGCCGAATTCGCGCAGGATCCCTGAGCCGCCAACGCGCTCATCAACAAAGTTGGTGATGCGACCTGTGGAGGTCTTGGGTTCGAACGGAGTTTGAGTTGCTGCAGACATGTTTAGCCACGCTCCCAAAAGCTCGGTCCAACAGGTTCGTGGAAGTCGCTCTGGGCGACCAGGTAGCCATCGGCATCTACCGTGATGGGCAGCTGCGGCAACGGTCGTACTGCCGGTCCGAAGATGACCTTGCATTCCTGCGTCAAGTCAAACGTCGACTGGTGGCAAGGGCACAGGAGGTGGTGTGTCTGCTGCTCATAAAGAGCAACAGGGCAACCAACATGGGTGCAAATCTTGGAGTACGCAACGATTCCGTTGTAGCCCCAGTCCTCACGGCCCTCTGACGGGTTCAGGTCCTCCGGCTTCAGGCGCATCAACAAGACCACGGCCTTGGCCTTGGCGTTGAGCTTGCCTTCATGCAGTTCATTCAGGGATTCCGGAATGACGTGGAAGGCGGAACCGATGGTGACATCCGATGCCTTGATGGGTGTTCCGTCGGGGTCGCGAGCAAGACGCTCGCCTTCCTTCCAGAGCGTGTGACGCAAGGTGTCACCCGGCAGCGGGCCGAGGTCGCGGAAGATCGCAATAGCCGGCAAGGGAGCAAGTGCTACGGCACCGATGAGCGTGTTACGGATCAGCGGGCGGCGCTTGATGCCAGTCTCGTCGATGATGTCATCGATGATCTTGACGGCTGCCTGACGATCTTCTTCGCTACGGATCTCATGACGTTCCTCGGCCACTTCGTGGTCAGGCATGAGGGCGCGGGCCCAGTGCACAATGCCCGTTCCGATGCCGAGCATGGCAAAAGCCACGCCCAAGCCCAGGAACGTATTCTGGATACGCAAGGTAGCGATGGTGTCATCGAGACGAACACCAAAGTAGCCAACGAAGAACAGCAGCGTGCCCACGATGGAAATAATGAACAGCCATGCCACCTGGCGCTCGGCGCGCTTTGCTGCCTTGGGGTTCGTATCAGCCAGTCGCAAACGATGTGGAGGAAGTCCCGGGTCTTGGAACTTATCCACCTCTTCGTGACCAGCCTTAGCTACGGCGTCCGAGCTTGTCGGCGTGCCGTCACTATGGTTGCCCATAATCCCCTCATCCTTCTCTTATCCCGGTAGTACCGGGGTCGTAATGTATGTTTCTCGCGGCTGCTAATGCAGCCAAAATCTGTGGTCTGCTGATGCTACGAGGTTCGCGACGTCAGCCAGACGGTGAAGCCGATGATGACACCCAAAACGGCTGTCCAGATGAACAGTCCCTCGGAGACCGGACCCAATGAGCCAAGCTTGGCGCCGCCGGGGTTGCCTTGGTTTTCGATGGTGTTCAAGAACGTGATGATGTCGCGCTTGCCATCGGGGCTGATGTTGGCATCGTTGAAGACCGGCATGTTCTGCGGTCCCGTAACCATGGCGCTGTAGATGTGGCTGTTAGACACGCCTTCCAGCGACGGTGCAAACTTGCCACGGGTCAATGCGCCACCGGCGGCGGCAGCATTGTGGCACATGGCGCAGTTCACGCGGAACAGCTCGCCACCAAGGGCAGCGTCGCCTTCGCCGTCGATGTATTCTTCGGCCGGCATCGCCGGTCCGTCACCCAATGTGGCGACGTAAGCTGACAGCTCACGGGTCTGCTCAGTGGTGAACTGGGCGGGCTTCTTCAGTGCCTGGGGTCCCTGCATCTGCATGGGCATGCGGCCCGTGCCGACCTGGAAGTCAACAGCCGCAGCGCCGACGCCAGCCAAGGACGGTCCTGCGTCCGTGCCGCTAGCGCCAATGCCATGGCAGGTGGCGCAGTTGGCAACAAAGAGCTTCTCGCCCTCGTCAACCTGCTGTGCCGTAAAGGTGGTGGTATCGGCCTTGGCTTCATTCACGGTTGTGACAACGGCGTATAGCCCACCTGTCAACATGAGCCCCAAAACTAGCAGAGCTAGTGCGGCCAGCGGATGACGTCGCTTCTGCGAAAGTGCCTTCACTTGGTGGTTCCTTTGATCTATATCCAGCAGCCCCGGGTGAGGGCCGCAAATGCTAATTCTTACCTTGGGAGAAGAAAGCTCTCGGTACGGCTTACTTCAGTACGTAGATGACCAAGAACAGGCCGATCCACACGACATCCACGAAGTGCCAGTAGTAAGAAGTCACGATCGCGCTGGTGGCTTCGAAGTGTCCAAACTTCTTGGCCGCGTAGGCGCGTCCGATGATGAGGAGGAATGAGATGAGTCCGCCAAGGACGTGCAGGCCGTGGAAGCCTGTTGTCATGTAGAAGGCAGAGCCATACGGGTTGGAGTTCAGTGTCACGTGCTCGGAGGTCAGCATCGCGTATTCGGTCGCCTGACCGGCTACGAAGATTGCGCCGAGGACGAAGGTCAACAGGAACCACTCCGTCATTCCCCACTTGGAGAACGCGAAGCGACTTCCGGTGCGGCGAGGCCGAAGGTTCTCAGCGGCAAACACACCCATCTGGCAGCTAAATGAGCTGGAGACCAGAATGAGGGTGTTAACCAGAGCGAACGGGAAGTTCAGCTTGGCCGTTTCTTCAGCCCACATTCCACCTGTGGTGGAACGCAGCGTGAAGTACATGGCAAAAAGGCCGGCGAAGAACATCAGCTCACTGGACAGCCAAACTACGGTTCCTACAGAAACCAGGTTCGGACGGTTCAGCGTCGGATGCGCCGGGGTACTGGGGGCATGGGTCGCAGTTGTCACATAGTCATTATGTCTATAAAAAGCCAGAGTTCCCAATGCAAAACTCCGATTCAAGGATCTTTTTCTACAAACCTGCGAAATTCCGGTGTATTCACAGCTTGGATCCAGTTGCCTATGCACAAGGGCGCGTATTGTGTCAATGGTCACAAATCCCGGACAGTCCCCAGTTTGGACTAGCATTTGGAAAGTGAATCCACTTCCCAACACCCCTTCCGAGACACCCACGTGGCCAAATCTGATTGCCGCCTTGATCGCAGGGGAGAACCTCAGCCGGGAGGATACGGCCTGGGCCATGAACACGATCATGGCCGGGAATGCCACGGATGTGCAGATCGCGGGTTTCTTGGTTGCCTTGCGCTCCAAGGGTGAAACCGTTGCGGAAGTTACTGGCCTTGTTGAGGCAATGTTGTCCAATGCCCGTCCGCTGAACGTTGACGCGGATGCCCTCGACATCGTGGGCACCGGAGGGGACCGGCTCAATACCGTCAATATTTCCACCATGGCAGCGTTGGTCTGTGCGGGTGCCGGTGTCACGGTTGTTAAACACGGTAACCGGGCGTCATCCTCGGCGGCCGGATCGGCGGACGTGCTCGAGAGCCTCGGTGTGCGCCTGGACATGCCACTGGATCTTGTGGCCAAGTCGGCAACGGAGGTTGGCATCACTTTTTGCTTCGCCAACTACTTTCACCCGTCCATGCGGTATGCCGCTGTGGCGCGAAAGGAAATAGGTGTTCCCACAGCCTTTAATTTCCTCGGCCCGCTGACCAACCCCGCCCACGTAGTCGCATCGGCCATTGGTGTTGCCGATGCCCGTATGGCTCCGTTGATTGCGGGCGTTCTTGCGGCCAGAAGTGTCCGGGCGCTCGTGTTCCGAGGCAGCGACGGACTCGATGAACTTACGACGACGGGCACCTCCACGATCTGGGAGGTGCGGGAAAGCGGGGTCACCGAGAGTCACTTCGACCCCTTGGACCTTGGCATTGCGCGTGCCACTATCGAGGATCTTCGAGGCAAGAACGCGGAATACAACGCTGACGTGGTTCGTAGGATCCTGGATGGTGAGCGGTCACCCATCCGTGACGCCGTTCTGTTGAACGCGGCAGCCGGACTTGTTGCCTATGACGCTTCCTCGTCCGGGACACTGCTCGAGCGCATGAAATTTGCTTTGGCTCGAGCCGAAGCCTCCATCGATGGTGGAGCTGCCTCCAACATTCTCAAGTCTTGGGTGGAACTCAGCAGGGGCCAGGCCTAGGATAAGGCCGGTGCGGCGTCGTCACGCTGAACGAAGGGCTAGTTGTCGATGCCTAGGGAAAATGCGGCGTCGAGGTCATGTTGGGAGTAGGCGCGGAATGAGATCTGCGTGGTGGTGGAGACAACTGACTTGACCTTGGAGAGTTTGTCGGCGATGACATCCGCCAGGTCTTCGTGCTTCTGGACACGCGCAATGGCGATCAGGTCCCATTCGCCCGTCACCGAGTAAACCTCACTGATGCCGGCGAGCTCGGAAATTTCTTGGGCGGATTCAGGGATCCGGGTGGCATCAGTTTTGATCAGTACAAAAGCGGTGATCACAGGAGGGGTCCTTATCTTCTGGTGAAGCGTCTTGTGGTGTGCTGGGAAGGTGGCTCATCTTGATCGTATCCCAAGCCACGCAGGGTTTACGGGCGGGATGAGCGCTTCGTCACGAGCCGTGCGATGACCCGGTGGCCCAGCAGGAAGATCCCCAGAGTAACTGTCGCCACGATGACGAACGGGATTTCTGCTGTGCGGCCGGAAAGAATACGCAAAGCCATGCCGCCGGCTACGGTGATGAGCCACAGGCAGACTCCCTGGGGCCAGATCGTGAACGGAGCCCTCCATGTACGGCACACGAGCCACGCGATGGCCAGGGAAGCCAGGAAGGGCCAGGCTGTCATGAAGACGCCCCCTGCCGTGAGAGCTTCGCTGTGGGAGCTTCGCCCGGAGGCGGAGAAAATGATCACCAGCACAATATCGGCAATAGCCGCATAAAGGAGGTGTTGGGGGCGGAGGGTAGATTTCGATTGCGTCACTTAAAGGATTTTAGTCCTAAACCCCAGGGGGTGAATCTCCCAAGCTACTCGCCAGTAGCCATTGTTGCTGCCGTTCCGGGGTCCTAGGCTTTTGCTCATACCAATGACAATTGCCCTTGGGCACAAGGATGTGGTGGACATGGCTGGAATCGGCACGTGCCTATGGTTCGACGGACAGGCAGAAGAAGCAGCAAATTTCTATGTGGGACTTTTCCCAAACTCGCGCATTCTGGAGGCCTCGCGATGGGGCGATGAGGGGCCAGGCGTTCCGGGTTCGGTGTTGACCATTGCCTTCGAGCTGGACGGACGGGGCTTCCGCGGTCTCAACGGAGGGCCGCAGTTTGCCTTTAGCGAGGCTGTTTCCTTCGAACTGTTCTTTGATACGCAGGCCGAACTGGACGAGAAGTGGGAGGCGCTGACGGCCGACGGCGGCCAGGAAAGTCAGTGCGGCTGGCTTAAGGACAAGTTCGGTGTTTCATGGCAGCTTATTCCGAATATGCTCACCAGCGTTCTGGGCGGCCCCGATCCTGACGGTGCTGGCCGCGCCATGGCCGCCATGATGGGCATGCAAAAGCTCGACATTGCTGCGTTGCAGGCTGCCTACGACGGCTAGGGCTCCGACGGCGTGCTGTGAGTACCCGCCCTAAATGGGTCATCTGCCCCATGCGAATCCAAGGTGCCGGACCTAGGCTCATCTCATAGCGAGAAGGAGCCCACCATGTTTACGCCAACCCCACTGGAATCTGCGGAAAAAACCGAAAGCACGACAACGCTGCCTGATGACCCGGTCGAGCACTTTGCCGGCTACGCACTCATGGGCCTGCCATTCAGTTCGGGTCATTACCTTGCGTTCCGCCGTTTCCCAGCCAATTCCGTGGGCCCCGGATACCACGCGGTGTGGCTGCGCACGCCCGCGGGCCGGTGGTCCATCTACGCAGATGTCCCGCCGGAGGTCAGCTGCGCCCGGTACTTCGGGACGGGAGTGTCGGAGACCAGGCAGGTGGCCGTTTCTGCCTTCTGGACCGGACCGTGGCAGCTCTCGGTGCGGGTGCCCGACGTCGTGCAGTGGGAGATTGAGCTGTCGGCTACCTGGGCAACACGGGTCGCGACAAGCATGGCCGGCCACATGCCGGACGTGGCGTGGCGCAGCGACCGTATCCTTGGTGCCATGGGGACCATGATGGGCCCCATGTTGCGGGCAGGAAGGATGAGTCTGGCCGGTGTGGTGCCGAACGGTCAATCGTTCCAGGCCAAGCCCCTGCACGTCTGGACGGTAAAGAGCAGCCAGGCACGCATTGATGGAGTGGACGCCGGTACGCCCCGGCCGCTCCCGGTGCAGGAGCGGTTGGCAGATTTCTGGCTGCCGCAAAGGGGGCTGTTCGTGTCAGAGCTGAGCCTGCGCTTCCCTTCGACCGCGACGGTGTCGTCGGCGGCTGCCGACGTGTCGGAGCCAGCCGAGACGGAGGGGCGTCGGTCATGAGCATAGTCGCGCCCGTCCCCGAGCCGCAGGCGTCCGGGCTGCTCGCTGAGATCTACGGCAGCGATCGGCACGCGCTGGGCTATGTGCCCAGCCACTCGATGGTGATGGGCCTGAACCCCGAAGCATATGCCGCGTGGCGTGCCCTGCAGGCGGCCATTGCGGGATCGTTGGGACAACGCCGGTACGAACTGGTGACGCTTGCCGCCGCCGGGGCGCTTGGGTCCCGGGCTTGCCTGCTGGCCCATGTCAAGAAGTCGCTGTCCTTTATGGATGAAGGGCAGCTCGTGCGGCTCGTGCGGGATTACCACGACGCAGGTCTGTCCGCGGCCGAGGTTGCCATGATGGATTTTGCGGCACGGCTGAGCACTAACGCGCAGTCAATGGACGACGCCGACTCCACGTCCCTGCGCGAGGCTGGCTTCAGTGACAGGGAGATTGTTGACATTGCCCTGGCGGCGGCTGCCCGCAATTACTTCAGCAAGGCTCTGCAGGCACTGGCTGTCGAAGTCGATGTACCGCCCGGGCTGAGCGAGACGCTGCGGCATGGTGTGGATGAGTCAGTGCCTGCCTCATGATCCGACGCCTTGGGGGTAGCGGACGTAGAATTATGGGGTGAATGACCATGGTCCGTTCATCGACAAGCCGATACTCCCGGCGCCCGCACCCAGGGGACCCACGGCGCGGGACGGGGTGCCCGGGCCCACCCGCCCGGAAATCCTCGCCGCCTTGTCACTGGCGATCGACCTTGGCTTGGGTCAGCCCATGGATCACATGCTCCGGGCCACGTTGCTGGGGATGCGGATTGCCGATCTCATGGATGTTGGCCTAGCCGCCCGCGAGCGCATCTACTATGCGAACTTGCTGGCGTGGATCGGGTGCCATGCAGACTCCTTTGAGTTGGCTGCGCTCTTTGGGGACGACATTGGATTCCGCTCCGACTATTACCTCATCGATGCGCACGGCCTTCCGATGCTCACCATGATGCTGCACCGCACGGGAACTGGATTGCCACGCTTGCGGCGCACGGCTCGGCAAACGCTTTTCACGGCGACGGCGAACACCGTGGTGCGGGAACTGATTCGTTCACACTGCACCTCGGCCGGTCAGCTGGCGAGCAGGGTTGGCCTGGACCAGGGCATTCCGGAGGTTCTGCGCCACACCTTTGAGCGCTGGGATGGGCAAGGGCTTCCCTCGGGGAGGACCGGCGTCGAAATTCCCTTGGAGATGCGCATCGCCCAGTTGGCCGACATGGCAGAGGTTTTCCTGCGAACTGGCGGTGTTGCCGCAGCGGTCTCAATTATCTCCGCCAGGCGTGGCACGCAGTTTGATCCTGAGCTGGTTGACCTGTTCTGTGCCCATGCGCCGGATTTGGCCGCCGGGCTGTTTGAGCTGGACCCGTGGCCGGCCACCCTTGCCGCCGCGCCCGAGGCCACCGTGTTGAGCGGCGAGGAACTGGATCAGGTGCTGGCGGCCATCGGTGACTTTGCGGACCTGAAGTCTCCTTGGACGGCTGGCCACTCCCGGGCTGTTGCAGCGTTGGCGGCTGGGGCCGCGGGGGAGCTGGGACTCAAAGGGCCCGACGTCGAACTTCTTCAGCGGTCGGGCTGGGTCCATGACCTGGGGCGGATGGGCGTCAGCAACGGAATCTGGGACAAGGGAGTGCCCCTGTCGACATTGGAGCGCGAGCGGCTGCAGATGTACCCGTACCTCACCGAGCGGATTCTTGGTCGGGTGCCGGGCATGCGGCGCGTGGCAGCCATCGCCGGGGCGCACCGCGAACGTCTGGATGGTTCCGGGTATCCGCAGAGCCTGACGGGAGCCGAGCTTGATATCTGTCAGCGCATCCTCGCCGCGGCTGACTACTATCAATCGTCCCTGGAACCGCGCCCGCATAGGGACCCCATGTCACCGCAGGAGGCAGGGCAACGCCTGGGGGTAGAGGTGAAGGCCGGCCGTATGGATGGGGAGGCTGCCAATGCAGTCCTAGTTGCCGCAGGGCGCAGGGGTGCACGACTGCGTATCCCACCTTCTGCTCTCACCGACAGGGAGCTGGAGGTGCTCAGGCTCGTGTGTAGGGGAATGAACAATAAACAAATCGCCGAGGAGTTGTTCATCGCGCCCAAGACGGCAAGGAACCATATAGAACACATCTATCTCAAGATCGGCGCCACAAACCGGGTCGCAGCCACCCTGTATGCCTTGGACAACGGAATGTGGGACAGAAGCGTCTAGCTCAGGTGTGAAAGGAGCTGGCTCCGCGCTCGCCGACGGACAAATTAGAACATATGTTCTATTTAGTTCTAGCTGCGGATTTTGCTTGCTGAGAGGTGAGTCGGTCGGTTGTACATCCGCGCTAAAATGCAGCGGTGAGGGACCATACCGCTGCTTCAAACTCACAGGGCGATATTTTGGGGAGAATTTGATACCGATCGAAAAGACCTCGCACTGTGTTGACTGGCGCGACAGCACAGTCGATGGACCTCATGGGCCCATACCTGTGCGGTATTACTCGCCGCCAAGGCGCACAACACCCGCCAGTACCACGCCGATCGTTTGGATCCATGGGGGCGGGTTCTTCAAAGGAAACCTCGAGCAAGCGGAGTCGCATGATGTCGGCGGAGCCTTGGCTGCAGCCGGATTCCACGTCATCACCATTGCATATCAACTCGCAACAGTCTCGAGATTTAGTTGGTCTACGCAGGGATTGCGGCGGTCCCCGGCCGTTCACTATCCGGTACCTGTTGACGAAGTCGTTGCTGTGGTTCGCGAGGTGCAACGCGAAGCCCCCAGCGGGGTGATTCTGGGCGGCGCAAGCGCCGGTGCGTGTTTGTCGGCTGCTGCAGTGCTTCGCATGGCGGGCGATGGGGCTGACCCTCTTGCGGGCGCCTTTTTCACCTACGGACTTTTCCACGCCCGGCTACCGATCCGGTCGCGCGAATTGCGGCGCCGCCTCCGTGGCCTGCGTCGCTTCGTCCACGCACCGACTGTACTCAACTTGATGAATCTCCACTACGCAGGCCGACTGTCTGCGCTCTCGGAATCCGACGCATTTCCGGGCGGACACCCCTTGCATGGCTTCCCTCCGACGCTCATGATTGATGCCGATCATGACTCCATGCGCGCATCTGGTAGCGAATTCGCCCAGGAACTCTCTGCGGCCGGGATCCCAGTCGGGTACCACATGCTGCCCGGAGCTTTCCACGCCTTCCTTAACCGTCCGCAAGACCCTAGCTTTGTGGACGGCCTGAATCTGATTATCGAATGGGCCCGCGGAGTTTAGATGTGACGGTTCACTTGGCAACCACAGTTCGCGTCTGCGCTCGCAGCCAGAAGAGGGATAATTGACGGCAATGGCCATCAGGCTGAAGCATTTACCAGATTTAGGGGAATACATGTCCACGCTAAAGCAGCAACTCAAGACGGATGTCGTCGCGCACATGAAGGCCGGCAACAAAGTTGCACTGACTACGGTTCGCAACGTCCTGGGTGAAATTGAGACGCGTGAGAAGGGTGGCAAGACTCCGGTGGACTTCGATGACGCCCAGGTCATCACCATCCTGCAAAAAGAAGCAGCCAAGCGCCGCGACACGGCCAACATCTACACCGAGGCCGGAGAGGCGGATCGGGCTGCGGCTGAGATCACGGAAGCCGAGGTCATCGAGGCTTACTTGCCGAAGCCGCTGAATGCCCAGGAAGCCGAATCAATTGTCGATGGCATCATCACGGCACTTGAAGCTGAGCAGGGAAAATTGTCAATGAAGCAGATGGGGTTGGCCATGAAGCCGATTACCGCTGAAATTGCAGGCCGGTTCGACGGCAAGGCAGTTTCGGAAATGGTTCGCAAGCGCCTGCAGTAGATTCCACCATGCATTCAGCCTGCAGTGTGGCATCGTTTCGGCGGTGCCACACATCGGCTGCTCAACTTTATGAGAACCTAAGGTTCCACCCCGATGACGATTCGGGGAAACAACCGCATGCCCATTTCCATGAGACGTGCACCAATAGAGGCGGAACCCACATGATTCACCTGCAACAGGACGACGAGGGATTCGTGCGCATGCGACAGCACTTCCCGGCCAAGACCGTTATCTCCATCACCTTCACCGACGGGACGGTAGGGGAGTACACCGGCCGGCGCATGAATGAAATCTATGACCGGGCCCTCGCTGCGTTTAGGTTGGGCAACAATATGGATGCTAAGGGCTTCAACCGCAACGACCCAAGGATTCACCGGCGCAACGGCGTGGAGATCGTTCCAGTGGAGTCCGGCATGGCGCCCTAACGGCGTTTGTGCCGTGTTTGTACCAACTATTACGCCATCATGTGGAGAATTCGCGGAAATTCCGTAGGATCAAAGGTAACCAGGCGGGCTTGCAGTCCCGAAAGGCCGCCGTGAAACCCGAAAGGTCTCATGTTACCGACCCTGATTCCCCTCATCATTGGTGC
Source organism: Specibacter sp. (assembly GCA_046714315.1). GTDB lineage: Bacteria > Actinomycetota > Actinomycetes > Actinomycetales > Micrococcaceae > Specibacter. Next base: position 25,739 of record JBKKBD010000060.1, read on the forward strand.
AGTGGTGCTGCTGGTGATCGTCGTCATTGGCGCCGTCATCGGCCGCATGGCTCTGCACATTGCCAGCCCCGACCAGGCCCTGGTGATCTCGTCCAAAGACAATAAGAGCCAGCCCGACCCGAATAGCCAGCGGGTGGTTTTTGGGCGAATCTTCATCAACCCCTTCACTCAGCGGGCCTATCCGCTCTCGCTGGCCTCTCGTCAGGTGGCCCTGAAAATTGAGGCCATCTCGCAGAACGGCATCAAACTGCACCTCACGGGTGTGGCCCAGGTGAAAGTAGGCGGTGACGCTGACTCGGTGCGTAAGGCCGCTCAGCGATTCCTCAACCAGCAGGACGCCATCGACCACTACACCCAGGAGACCCTGTCCGGTTCGCTGCGCTCCATTGTAGGAACGCTGACAGTGGAGTCCATCATCAAAGACCGGGCCACCTTCGCCAAGAGCGTGAAGGAGGAGGCAGAGCACTCCATGCACAACCAGGGTCTGGAGATCGATACCTTCCAGATCCAGTCCGTGGACGACGATTCCGGATACCTGATCAACCTTGGCCGCCCCGAAGCCGCACTGGCCGAGAAGAACGCCAAGATCGCCGAAGCACAGTTCCTTCAGGAAGCCGAGCAGGCCAAGGCTCTCGCCGACGAACAGGTGGCCCTTGCGCAGCAGCAGCTGATCATCAAGCGTGCCGAGCTCAAGGAAGAGGCTGACGCTCGTCAAGCCCGTGCGGATGCAGCCGGTCCGCTGGCTGCGGCGGAGCAAAATGAGCAGGTCATCATCCGTGATCAGCAGGTTGCCCTGCGTCGTGCCGAGTTGCGTGAACGGGAGCTCGACACTGAAGTTCGCAAGCCCGCGGACGCCGAGAAGTACAGGTTGATCCAGCAGGCCGACGCGAAGCTTGAAGAGCGACGCCGCGCCTCCGAGGCCGCTGAAATCGAAGCCACCGTTGAACTTGCCAAGCGCAAGCTCACGGCCGAGGGTGACAGGGTTGCCGCCGAGGCGGACGCTGCAGCCAACACCGCCCGCGGAAACGCCGACGCTTCGGTGATTGAGGCCCGAGGCCGTGCCGATGCTACCGTCATCAAGTCCCTGGGCCAGGCCGAGGCCGAATCCACCCAGGCCAAGGGCTTGGCGGAGGCGGCTGGAATCGCCGCCCAGGCCGAGGCATATGAAAAGTTCAACGAAGCAGCCATCCTGAGCAAGGTTTTGGAAGTGCTCCCGGCCATGGCCCGTGAAGTTGCGGCGCCCATGTCGGCCATCAAGAACATGACAGTTGTTTCCAACGACGGCGCAAGCCAGTTGAGCAGGAACGTCTCCAACGGCGTCCAGCAGACGACTCAGTTGATCAAGGATCAGACAGGTCTGGACATCATTGGGCTCTTGCAGGGCGTAGTTGGCGGCGCTCCGGTGGCCGCGGCAGAGCCTGCCCCAAGCGAAGCAGCTCCGGAGAAATTGGAGCCTGCTGAGTAACAACTCCTACCCAATGCACGACTGCGGCGGCGCACCCCTTGAAATCCGAGGGTGCGCCGCCGTCGCGCGTTGT